>NZ_QNRT01000002.1:0-177147 GCF_003315245.1 Arenicella xantha | reverse complement strand
AGTCATTCCGTAACTCCAGTTTGTTTCCTTGTGTGACTAGAGTGACATTTTGGAAGGTGCTTTTCAAGTGTTACTATGCCTGTCCCTATTAGTCTTCACTGACCCCTTTTATTTATATTTCCTTTTTTGGTGACAATTGTGATTTTTGATGCGTTAGACGACAATGCATGGGTACCCGACCATGAAGAATGGGAAGAGTACAACCGTAATAATTTAGAGCAACGCAAACAAGAGTGGAAGAACATTACTCCAATCTTAAAGCAGTTTGCCTTTATGACTAGTGTAAAGACTGGTTACTTAACGGTTCATAAATCTCTGTTCTTTAAAGGTCGCCTTCCAAGCGAATATAAAGTAGAAATTTCTAAGAAAAAAAACCCATGTATAGAAGCAGGTGACAAACTCTTTTATTGTTTTCCGCTATTTTACTTATGGTATCACCCAATGCTTAACGAGCAAGTTATCGAAAATCTCTTTGAGAAGCTAACTACTGATCCATTTGTCTACAGGCGCCCGGACTATATATCGGCTGAGGGAATTTCTTCTATGCTCCGAAGCTTTTTCAGAGTCCAAAATGAATATGACGCATTTAAGGACTATGGAATGATGGGCGGGCGTGAGGAAATTCTGGCGCCGTATTTTTTGTTAGGGTCTAAAAATGGCACTGTTGAGAATTCGTTTAGAACTGGGTGGTTCAATCCGTCTCTCAAGACTCTCTTATCGGGAATGTTCCCAGGGACTTGGGTCTTACAGGGAAAGTATGAGGATAAAAAACTTGGTCAAGTTTACAGTGTAAATCCGTATGGGACCGGCCAATATGTTTGGGCAAAAGTATCAAAATATATTGAGCGTCACTTCAACGATGAAATTCATCAGGCTGGAGATGATAGAAAGTATGATGTTAAATTGAAATTTATCGATGACGTTATTGAACGGGTCCTTTTCTTTGACGAGCACCCTAAAACAGTTAAAGAAGACCCATTCGCCATCGCCTGTAGAGATCGTTTGTTGTCACAATATAGGAATAATGAACTCGCGGATTGGCTGTCTGAGCGCTTTGTCAAAAGAGATAAACTCGGTCTGGAGGTGAGTTGATGGAATGTTCTCTGTTTATCGCCGTTAAGGTACCCACCGCCCAACACCTAAAAAGTGCGCGTTGGAAAAAAACAACAGGGACAGGCATGTTTAAGAGGAATCTTAACCCTATGTTTCCTAAACTGAATTCAAATAGAAACAAGGTGTTTGTAGCTAAAAATTCTGCATTTTCTGTACTAAAACTCGATAAATCTAGCGTTTTGAAACGTCTAGGCGAGCGCCATTCTCGCCGCCGGCGATTGGGTTGGTAGGGGACTCTGTTAACGAATTAAAGCAGTGAATTTGTGGCGGGTATACGTTGATAGTGCCGATCTGAGTAAACTTGCCTTACCATGATCTCAGACCCAACCCATTGACTGGACTGTTGTTGGTAATCTCCCTTAAAAATGACTGAGTTCAAAAGCAGAATATTCTTGTAATCTCCACGCAGGAGATTCTGCATGTGAATAGACTTACAACTGTTTAGGTCGGACATATACCCTAATCAGGGGATTCATTCATGTCAGAGAGCTGGGTATTATTTGTCGCTTACTAGAGGGCGTAACTAATATCTGATGTGGTCGAACGAAATAGCGTGCAACTTTTGTCTGTTGGCTTCGACAACCAGGTTCGTTCATTTTCTGCTCACCAATATTTAGCTGATATAACACGCTCAATTAACCATAACTTTTACTAGCTTTGAACGCATAGTAGACCTTAGCGAAACACTGACAATGATTAAAAAATTAGCATCTCTCGTTGTATGTAGTTTATTACTAGCCTCGTGCAGTCAAGCAAACACAATGGACAGCGAACTTTCTGCTGAGCAAATCAGCAAGATGTCTTCGCGGGACTTCGACGCCAAAGTGACAATCAATATCCACGATGGTGATTTAAAAGGCGAGTATGTGTTTGAACGCAACCCTGAAGTTAACAGAGAAATGTTTTCTATTAGTGTTGAGCGCGGTCCAGGGTATAAAGATGACGTCACAAAGCAGGGTGCTATTGGGATACACATGCTGCAGCAAACAGACGGGCCGTTTGAACTTAAACTGCTGTCAAAGGAGTTTATTGGCATGATTAAGGTAGGTAATTACCCAGCGCGGGAAATGAAAGGCAAACAAAAAGACCGACTAATATTCACTAATAAGGACTCGAGTACCAGTTGGGTTAAGGCTGATGGAGCCCTCCAAACACTCAATGACGTTGAGTTTACGTATGTTGGCGAGTGGCTTGACATAAAAGGCAAAAACGAGGCTAGACGCGTAGAAGGAACGTATACAGATGACGTAACTTTCGAGTACTACGATCGCGCAAAGCTACTCGCTACCGAAACAGTATCGGTTACGGTAAATTTTAGTGGTGTGCAAGGATACAACGCGCTCATGAGTGACCATAAATAACTCGTGTAAAGACCGTCAGGAAGCGGTGTTTTGGCTGTTGTGTTTTATCCAACCTTTTGGCTGTAGTAGCTATTGCTGCTTCTCTCGTTTTATTTTTGGTTAATGCCTCTCCATAGGAAGGAAGTCGGGAAGCCGTTGAGCTGACAGCGAGTCAGGAGTCTGAAAGCTATTAATTAATTAAGATATCGAATGATGACCGGGTCGGCAATTGTGGATAGTGGAACCTATGTTTTAGTGCCGAAACAGGCTTGAGTTTCAGACCTGAAATAACCGAAGTGCTAACGTAAAGTTACCAAGCTATTCTATTGGCGCGATTGGCTTATTCGTATCTGAGGTCATGCGAAGCAGGGCACTTGGACCTAAATTCTAACCAGAGGGCGAAACGGGCGTCGTGGCACTCCCTGTGTCGCTAGCAATACTGCCGTCAGCGAGTGATATCGTGCGGTCACATTGGTCAGAAAGATCAGCATCGTGCGTTACCATTAATACCGCACAACCAAACGTCTGATTGAAGGTGCGGAACAGGTCAAATACTTCGGCTGCGCTCTTGCTGTCGAGGTTGCCGGTGGGTTCGTCAGCCAGCAACAATGCAGGACGAGTCACCAGCGCACGCGCGACGGCGACACGCTGCTGCTGGCCACCTGATAATTGGTCGGGCTTGCGTTTAGCGTAGTCGGCGAGACCAACTTCACTGAGCAGGCTGTGTCCAAGATCGAGTTGTTCAGCGCTTGGTTTCCCCGTTGCAATCATTAATGGCATCAGCACGTTTTCCAGCGCGGTGAAGGCCTGAATGAGGTGGTGGAACTGGAATACAAAGCCAATGGTGTGCCCGCGCAGGGCGGTGCGCCGACTATCGCTAATAGCTCGAGTAGGCTCTCCTAATAGTTCGATTTCCCCAGCAGTTGGTGTATCAAGTAGGCCAATTAGATTGAGTAAAGTGCTTTTACCCGAGCCAGAGGTGCCAACCAAGGCCGCGAAATCGCGGCGCTGTAGAGTTAAATCAATGCCGTGTAGCACCTCAATCTCGGTGGGCAGGCCAACGTTATAACTCTTTCTAACGTCATGTAGGCGCAGCACTTCTTGAAGTGGATCTTGGCTGCCAGTTTCATACATGTCGCATTGCCTCCACGGGGTCAAGATGCGCGGCGCGGCGAGCCGGAATTGAGGCCGAAATTATACCAGTGAGGGTTGCGAGTAGCGTCGCCGTTAGTAGCAAATTAGGGTCGACCGGAATAAAGAATAGCCGCGGCCCAAAGGTGTTGAAGACCCAAACCAATACGCAACCGCTGACTGCGCCTAACAGCGAGCCAAACAGGCCAAACAGCGCACCTTGAATGAGGAAAACTCGCAGCATCTGTGAACGTCTGATTCCAATAGCGCGTAATATTCCAATCTCTCGGGTACGCTGCACCACGCTGACCGAAAGTACACTGGCAATGCCTAAGGCCACGCTTAAGGCTACGAACACACTTATCATGTTGGTTGATAGACTCTGGCTTTGCAAGGCGTTCAATAGCTGCGCATTACTTTCCATCCAGCTTTCTACTTTTTGGTTGGTCAGTCGACGTATGCGCGTGGCGGTAATGTCAGCGCGAAAGATATCGGTCACGGTCATGTCGATCACCGTAGCTGCGCCAGGTAGATTGAGCAGTGATTGTGCCTGACTCATATCAAGGTAGACGTAGCGCGCATCGATTTCGCGCACACCTAACTCAAAAATACCGGCAATATTGAGCACGCTGTCGCCGCCTTGCCCAGTCTGTAAACGCAGCTTGTCACCGACGCTAATGCCGAGTTCGATGGCCAACTGCTTACCAATCGCGGCTTGACCAGCACCGACATCGAAAACACCGGCTATGATGTCTTCACTGACCGGCAAGATCTTTTGGTATCGCTCATCATTAATTCCAATCAGCACCACAGATTGCAACGCTTCACCTCGGCGCGCAAACGCTGGCCCTGAAATTACCGGTGAAACCGCTGTGATCGTCGGTAACGTATCTAACACATCAACCAGCTGCAGCCAGTTATTGATTGAGCGTAGTCGTTGTGCCCGTTTACTCTCTAGTACCAGTTGCACGCTGTTGTCAGCTGGTGGAAAAATTCGGTTTACCTCATCGGGAGCTGACAGTTTTATGTGCGGCTGAGTACCTAGAGTGCGGTCGATGATGTTGTTTTGCAGCCCAGTAATCAGCGCGGTAATAAACACGATAACAGCAACGCCAACTCCAATTCCGATCAGAATTAATGCGCTTTGCGTGCGACCTTCACGTAGAAACTTGGTGGCAATGGCCCATTCTGTCCACATAACCGTTAGTCAAATTTAACTGGTGTTTCACGCGCGGTAGCGGTGTCGGTCGAGTCGTTCGGTAGCGCCTCTTCAACTGCTCGTGCTCGACTGCCATCAACCAATGACGCGTCGGCGTTAGCGAGGATTAGGTCGCCATTTTCCAAACCGTTGGTGATTTCTGTTAACGCGAGTCCACGCAAGCCAAGTGTCACTTGCGTTCGTTGAATGCGGCCGTCATGGACTCTCCATACCTGCGCTTGCCCGCCAGCAACATTGTCGAGCGCATCGTTGGGGGCGACTAGTGCTTGCTCACGTCGGCCAGTTTCGATATTTACTGATACCGTCATGTCCTGACGTAGAAAGTCGGGGACCGGGTCGAGTTGCAAGCGAATATCCACACTGCCACGTTGAGGGTCGACCGCCGGTGCAATAAAGCTAACTGTGGCCGGGAAGGGCTGATCTGGATACGCATCGGTCACACAAAGTGCCGGTTGACCAAGGCTTAATACGGCTAGATTCCGCTCATCCACCGGCACAATCAATTCGGTTTGGCCGTCACGAGCAATCTCAAAAAGGACACGGCCTGGTTGCACCACATCGCCAGGCTCGGCATTGCGTGTGAGCACGGTGCCGCTCACCAATGCCCGCACCATGGTTTTATCGAGAGCTGCCTGCGCCATCGCAAGGCGATTGCTCGCGGCAACATCGGCAGGATTACCAGCTGCCAACGCATCGGCTGCCAGCTTGGCTTGCTCAAGCGCTGCGCGTGCAGCTGTTTTTTGTTCGATAGCCTGTTCCATGGTTTCGCGGGAAATTGCTTTGCGTTGCAGCAGATCTTGCCTACGTGTTGCTTCTCGATTGGCTTGATCGAACCGTGCTTGCGCGCGGTTCAATGCCGCATCAGCCTGGGGTTTACTGGATTCGCGAAGCTCAGCCAGTGACGCTTGTGCCTCGCCGAGGCGAGCGATTAGTTCATCAGACCGCAACGTTACCAATTTATCGCCAGCTTGGACTTGATCGCCCTCGTGAACGTGACGTTCGATGATTACGCCGGAAATCTCTGCTCCAATCTGCGCGCGTGATGCTGAGGTAACTCGGCCGGTTGCGACAACGGTCTGTGTGAGCGGTTGACTCTGGATTCGGTACGCTGACAATTCTGGGCCTTGTACTTTGTGTGTAATAAATCTTGCAGCAAACACAATTATGACCGCGAGGAAAATCAATAAAGCTAGTCTTTTGCCGGTGAGTTTCACAGGTAGTTGCCTTGAGTATGCATTGGAAGAAGTTCGCTATCTAATTGTTGCCCAGTGTGATTAAAGACAGTTCGCGAGAGCCTGCGAATGGAGGCATCTTTAGACCGTAGTTTGTATTCAACTTAAACCATTTGAAGTATGGAGATTTACTGATACACCGAATTTCTAAAAGCATCTTCATTCCATTAAGCAAACTGTTTATCTCCCACTGGAATCAACATAGCAAATTGCCCATGAAGCACAAGTGTTCTTCTGAGGGCTTAGCGAGGTTGCGAAAGCCATGACTAAATTGTGATATGTGTCACGATCACTTTTTGGCGACTCGTCACAAAGGTCTACACGCCCATTAAGCCTGAGTTTCTCAGTTATAGATTGATCCAAGTCAAAATTCGGATTCATACCTGCGGCTGATGGTCCTCAGGTTTTACTGAATACACTAAACCCATACTGGCGCAGGTGTAAATCTATAAACCCGCTTGGCCAGTGGGTTTTATTAGAGGCACTTGCCATTCGCCGTTGTATACGCAAAATTGAGTGGATTATTATCGATTTATTGTAAATTTTGACGCCGGTAATCTGTGTGATAATTGACCACCTTCACGTTAAGGAATGCTGCCAAGCTGAAGCCGCCTTGCTTAGTAACTGACGCTAATTCACCAGTTGGCTTAAGTCGAAGTGATTGAGAACGTATCGCACCGTGGTGGAGTTCGTGGAGGAGTTACTTTTGCACGCTGTACTGATATAACTAGGGATGCCAACGATTGAAAATAAGTTCAAAATAGACGTTGTTTTTTTCGTGTGTTTTCAATAGTATTCACGCCTCGTTGAGAAGCAGCCACTAATCATCTGTTTATCAGTCTGTTTCAACAACATATGCAGTATGCAAATTCTATGCGGGAATAGCTCAGTGGTAGAGCACAACCTTGCCAAGGTTGGGGTCGCGAGTTCGAATCTCGTTTCCCGCTCCAATTTGATACTGCCTAATTCACTCTAACAGTTTTAGTGGATTAGTATTTTGCTAGGCTAGGGAATGGGCTGGTAAACACTTGGAGCAGTGTAGCAACTCAAACTATTTATCCCGTAATTTATCCAAAACTATTATCACGCCAAACGGTCGTTGTAGCTACGCGGGTAAACGCGTTACGCGCACTGCTCTAAACGGTTTATATCGAATGCCTATTTAGGAATTGATGACTAAACCCGTCTTCCAAGACAGTTGCCTACTAAATTGCTGGTTCGTTAGCCTTTACGCTGAATATGAAACTTGATTCTTGCTGTTTGTGGTGGATAATGGCGCTTTGAAAAATTAGGGCGCGCGCAAGCGTGTTTGTTTGCTTTATCCAATCGATAACATCCCCATTGTTAGATCGTTCAACGTTAGTGCACATGCTTGCCGAGCTCACAGGCAGCAAGGTGAGTGCGGTTGAACGCAACTTATCGCTACGTTTGGCTGGCTTGATTGGGTTGTCTGATTCAATCACCTTGGCAAGAGCGTTGAAGCAATTACCGGATACCTCGGCCGCACAGAATTTTGCTAATACAAGCACCATTCAGGAAGACGTGTTGGCGAGCCGTGAACGAATGTTAACGATGATTAGCCGGAGTTTTTCGCCGGATATTGAGACAATGCCGGTGCGGGTTCCAAGTGCCAATGCTGGGGTTAAGGCCGATGCCTTGTTGGTTTACCAGCCATACCAACGATTTTATATTACCCATCAGGTTGAGATGGCGGCTGGGATCCAAAGTTTACGTGAGCGAGTGCGTCAAGCTTTGGCGGCGGCCTCGCCGCAGATGCATAAACTGGCTGTGCTTGATCGAATTGTCGATGACAGCATCACAATTCAATCTCGTAAACTGTTTAGTGTAACGCCTAAGATACTGGAACGAAGTTTCGAGCAACTATTAGCAGAGCATCTGGAGCAAGATGCCTTAACTGAAGAGGCGAGCGATAGTGAGGTTAGCGAATGGCTCGCACCTGGCGGCTGGCTTGCCCGTTTTTATGACAATATGCGCGAGCTACTGTTCGCTGAATTTGATGTGCGTTTGCAGCCTGTGTTGGGATTGCTCGAAGCACTTAACGAACAAGTAACAGATACATAATGACTAGAATTCTATTTGGCACTGCCTTTTGTTTAGGGGCATTGGCGATTATTTGGATGGGCGGTATTTTTCTTGGTAGCGATACGCTTGGGTTTGGCGTAACGCTGGTAATTGGTGCGGTCTACGCGATAGGCGCATGGGAGTTGGTGCAGTTTCGTCGTGCTACCAATACGCTTAAGCTCACGCTGAGTGATGTCAATCATCCGGTTACGGACTTAGTTCAATGGCTGGCGCCGGTGCATCCGAGTTTACAAAACGCGGTGCGCAGAAGGATCGAGGGCGCAAATAACGGCTTGCCCGCGCCCGTGGTCACGCCTTATTTGGTCGGCTTGTTGGTGATGCTCGGCTTATTAGGTACATTTTTGGGCATGGTCGGTACCCTAAAGGGCGCAGTTGTTGCGCTTGAAGGCAGTAGCGAGCTCGAAGCTATACGCGCCGGTTTAGCCGCACCGATTGAAGGGCTTGGTTTGGCTTTTGGTACCTCGGTTGCTGGCGTTGCAGCGTCCGCGATGCTGGGCTTGTTATCAACCTTGAGTCGTCGTGAACGACTGCAAGCGAGTCAATCACTCGATACTAAAATTGGCCTTGAATTACGCCAGTTTTCTGGACATTACACACAACAGCTTGCATTTCAGGCCATTCAAGATCAAGCGCAGTCTCTTCCTGCGGTCGCTGAGCAGCTTAGTGCATTAGCGAATAATCTTGAACAAATGGGCGAACGTATCGGCGAACGCTTATTGGCTAATCAAGAATCGTTTCAAGGTACAGTCACTGAGCTATATGGCGAGCTTAATGAACGGGTTGATCGGGCACTAAAAACCAGCTTAGTGGAGAGCGCAGAGCTAATTAGTTCAAGTGTTATGCCGATGGCTGAAAACACCTTAGCCCAGCTTAATAAGTCGGCACTGGAAACACAGCAAACGCTAACGTCTAACAGTGAGCGGCAAATGAAGTCGTTGAACGACGCGCTAAGTGCCAGCAACGCAGAGATCCAAACAGTCTTCAAAGCTAATCTGGCACAGCATAGTAAGACAAGTGATAGCTTAGTCGAGGCAGTAAATAGCGCGATGGCGAGCGCCAGCCAGAACTTGCAATCAACTAGCCAAAGTTTGATCGAAAGCTTTAGTGACACGAGTGCGCAATGGGCTGAGCGACAGCGTGAGCAAGCCGAGCAGTTGAGTTCTACCATCAGTGTGGAGCTGCAGCGTGTGCGTGAAGAAGAGGGCACACGTGGCAATATGGCGGTCGAACGTTTGGGCGAATTGGAATCCGTGGTGGCGGGTCACCTAGCCACGTTGGGGCAGGCGTTAGAAGAGCCGATGCAGCGCTTGATTGAAACGGCGTCGCAAACACCGAAAGCCGCAGCACAGGTCATCGAGAAGTTGCGCGGTGAGATGACAAAGAACTTGGAACGCGATAACGACTTGTTAAGCGAACGAACGCGTCTAATGGAGCAGCTTGATAGTTTATCTAAGACTTTGGAGCAAAGTGCGGTTGGCCAACGCGAGGCAGTTGATGCCTTGATCGAGCGGTCGGCCGACACTTTGAGTCAAGTGGGCGAGCAGTTTGGTGAGCGTATGCAAGGCGAGTCCACCAAGTTGGCGGCGGTAGCCGAGCATTTTGCTAGCAGTAGCGCTGAAATAGCCAGTCTAGGCGATGCGTTTAACGCGGCTGTCACCTTGTTTAGTGAGTCGAATAGTCAACTTATTGAGAATCTGACGCGTATCGAAACATCACTTGAGCAATCGACATCTCGTAGCGATGAACAATTGAAATACTACGTGGCTCAGGCGCGTGAAATCATCGATCATAATGTGCTTTCGCATCAAAAAATCATCGATGCAGTGCAAGCGCAACCTACGCAAGCTGCGGTTAAAAAGGCAAGCTAGTGAACGAACTAGACGACAGCAGCTCTAACGCGCCTCCTATTTGGGCGATCTTTGGCGACTTAATGTCCGGCTTAGTCGGCGTGTTCGTGTTGCTGCTAATTTGGGCGCTGGGTTTCCAATTGGAGTTAGCGCAGTCGCTCAAGATTGAAACAGCGAAACGTCAAGTCGAAGAACAGCGACGTAAGGCGCTCGAAGAAGCGTTGGTTGACCCGTTGCGTAACGGCCGAGTCACTCTTGAAAACGGCCGCATCGCGATTAGTGGTAGCGTGTTGTTCGCAGTAAATTCGGATCAACTGCAGCCCGAAGGTCGGATTTTGCTTGCCAGCTTGATCGCGCCGTTGAAGGTTTACTTAGGCGAGCGCGATCAAATGCTGATGATCAGCGGTTACACGGATGACCGGCCGATTCGAGGTGACAACCGAAGCTTTAGCGACAACTGGGAGTTGTCTGCACAACGAGCGCTTACGGTTACTCGTGTGCTGATACAAGAAGGTATGCCAGCAAATATGGTATTCGCCGCAGCGTTCGGTGACCAAAGTCCGGTTGCTAGCAATGAAGACGAACCTGGTCGAGCCCAGAATCGACGGGTTGAAATGTCGCCGGTGCCGCGCAATTCAGCTGCGGCCGAGGTAGAGACTAAACTAGCAACGAAACCGCTTTCAAGTGTGCAATGAGTGCGTCAGCCGTAAACAAAGAGGGCCAGCAGCAGGCCGAGCAAGGTGGCGTAGGCTTTGATTCCTTGTGCATAGATGGGGCTAGTTTAGATAATCTTAATCATGACAACCTTGGTGCGCAGCTCAACACAGTGCTGGAAACCCGCGATATTGAGCACTACGACCCCGTTCGTTTTGCTTGCCTTAAGAGTCTGCTAAGACGTTTGAGTGAGCCGCGCCACACAAGCAATTCGTCACTGATTGAAAAGATAAATGCTAGATTGAGTGAATACACCGAAAATTTCGTAAAAGATCGTGAAGCCGCCGGTCTAATTGTAGAAACTATTTCCGATGCCTTTCCAGACCAGTTGCCAGCTGCTCAGGCTCTGTTTGCTAGTTGCAAGTTTACCTCGTTATCGCAATTGAGCGCGCGCTTGAGTCGTGACTCATTAACCGGTGAGGGCTTAGCCTCACTAAGTGAACTGCATTTAGAACTTACCGAGCAAGACCAAGACGAGGTTGATGACGAACAGTTGAATTCACTAGAGTACCTCTTAGAGCAACAGCAACAAGAGGCGCGTAGCTTAGTTGGCGGTTTGGCAGACAGTGTTGTGTCTACCGGTTCGGTACTGGACACTTCTACGCAACCGGTGCAATTGTCTTTGCGCTCGATGCAGGTGCATCGTGAGTCAACTAAGCGGCTTAACATTGACAACATTATTGCTCAGGCGATAGATGATGGACCAGAGAATCCGGGGCCGCATAATCCGCAAATGTTGGCAATTGAGTCACTGATTCAAATGCGAGAGTTGTCACCGAGTTACACACGTCGCTTTGCTGCTTATATAGCGACGCTGTTATGGCTTGAGAATCCTGGCGCCAAACTCGGCGATAAAAATCGTAAGTAAGCAGGCCTGATCCGGTTCTGATTTGACCAGAAAGGGCAGGGTAAGATTCTCCGAATTGAGCGGCCGTACCCGTCGCTTGGTTCGGCGCAGCTCATTTAGACGTTGTTTTTACTAGGCTTGATGTTTTTTGTCTATTTGCTCTTGGTTTGAACGGACAAAGGCCGATGGCGTCATTCCGGTTAGCTTTTTAAATGCATTGATAAAATTAGGGGTATGTTTGTAGCCCGCGATGTAAGCGGCTTCGCCGACAGTTTTACGGTTTATCAATAAAGCCACTTTGGCGTGTTCCATTTTTCTCTGCTTGATATAAGAGGAAATACATTCCCCGTAGTGACGCTGGAATTTCCTTTGTAATGTTCGTTCACTCATATTCAGAGCGCTAGCCACATCGCCAACCGTGTTATGCACTTCAAGGTGTTCATTGATCGCGGCTTTTAAACGTAGAGAGTGGTCATTTAGCAACTGCGTAGCGGCGTCGTTATGCGGTTCAATACGGTTATTTAGGTCATTCAAGCATTGCGTTAATATTTCTATTGTTAGCTGTTCAGCATGCATGACTTGCATGAAACTCATCGCTTGGTCCAATTTCAATAACCGTTTAGCTTTCTTTTGCGTCTGTTTAGTCGGCGTCCACGAAAGCACTGATGTTCGCGACAATAATGAATTGAGGTTTTTACGGTCAATACTTGATTGGCACCTAGATTCCAGCCAAGGTAACTCAACAAATATGTTGAGCTTCTCGACATATTCGCCTTTCTTCATACGGCGCTTCATTACTTCCTGCCGAGAGTTAACGATTACCGAACAGCTAGCTTCGTCATCTATCGGTTGCAAGGTGTGGCTCTGTTGCGCAAATTCAAATTCCACGATTCCAGAGAATATAAAATTAATACTCAGACCTGGCGGTAGTTCGATCGCGTTGCTGGCATCCTGCTGTTCGGTGGCATTGACCGAGTGCATCGATAAACCATTCTGAAAAGCGTGATAACGAAACTGCCCATTGAGAATGGGTTTAGACACTTCAAGACCGATAGCCTTCTCTGACGCGCCAATTGAGAGTTGCAGGGCTTCAAAATCCTTTGCATAAACATTGTCGAGTATCGCTGAGCTATTTTGTTTCATGGTGGCGGTAATTCATATCTCTTTGTCAGAAAATAATAATAAATTCTGGAACACAATTATTCGATGTAGCTTACCATTAATGAGAATGATTTGCATTTGCAACAAACACATATCGTTATCACTTTTGGAAACTAGTTATGAATTTTAATAGATTGCTCATTGTCCCAATCGGCTTGAGCGTGGGCGCACTTAATACCTCAAACGCCAAGGCGCAAACCGTATTAAATAGCGAGGCGTCGCTCAGTCGAAATACACCGGCCGAACAAGTGTTGGTATGGGGTACTCAGGTTCGAGCTTCCTCAATAGAACTCGATGAAGAGGCCATCACGATTAAACAGGCGGATCACATTAGCGACTTATTGCGGACTATTCCCGGTGTTGATGTTGGCGGGGCGCATTCATTGAATCAGCGCATTACCATTCGTAGTATGGACGATAAAGATCTTCGCATTAGCATTGATGGAGCGAATCAGAACTCGTATATGTATCACCATATGGGCAATTTGCATATCAACGCTGATATCTTGAGTTCGGTCGACGTGGAAGTTGGAACTAATTCGGTGGTTAATGGTGGCTTAGGTGGTGCCGTAAGGTTTGAAACTAAATCGGCCAAGCAACTGCTGGAATTTGACAACGCCTTTGGCGGTCGAGTGCAGCTAACCACTAGCGACAACTCTGGAGCGAGTGTGGCATTAACTGGCTACGGACAACTAAGCGATTCTCTTGATTTGGTGGTTTATCACAATAGTGTAGACCGAGATAACTATGACGTTGGTGGCGGCGAAATTTTGGATTTTTCTGGCAATGTCATACCCGGTACCGATGGTCAAGTACGTGGTCTTGAAGGCCAACTCGACGACACTTTGCTTAAGCTTGGGTTCGATATTAGCGCTAGCCAGCGCATCGAACTTGGCTATGAGAGCTATACGGATCAGGGTGATTATAGTTATCGGCCTGATATGGGGTTGGCCACAGATTTAGCAATTACTAACAGTTTAGGCGTACCGTTGTTGTGGGACACGGAGTTAAGCCGCGATACCTTAACGATGAACTACGATGTCGACTTGGATTCGCATAGCATTAAACTGGCCGTGTTTAATAGCGAAAGTGAACTAAAGCGCGACGAGACCGGCTGGGCTCAGAATGCCGCATTTTCGAGTTCTGCGGCGCTTGTTTCCGGGCGCGCTGAAAACGTTGGAGCCAATCTTTTAGTCGAATCTGAATTGGAGTCGCATTTACTGACTTATGGCGCAGAGATAATCGACTATGACACGTCTTATGCGGCCGCATACCAAGCAGGTGGTGTTGATGTGGCGGGCGAGGGCGCTAAAAATATCGCGCTATTTCTACAAGATCGCATCAGTTTGAGCAATCGATTTGCGTTAATTCCTGGCATTCGCTACAACAGCTATGACATTGATTCTGCTGTGATAAATCGCTCGTTTAGTGACACAACACTGGCGCTGGCTGGTGAGTTTCAGGCCAGTGATAATGTGATTTTCAAGTTGAGTGCTACCGAATTGTTTAAAGGCCCGGAAATAGGCGAAGTATTTACCGGAGCCGGGCTATTTGACGCTGAAAACGCCGGTATTGAAGCGGAATCTGGCGTCAATTCTGAATTTTCAATTGCGTTTCAAGACAGTATGTTTGGCGCCGATAGTTTTGGTGTTGGCGTAACCGTATTTGATACCCAGCTGGATAATTATATTTATGATTATGCGACCCAGCCGCCGTCAATTGGTGAAGGTACATGGAAAGACAATATTGGTGATATGACGATTCAAGGTCTTGAAGCCTATGTCAGCTATGAGGTTAACAATCTATCGATGTTGCTTACTTTCTCCGATGCAAAAAGCGAATTGAGCGCGTTCACACCGTATGCAGACTTGGAAAACGCTCGATTAGATAGGACCCAAGGCGACACCGTTAGTTTGAATCTCGATTATAGGTTAGAGGCCTTTAATCTTGAGTTGCATTGGGATGCGCTCGCAGTCGGTTCGGTTGCAAGCGGCGTCGATTTAGATGGTGCAACATCGGATAACGCTAAAGATGGGTTCACTGTGCACAATATTTCGGCGCGCTGGCGGCCAGAGAATTTCGACGGTTTTGAGTTAACAGTTGGAGTTGATAACCTGTTTGATGAATTTTATGCCTCGCAGTCATCACGCACTGGTTTGAGTTTTCATCCGCGTTTTGGCGAACTGTATCTACTCGACTATGAGCCTGGTCGAAATTTGAAGGCAACGCTTGCCTACCGATTTTAATCCCAAATAATTCCATTAACAAATGACTCCGCTGCCGTGAAAACGTCGGCGGAGTTTGTCGTGAGGTATCCATGAAACAAAGCATATTACTATTTTTGGCGGCTGCAACAGTGTTAGCGTCCAGTCAGGGTCTGGCAAGAATTTCAGTTGTCGACATTGCTGGCCGCACGGTCGAACTTGAAAAGCCAGCAACGCGAGTAATCTTAGGAGAAGGGCGGTTCATTTCGATTTTCAGCGTGCTGGGTATCAAGCAGCCGATTACTCGAATTGCCGGCATGATGAATGAGTTTGAGCTATACGATCCAGATACGTATAACGCGTATCGACAGGCTTACCCAGATATTGATCAAATAGAGAACTTCGGAAGAACGAGTGCCGAGAGCGTCAGTGTTGAGAAGATACTGCTGCTTAACCCAGACCTAGCAATATTTGGTTTGTCCGGCCACGGCCCAAGTGCTCAGTCTAAGCACATCACGGAGACCCTAGAGGCCGCGAATATTCCGGTGGTGTTTGTGGATTTTAGCCAAGAGCCGATTAAGCACACGGCGAATAGCGTCGAGATTATTGGTGCCTTGCTTGGTGCCTCAGATAAAGCGTTCGAATTTGCTGAACGCTACCGTAATAGCTTGGCGCTTATCGAAAAACGAGTAGCGCAAATTCCGTTAAGTGCCTATCCGTCAGTGCTATTTGAGCTCAAGGCGAATGCAAGTCAAGAATGTTGTTTGAGCGTCGGCAAGGGCATGTTTGCCGACATGGCTGAATTTGCCGGTGGACGCTCTATTGCCAGTGATTTATTAAAAGGGCCAGTGGGGCAATTAAGCTATGAGCATGTGCTAAGCACTAACTTCGATGTGTTTATTGGCACCGCTATTGGTTCAATGAGTAGAGGCTCAGATGCTGATAGTTTATTGCTGT
This sequence comes from Arenicella xantha, assembly GCF_003315245.1. Classification (NCBI taxonomy): domain Bacteria; kingdom Pseudomonadati; phylum Pseudomonadota; class Gammaproteobacteria; order Arenicellales; family Arenicellaceae; genus Arenicella; species Arenicella xantha. Next base: position 161,279 of record NZ_QNRT01000002.1, on the reverse strand, counting down.
CTGGAGCTGGTGTTAGCGTCAATGATGCACGTCAATCGCTATCAAGATTCGTGGCGGCCAGAAAATTCGCCGAACTCGATGCAGTGAAAAATAAGCGTGCTTATTCGCTGTGGCACCACTTCTATAACTCACCGCTAAACCTGTATGCCATCGAGCAAATGGCACAGTGGTTTCACCCAGAACTATTCGCGGATCTAGCACCACAAGACACACTCAAATCTATGCTGTCTGGCAGCAATCCAGTTAACCTAAACGGCGCCTATTCGGTGTCAATAGAGGAGGCTAAGTAAGCAATTATGTATCAAGCAAAGTCGAAAGTTAAGGCAGAACGAGCTGCCAAATACGTGGATATGTTAAGCCATCACTTTAGCCGTAAAGTCACGGTTGAGAAAAGTGAAGCCTGTTCTCAAGTGCAGTTCCCGATGGGACTTTGCCACATGAGCGCGGTGGATGGGGCATTAGTTTTTCGTTGCGAAGCGGACTCGAATGATGCCTTGCAAGCGGTGCAAAGCATCATTGATCGACACATTCCATTGCTCAAGCATATTAAAGATACCAAGCTCGACTGGACTCTAGAAACGCTATGATAAATGCGGTTTCAAATGCTTACCGATTGAACAATAAAAAGCGGGTTATGCTAATCACGCTTGGCTTGATTTTGCTGTTCTTATCATTTGTGAGTGACATTTACACTGGTCCCGGTGGTTTGTCTTGGTCGCAGATATTCAGTGCGGTGTTTGAGCCTGAAACCAGCGCCGGCAATATTCGCTTAATCGTTTGGGATATTCGTTTGCCAATTGCTATTACCGCAATTTTGATCGGCGCTATGTTAGCGGCAGCCGGTGCTCAGATGCAAACCTTGCTAAATAATCCGTTGGCGGACCCATTTACTTTGGGTATTTCATCTGCCGCGAGTTTTGGTGCGGCATTACCGTTGGTCTTTAATGTCAATATATTGGGAATTTCCGATGGTGTCGATTCGTCGGTCTCGGCCTTTGTGTTTGCTATTTTGACCACTGCGTTGCTGTACGTATTTACCCGTATTAAGGAGAGTTCGGCTGAAGTAATGGTGTTGGTTGGCATTGCGCTCTTGTTTGCGTTTAACGCGCTGCTGAGTATTGTTCAATACGCTGCCACTGATGCTCAATTAAGCCAGATTGTATTTTGGATGATGGGTTCACTTGGGCGCTCGAGTTGGTATTCAGTTTCGGTGTGTGGTGCTGTATTGCTGCCAATCATGTTGCTCTTTATGGTCCGTGCTTGGCCCATGACAAGTCTTCGAATGGGCGAAGAAAAAGCCCGTAGCTTAGGCGTTAACGTTAAGCGGCTGCGTATTGAGATATTGGTTGGTGTGTCTTTATTAACCGCAACCGCGGTTTCGTTTGTGGGCACCGTCGGGTTCGTTGGTTTGGTCGGCCCGCATATTGCGCGCATGTTAGTGGGCGAAGACCAGCGATTTTTTCTGCCGCTATCAATAATCGCTGGAGCGCTATTGATGTCGCTAACTTCTGTGGTGAGTAAGGCCGCAACGCCCGGCGTGATCTATCCAATTGGTATGATCACATCGCTAATTGGCATTCCATTTTTTATCAGTTTAATACTTAAAACACAAAGAAGAAGTTGGTCATGACATTTAATGTAACGTCTTTGAACTGTGATTACGGCAATCGCCATATCTTGCGAGATATTAATGTTGATAGCCTTGAGCCAGGTAGCTTTGTTGCGTTAATTGGTCCAAATGCGGCGGGTAAAAGTACTCTGTTTAAAGCGCTAGCGGGCCTGCTGCCAGTGAGCGCTAACGCTATTTTTCTAAATGATATCGAGTTGCAGGAAACGTCCAAGGCGAACTGGTTGAGTCGCGTATGTTACTTGCCACAATTGACTGGGAATACGGCTAACTTAACCGTGTTTGAAACCATCCTGCTGGCTCGTAAGAGTAATCTAAGTTGGGCGGTCAGCGATCAAGATGTAGCTGCGGCGGCCGCACTTATTAGCGAATTTCAATTAGACAACATTGCCCATAAAAATATCAACCAGCTCTCCGGTGGTCAGCAACAGCTAGCGGCAATCTGCCAAGCATTGATCCGCAATCCAGATCTGTATCTTTTGGATGAGCCCACTAGCGCGCTTGATATACATCGAGAGTTGCAAGTTCTACATGCTCTGAAGCAACAGACATGTGAGCGTGGAGTCATCACCATTGTGTCGATGCACAATTTAACTTTGGCCGCTAAGTTCGCCGATCAGCTTATTGTCCTGAATCGTGGCGAGATTAGCGCGCAAGGTGGCACTGAAGACGTGTTGATGAGCGGCGTTATCGAGTCGACCTATGGTGTTGATATTGAAGTATTGAAGTCCAAATTTGGTGAGCCTGTTATTTCAAGTCATTATCGATCTGATCAAGACTCGGTACTGGTAATTCCGAGCGCATCAGGCTCTGGAGTAGAGTGTTAGTTGATTAGCAGCCTGTTCGCAGCCCCAAGGTTGACGGGGTTTAGTTATTGAGGTGGCCGTTTGGCCCGTTGTTGATAGGCTGGTGCGCTTATAGAGTATCGTAAACCTATGTGGGCCTAGCTGGTTCATCAACCCTCCAGTCAAAATGAGTCAAAAATGCTAGGAAAATTCAAATTAACTCTTGGTTGCGCGCTGGTTATGGTGCTGGCGACTGCGTCAGTCACGGTGTTTGCACAAAATAAAGTCGTAGTCATTCCGATGTCAGGTGATGATGCAAAGCCATTGGCGAATATTGTTACTGTAGCGAAGGCTAACGGTGATTTTACTGACCCTGTGGCAGCCATGGACTCGATTAGCGACGCAAGTGCAAGCAATCCCTACCTAATTGTGATTGCGCCTGGCGTCTATCCGATTGCGTCAATCATAAACATGAAACAATATGTGGATGTGTCTGGCAGCGGTCAAAACGCAACAGTATTGCTTGGCACTGTCTCAACTACAGTCCGTAATGAATCGGCGGTCTTTAATGGTAACCGTAATAGCGGTGTTCGGAGCTTAACTATCCGTCATTCCAGTACAAGCGGCAACAATGCCCTAGGATTTTACCTATCAAGCGATGACGGCATACTGATCGACGACGTAAGAATCGAAATTGATGGGCCTGGGAGTAACTACGGTATCTATGCCAATTCCTCAGATTTTAGTTTGTCGAACAGCACCATCGAGCTTAGCGATGGCAACGATGTTAATGGCGTTTATATTCTTTCCGGCGTATTCAATTCTCATAACAACTTAATTCAACTTAGCGACTGTACATTAGCGACGGGCATTTTGGTTAATACTGGCAACGCCAACATCATCGGTAATCGCATTACAATTGATGGTTGTACTTCGATTCAGGCGGGCATCCATTTCAATTCCAGCATTGATGGGGTCGTTTCTGGATCTTCGATTGATATCGATTCCAGTTCAGGAAATAAATACGGGATCTACAGCAATTCTGCCAGCAAAGGACTCTACAGCGGCCTGCGCATAGAAGTAACCGGCGCTTCTGGCTCGAATTACGGCATTTATAGTAACTCTAGCACTAATCGATCAAGAATCACGGGGGTCGATATTTTAGCAGCGAGCGCGGCTGTTCGTTCCTCTAACTCTACCAATGCGACTGCCGGACACACATTTATTTCCAATGCAGTGTTTAGAGAAGGTTTGGTTGACGGAGCCGTATCTAAACTTCATTGCTCGTTTGTGTTTGACGAATCAGCCCCGACCGCGCCCATAGAGTTGGGGGCGAACTGTGCCAATTAACTGCCTAGAGCCAGCAAAACTAATGGGTGCTTCAAGCTTTGGGGTAGATACATCCGATTCTACAAAAGAAATGACGCATCGGCTGGGTTAGCCTCTTGGCGTGTATTTGCCACACTTTGAACCAATATAAACTCTATACAAGTCAAAAATAGCGGATAGGTTTAATGCTCATGTGCCAATAATCAAGCTTGCGCAGGTGGTTGTGCTGCCGCCTAAGTTGAAGGTCATCATGGTTTGGCATTCATCGATCTGCATATCGCCGGCTTGATTGGTAGTTTGCTTGTAGCAGTCTAAGGCCATCCGCACGCCAGTAGCGCCCACCGGATGGCCAAGCCCAATTAAGCCGCCGCTGACGTTGACTGGCAGTTTTCCGTCTTTAACGAAGTACTCTTGCTCGATACTTTGCCATATTTCACCGGGGCGATTAAGGCCGGCATGGTCTAAGATCATGTATTCGGTTATGTTGAAACAGTCGTGTAATTCCAATCCGTGAATGTCATCAAGGCTGGCTAAGCCCGCACGACGCAAAGTTTGACAAAATAAGGTATTCACGTGTGGCAACAGAAATGGTGAGTTTGCGCCTGAACGGAGCTTTTCACTAAATAGCATGGGAGCGTTGATATGCCCCCAGCCCTTGATTTGTGGAATGTCCGCCAAGTTCTTGCCGTGTTTTAGCGCGTACTCTTGTGCTCGCTCTTGAGTAGCTAGAAACACAGTCGCTGCGCCATCGGTGACCTGCCCGCAGTCTAATCGTCGTATATTGCCTTCAATGACGGGGTTGGCTTGGGCTGCATCTTGGTCAGTAGCTTGATTGCTAGGCTTAAAGGCTTCATCACTGAAACTCCAATTTCTCGATTGCGCGTTAGGGTTGTGTTTGGCATTATCAAAGTTTTTCTGAGAAATGGCCGCTAGGTGATTGTTATTTATACCATATCTATTCTGGTAGGCATCAATCATGTCGCTGAACGCCCGAGGCCATACGAAATTAGCGTCCTGCCACTCCTCGCCAACCCAGGCCGCGCCCTGCAGTCGATCGAGACTATCATCAAATTTTTGACGCATCACTTCGATACCAACCACACAGGCTAATCCATAACGTTCTGACTCTAGATCAGCCATCGCGGCTAGCATCGCCATTGACCCAGAGGCACAGGCAGCCTCGTGGCGAGAGGCTGGCATGGTTTGCATTGCTGGGTCTACGTGCCCAAAAAATCCGCCGAGGTGCGATTGCCCGGTATACAACGAGCCTTCAAAATTAGCAACGTGACCAACCTCGACTTCGCTCGCATCGATGCCACTGCTCGCTAAGCCGGATTTAACGGTAGATGAAAATAAATCATAAACAGTGTTTCCGTCGCGGCTCCAATTACGTGAAAAATCTGTCTGGTAGCCGCCCAAGATATAGATTGGTTTAGTGTTCATGGCTTACCATGCTGGTTGTATAGAATTGGCTTTTATTCATCGCTGCTGGTCTCGGAGTAGGCACGTATCGACGGGCCGTCAGCCCAGGCCGCGTGTGTCCCACTGCAGATTCGATGCGGTAGTATAATTTGGCAGACTGGGCCGGCTTCAATGTCTTGTGCGTCGACCAAAATGCATTCAGAGCGGTTTTCTTTCATGTCAGTGATAAAACTGACGAGATAACCGTCATCCTCGCTGGTTGCGCCAATTCGCGGCACAAATGGAGCTTCGCTACCATAACGTTTTTTGCCAAATGGCAGGCTCCATGATTCACCGGTTTCTAAATCGTGCTTAACGATCCCCGAAAATAAAAACCAACCGGGTTTGCTCCAGGTTGAATATAGGTAACGAGACTTGACGCCAGCGTAGTGCTGGTTGAATGTGCCGAATTCTAAGATTTTATCATCTAAGTGTTTCTCGGTGACTTCGCCGGTCTTCAGATTAAAACGCCAGCGATGTAACTTGGATTTGAAAGACCGTTGGTCTAATCCTGCCATGAATTTACCGACTAGCTTAGGCAAACCTTTCATCGGCGCCGGATCGGGATTGTCTTGAAAATACCCGTCGAGCACGATTTCGTCACCGTCTTCGTAAGCATTCATCCAGTGCAGTACGTAGGTCGGGTCGGCTTCAAACCACATAACATCCTCAGCACTGCCGTACCTGGGGAATATCGCGAAACGCGTGGGTAAGGTATCGCCGTAGTAAGTGGGCACGTGTTGGTTTTTTTTGAGTTTCTCTGGATCCCAAAAGAATGGCAGATCGATCAATATTGAGTAATTTTTGGTGAACGCCATGTCGTGTGGAAGGCGCGGTCCAGGTAGGGGGATTGGTGTGTAGTGAACGAGATTATTATCTTTGTCGACGACGCCGTAGTGTTGATAGGGTGCTTTTTTCGAATAGTTAAAGAACAGCATTTCACCGGTATTTATATCGACCTTGGGATGGGCGGAAATACCTTCGGCTGGAACCCAATTTTCTGCTCCATATTGCTCTAATGTGTATGGGTCTAAGCGATATCCATCGCCGCATTGCCAGAATGTTGAAAGCACTTTTCCGGCATGTACCACCACATCGGTGGAAGATGAATCCTTTAGGTGTTCCTGTGCGCCCCAGCCTGGTCGCTTAGATTTTTTCGGGTCATTGGCGAAGCCTGTCCATATTGATTTACCGAGCTTTTGTTCTTCCTCGAAGCCTTTTGTTCGAATAAACCGGTTGCGATATTCCGCTTTTCCGTCTTTGAAAGACATTGCGTGCAGCATGCCGTCGCCGTCGAACGGATGATAATACCCGATGGGTTCATGCAGCTGATTCTCAGTATTACGTAGGTATACGCCATCAATGTCTGACGGAATGGTGCCAATCACTTCCATGTCGGTGGCGGTGTACTCGGTGTAATTTGGCTTCCATGCTCCGTTTAAATACGGGTGGATGCTACGCCTGAGAGTGTGCTTGATAGTATTTTTTTCGAGAATTTTCATGATATAGCAAGATTTAGTAACTTCGTCTATGAAACTATATGTATATTGATATTAAGTCAATCCTTCTATTGAATGGTATTAGTAATTCTCTTTATAAGACTTTTTGTGAGATTATGTTTGTTGGGCTTAGTTGGGCATATCAGTAATTATTCAGTAGCTTTGATACACTTGGCTTATGACTAATCAATTGATACTCAACGAGCCGATAGCCGCGGGCTTAGATGTAATTGGTGACCGATGGACATTGCTGATCTTGAGAGAGGCATTTTACGGTGCCACGCGTTTCGAACAGTTTTGCCATCGAGTTTCGATCAGCCGGGCCACCTTGACGCGACGCTTAAATGCATTAATCGAAAAGGAAATCTTGTATCGCGCGCCGACCAAAGCGTCTTCTAAGCGCTTCGAATACAAGTTTACGCAGCGCGGCTTGAGTTTAATGAGTTCCTCTTTACTAGCACTGCAATGGGAAGCTGATTGGCGGCAGAACAATGATCGTCAGCACAATGTTGCGCAACGCTTATATCATCGCGTTTGTGGCGAACGATTGGCTCCTAAGCCGGTTTGCCGCGCCTGCGACACGCTGGTAGCGTTCAATGATGTCAGTTGGCTAGATATGTCTGAGCAGTTGGATAATCAGCTCGATACAATTCGCGCAAGTAACGCCAAGCATCGTAAACGTGTCGTTAAGTCAGGCAAAGACGAGCCCGATACTGACCCTGGTTTGGCAAGCATGGTCGGCGATCGTTGGACGATTTTAATTCTGATTGCGTGTTTTTTCGGGGCGCGAAAATTTGACGCGTTCATTAACCAACTAAACATACCATCGAGTGTGCTTGCCGAGCGCTTAAAACTGCTGGCTGAGGCTAAGGTGTTACGCCGAGACCCATATCAAAACAATCCAGTGAGATACGAATACCACCTGACCGATAAAGGAAAATCACTTTTTCCATTTATAATGAGTTTACGGCAATGGGTTGTGGAGAACATGCTGGAAGCGTCACAGGTTAACAACCGTTTAGTACATAATCCGTGTGGAAACCCACTAACCCTAGATGTGGTGTGTGCTGGATGTGGTCAGAAACCGTGGCCGCAAGATATTGAATGGAAGCGGTAAGAGGTGGTTGTTGCTAACTAAGCGGGCAGCGAAATTGATACAGTTAATTGGATTGGACGTGATGAATCTGAATGCACGGTCGTCTGGGTAGGCATTCATAAGGCGCGCTGGTATATTACATTTATACAGAATCAGCCTTAAGCACATTATGAAACGGACTAGCTCAACTCGAAGGGAAGCACTCTTAACTATATTCGGCGCATCTACAATGGTTCCTGTGTTGCCTAAGGCGTGGAGTAAGCCGGTAATTAATAGTTTGATAACGCCAACTCATGCGCAAACAAGCTGCTCGAATTTCACTACCACAGCGGTCAATGAATCGCTTACGTTGACGGTAACCGCTACTGAGGTGCAAGGCCCCATTGTCGTGACTCGGGGAGCATCAGCAACCTTTTCTGGTAATAGTGTCTCGCGTATTGATGAGTGCCGAGGCGGGCAAGATCTGAATATTGAGATTACCTTCAGTGGTGTAATTGATAGCGCCAACAACCGCATCACCGGAGAGTTAAATATCGTTCAACTTTGTGGAACTGAGCTGGTGTGTGAGCAAATTGCCACGTTTAGTGTGACGCAAGATCCGATAGATAATGGATCAGATTTAGGCGACTACAGCGGAACGTTGATAGGCACGCAAAGTTGCTGCGATGATTTCGAGTAAATAATTGGGTATTGTCGCTGATTGTGAATTGTGACCACACTTAAAAAAAACATTGCGTGACGGGTTGGTCATCACCTAATTATTCTGACTCGGTGTCGAGTTTTATCTGCACCGACATGCAGCAGACAACTGCGGCAACTTCTCATTCCCCTATATATGGCGATCGTCGCTGGTAAGCGGCATCTATATAAGACAATAGGAATTAATTGTCATTTTTTGCAACCAAAACCAGTAATCAAGCATCTAACAACACATAAGCGAATAATTCACCGTTTGCGAAATGAGTGTTTGCCAGTAAAGCACTGAATAATAATCTTGGTTCTGTTTTTTTGTTGAAATAAGTAGTTGTGATGCGATTGGTCTATCCGCGCTAGACACTACGTTCCATAATTTTTCAAAAGCTTAGAAACCATTTGAAAAAGGGCTTCCCATCGTGAAGATCACTCGGTTTTTTATTAATAATCCAGCGATTACCGCCGCGACAATATGCTTGCTCATATTGATTGGAATCGTGTCAGTGCAGAAGCTGCCGGTTCAGCTATTACCGTCAATCGAACGACCGGTAATCGCGGTGCAGGTGTCGTGGCGAGCGGCCAGCCCCCGTGAAATCGAGAGCGAGGTGGTTGAACCAATCGAACGAGAACTTCGGGGCATTAATGGGATGACCGAGCTACGGTCTTTTTCAAATACCGCCAATGCATGGATCAATATGGAATTTGCCTTGGGCACCGACATGGATCAGGTGTTCACGGAGGTGTCGAGCCGCATTCAACGCGTCAGAGGCTTGCCCGCTGATGCTGATCGCCCGCAGATATATCGTAATGGAGGCGGTGGATCTGGTGATACGCTGATTTACCTATTTGTTCAGCATGCACCGGACTCGCTCATTTCGAGTAATGACCTTAGTGAATTTGTAGAGAAGACCATCGCACCGGAATTTGAAAACATTGAAGGTGTGAGCCGAGTTGATGTGAATCGTAATGTCGGCGAGCAAATTGTTAGCGTTGAATTCGATCCATTTTTAACCGCGCAACTCGGTATTTCAATTGAGTCGATAGCGTCGGTGCTTAATCGGTCAAGTGATGTGAGTGGCGGTAAAATCGAAGTAGGGCGCAGGGATTTTACATTGCGCTTCGAGGGCCGATACGCAGCGGATCAATTGTCTGAAACCATTTTGGCTTGGCGTAATGGTGCCGCCGTCAAACTTGGTGATATCGCGCAAGTAATCGTCGGGCCTGACGACTCGCAAGGTGTGGTTTATCAAAATGGCCATCCAGCCCTCGGTATGCAGCTGATTCGGCAGCCCGGCGGCAATACGCTCGCAGCGATTGATCAAGTGCTGGAGCGTATGAATTTGTTGAACCAAACGCTGCCAAACCAGTATGGCGTCACCTTAGAGAAAAGCTTCGACCCGTCAGTATTTATTCGCCGCGCAGTTTCCCTGCTTAGCGAAAACATGGGTATTGGCATCGTGTTAGCTGTCGGTTCTCTGTGGCTGTTTGTGCGGCGTGTTCGGGCAACCCTTTTGATTGCGGCCGCCATTCCAATAAGCCTAATGGCGACCTTTGTCATGCTAAACCTATTTGGTCGTAGCATTAATGTGATTTCGTTAGCGGGATTAGCCTTTGCAACAGGTATGGTGTTGGATGCGGCCATTGTGGTTTTAGAAAACTACGTGCGTCAGGTGGACGCGGGCATGGCGCCAACTAAAGCTGCGCTAAGCTCAGTACGGAGTGTCGGTGGCGCATTATTGGCGTCAACCTTAACCACCATTGTGATTTTCGTGCCAATCGTGTTCTTTGAGGATGTCGAAGGTCAATTATTCGCCGACCTGGCATTGACCATAGCCATTGCGGTTGGCTTTAGCTTTCTGGTCGCCTTGTTGATTTTACCCGCCGGTGCCGCGTACTTCTTACGTGCTGAAGATAGCCCAAGTGTCGAAGGCGATCAGCGCTGGCACGGTTTGGTGAACCGACTAATGTTGTTGACCGACACTTCACGTAAACGTACGTCTTGGATTGCAGGTTTGACCGTTATTCCAATGTTATTGGGCTGGGTATTATGGCCACAATTAAACTATTTACCGCCGGTTAAGCGTGATGCGGTGGATGCTTTTATCTCATTTCCGTCGGGCGCCAGCGCTGATTTGGTGAAAAAAGAATTTGCCGAAATTGTAGTAGAACGCTTGGCGCCGTACATGAGTGGAGAAAAGCAACCTAAGCTTAAAAATTACTATCTGTTTACCGGACCATGGGGCGGTAATATTGGTATCCGCGTAGAGGATCAGTCGCGTGTCGATGAAATGGTTCAAATCGCTAATGATGAAATACTCTCAGGTTTTCCAGATACCCAGTCATTTGCTCAGCAAGGCTCTTTGTTTGGGCGTTTCGGGGGCGGCGCCAACATTAGTATCAATTTACAATCCGTTGATTTTCCCGCGCTAAATGCCTCGGCGGTTGAGGTGTCCGATCTAATTCAAGAGAACTTGCCGGGCAGCCGTGTGCGGATGAATCCTGATCCTCAGGTTGTGACTCCAGAGCTTAGGCTCATTCCCGATGATCGGCGTTTAGCGGAAGTCGGTATGACTCGTGAGTCGCTTTCCAGAACACTACGCGCATTTGGTGATGGGCTGTGGCTTGGTGAGTTCTTCCATCAGGAGTCGCGCTTAGATATTTTGCTTCGAACCAAGGATTGGGCGGTTCCCGAGCAACTTGAAACGATGCCGGTGGTGACTCCTTCGGGGGCTGTTATTCCGTTTGGTGATTTGGCTCGTATCGAACGCGGTGTTGGACCAAATCAAATTTATCGCCTAGATGCACGGCGCACGATTGCGCTTAACATTGCTGCACCACCAGATTTGGCGCTAGGTGAAACAATGGCGATTTTAACCAGTTTAGAAGAACAAATTAGACGAATTACACCGTCCGATGCCAATATTTCTTATGGTGGTGATGCCGATTCTTTGTCGCGCGCGATCTTGAATCTACGTGGTAATTTTGCGCTGGCTGTGGTGTTGCTGTTTTTGGTTATGGCGGCGCTGTTTAAGTCACCAAAGGATGCACTATTGGTCATGATCTCTCTGCCTATGGCCGCGGTTGGTGGGATTGTTGCCGTGCGTTTACTCAATCTATTTACCCCAACCCCGCTGGATCTACTGGGCATGATTGGTTTTATTATTCTGTTAGGGCTGGTGGTCAATAACGCCATCTTGCTGGTTTCGGAAACGCGTCGTGCGCAACGCGATTTAATGAATAAAGATGACGCTGTTCGGGAGGCGCTGCAAACTCGCATGCGCCCGATCTTAATGTCCACGCTGACGTCATTAATGGGAATGCTGCCGCTGGTGATTGCGCCTGGTGCGGGCAGTATCATATACAAAGGTCTTGCTACTGTGATTGTCGGTGGAATGGCTGTTTCAACTCTCTTTACTCTTATTCTTTTGCCGTGCTTGCTCCGCTTGGAGCCACTGCCTGAACTTAATTTATTGCAGCGCTTTCGAGGTTTAAAATGGATCAAAGCACAATGATGTACGAAGACACTGATAATGTAATCGAAGCACCGCTACCAAAGTGGTTTCATAATCGTCGTTTGCTAGCTGGCTTTGCCTTTCTTGTACTTGCCTCGATCGGGCTGGCGGGGTATCTACTATTCGGCGTAAGCAAAGTAGAGGCCACGGTTGATGATGCCGAGCGATCTGGGCCACCGCCGGCTCCAGTCGCGATTGCCAAAGCTAAAATGATCGATATGGCACCGCACACCGTGTTACCTGGCACGGTTATTAGTGTTCGAGATGCGGTGATCGCTTCTGAGACTTCAGGCAAGATACTCGAGATTGCCAAGGTGGGGGAGTTGCTCGAAGCTAACGGCAATATCGCTACTATTGATGCCACCGATGCTAAGCAAATGGTGGCGCAGCGTAGCGCTGAGTTAGCGCGCTTGCAGAGCCTTTTGACCTACCATACGGATTACTTTAATCGAGTCGAGTTGGCTAATAATAAGCTCGGTGTCTCGGAGATTGGCATAGCTGAGTTGCGCTCTAATCGCGATACCGCACGTGCGGACGTAGCGCGCGCCGAATCCGCCTTGCAAGCCGCACAGAATTCTTTGGATCGAACCACAATTCGAGCGCCATTTCCTGGCGCGGTAGTGAGCCAGTCAATTCAGCAAGGCGAATATGCTCAGACTGGTAGCCCGGTAGTGCGCTTGGTAGATACGATAAACCTAGAAGTCAGTGCGCAAGTACCTGCGGCATTAGTACAGCCACTCGCGCCGGGGACAATGCTAGAAATCACCAGTCTTGGCAGGACGTTTAAAGCGCCGTTACGTGCTCTGGTGCCGGTCGGCGATTCAGTTAGTCGTACCATGGAGCTAAGGGTGTCACTCAAAGATAGTGGTTTACTGGTCGGTTCGCCAGTACGGGTTTCACTGCCGAGTGCCGCACCACGCAGTGTGGTTGCGATTCCGCGCGATGCCGTTATTTTAAGAACCGGCGCGCAATATGTGTATGTGGTTGAAGAGGGCGTGGCGAGCAAACGAGATGTTGAGCTTGGCTATGCAGAGCGCGATATGATTGAAGTGATCGGCGAAGTATCTGCTAATGATGTGGTGATTATTCGTGGTGGTGAACGCTTACGAGATGGTCAGGAAGTTAGTTTTCAAGCGGTTATTCCAAGCGCTAGTGAGGCTATTTCAAGTCTGGGAAGTCCACTTCAATAGGCCGTCATCAAATAATCGCAGGCTAACGGTATTTTATTGTCAATAAGCTTGGTAAACCTAGGTTAGATAACGCGGAAGCAGCTAGAATGAAGGTTAATATACGCGCAGCTTAATCAGTGTGTAATGACCAAAAAATAGTGGCTGTTACTTAAGGACTCTTGTAAAGTGCGCAAAATTTCTTTGTACTCTTTACTATGAAACCACTGTTACGCATCCTCGTCATTGAACACCAGCCCGAGCTTAACCAAGAGCTGAGTTCCGCCTTTGAGTCTATTATTGATTCGTTTGAGAGAAACGACATTGAGATTAGCGTGGTGGAATGTGCTGACTCAATTAGTGCATTAGATTTCGTGCGTGAAGACGGCGATATTCAAGCAGTGGTATTACATTGGGATGCACACGAGCGGACGGTCACCGATAAAGCGAATTTAATCGAGCAAATTAAAGACATTCGCTTAGAGTTGCCGGTGTACGTGGTCGGCGACGACACTCGTGGTTTAAATATCGTTGATGAATCGAGCGAAATTGAATCTTTTTTCTTTCGCGAGGACGCGCTTTCAGACCCTGAGTCGGTAATGGGTTACATAATTAATGATTTTGATGACCGGGTTCAAACACCGTTCTGGACGGCCTATAGACGTTACATCGCGGAATCCAATGATTCTTGGCATACGCCAGGGCATAGTGGTGGAACTAGCTTTAGGAATTCACCATATATCAATGATTTTTATCAGTTTTATGGTCGAAACGTGTTTGTTGGCGATCTATCAGTATCGGTCGATTCATTAGGCTCACTATCGGACAGTACGCATTGTATTGGTCGAGCTCAAGATGCGGCGGCGGCGACCTTCGAAACCAAGCACACTTATTTTGTAACCAATGGTTCATCGACCTCGAATAAGATCGTGCTACAGACCTTGTTGCGTCGTGACGACAAAGTTATTGTGGACCGAAATTGCCATAAGTCAGTGCATTACGGTGTTTTGCAATCGGGCAGTATTCCGGTTTATCTTCCAAGCATTTTGAACACAACCTATGGTCTATTTGCGCCGCCATCGTTAGCCGATATTGAACTCGCCATTCAGCACAATCCAGATGCAAAATTACTGGTGTTGACTGGTTGCACATATGACGGGTTGCTAAGTGATCTACGGCAAATAGTTGCGCTGGCTCATGCGCAGAATATTAAGGTTTTCATTGATGAAGCCTGGTTTGCTTATTCACTATTTCATCCGAGTTTGCGTTATTACTCAGCAATTAATGCTGGCGCGGATTATGTTACTCACTCGGCGCATAAGGTCGTGTCGGCGTTCTCGCAGGCCGCGTATATCCATATTAATGACCCAGACTTTGATAAAGACTTCTTTCGAGAGGTTTACAATATATATTCGAGCACGTCACCAAAGTATCAGTTAATCGCATCGCTGGATGTGTGTCATAAACAGCTCGAAATGGAGGGTTACAAGATCCTTCACGCATTGCTCAATCATGTTGCCGAATTTAAAGAGCAAATGCGTTCATTGAATAAAATTCGTATTTTGGGCCCCGATCAATTTCGCGAAATGTTTGATCATTTTGATAGCGATAACATGGGGCACGATCCGCTGAAAATTTTGATCGATATCTCTAAGCTCGATTATTCACATACCGATATCCACAATTATCTGCTCGATGAAATTGGTTTAGAGATCGAAAAATATACGCATTCTACGTTATTGGTATTACTTACCTTAGGTGGCACTCGATCCAAAATTGTGCGGCTCTACAATGCGCTTAAAAAGCTAGACTCAGGCAAAGTGAAACTGTCTCGGTCGCAACGAAAAAGCAAATTGCCGCCGAGTTTGCCGGCAATCCAGCTCGCATGTTCGCCGAATGAAGCTTTTTTTGCTGAGCGTGAAGCTGTGCATTGGGCCGAGAGTGAAGGGCGGATATGTGCAGGACTCGTTACACCATATCCACCGGGAATTCCATTGTTGGTGCCAGGGCAGGTAATCGGCAAAGAGCAAATCGACTATTTGCGGACCTTAAGTAGTCAAAATATAACGATACAAGGCAGCTTTGATGGCGACATTTATGTGGTTGCGTAGCTACTCGGTCGCCTTGCTTACGCTAACCATCAACCTTGATGACTAAGTAAATCGCCGACATCGCATTTTAGATAGTCGCACAGCGCTTCAAGCTCGTCGAAATGGATTTCGTTGGCGCTGCCATCCAGCAACTTTCTAACAGTTGCACGGCTCAATGATGTATCGGCAATGAGCGACTCTGCGTTAATATTACGCTTGCTTAGTAATAGATCGAGGTAACATTTGATCATAGTGTGTGCCAGAGCGGAGTGTTGAGATAATCTCAGTATAGACCGCGCTGCTTAAGCAAGGGAAGTCGGGCGCAAATATTGCACAGTTTGGTGCAACTCATCGGGAGTGTCTCTCTATGTCGATCAAAAATATTTGTCGTCAGGGCGCAAAAATAGCGTTTTACAGGCTTTCTCGATACTTGAATAATAATCACAGGTGAAGCGCTGTGAGACATAGGCCAACTGCCGTGTCAGCGCTGCACCAACAACGGCTCGGTCCTAATCGTTAAAACAGTGATAGATCGAGTTCAATTTTGCGATATTAAACAAACTGATTTTTTATTGTTGAGAAACCCAGATGGCTAAACATCATCACCATTTTGACTATACCGCTGACTACAGCAGTCAGGTTAACCGAGCATTTGACTACGACGACTACGATGGCTATGACGCTCCACGGCGAAAAGCTAAGAAGCCACGTCAGCAAAGCAAACGTGATCGACAAGCACGGCGTACAACTTCACGCTGGGAAGCGCGAGATGATCTAGATCTATACGACGAAGAGGCGTACGAATAGCTGGATCGGTTTACTAAGCTCTAAACCGCTTAGTCCTATTTACCGCGTAGTATGGAACCTCAATCTTGCCTCGTTCTAGAGGCGTCGGTTCCGCCAAACAGTTACTCCAAGCATTTGCTTGGGGTAGCTGTTATGTCATTTATAGATAGATCGCTGAGTGCTACTGGTGTCGTTTTTTCACTGACTCTACGCTCTTGAGATCTTCGCTAGAGCTCAGTAATGTACGGGGATCAAGCCCACCTTCTTTAAATCGTTCACCGGACCAAAATTGACCTTTTTTATCGCCACTGACTATGCGATAACGTCTCTCGCCAAATGCACCTTCGGTGGCCCATGCCCATTCGACGTCGACGGCGGAGTAATGGGCTGAAATAGCGCGTCGAAAACCTTCCGTTCGGTTACGGCCAGAGCCGTGAATCAATATCGGGTGAAAAAATACGGTATCACCGGGGTTCATTTCCAAATGCACTCGATTTGACGCATCCACACCTTTTGCGCCAAAGTACCCTGCGTTAAGGTTGTCCCATTCTGGATTTCCGTGTTTCAACAGTTCTCCACGGTGTGTGTCAGGGAGCACCACCAAGCAACCATTCTCCCTCGTGACCGGCTCTAAGGCAGTCCAACTCGCAACAATCTTGTCAGCCGGGCGGAACGGGAAATACAACAGGTCTTGATGCAATGGATGGCGACCGTCGACATGTGGTGGCTTATTGATCAACATGGTATGAATGGTTTGAACGTCTTTGCCAACAATGGTTTCGACACACTCTAAAATAGACGGATGGGTCGTGTAAGAATCGAGTACCGGATCACTTTCAAAGTCTTGTATTTTGGCAATAGCCTCCATTTTACTGCCGGGATTTACTGCGCCTTTGGCAACCATGACATCCTTCATAACCAGCATGCCAGGTGATGGTGGAACGCGACCTTCAACGATTTCAGCTAGTCGGTCGACCCAGGTCGTGAGGTGCTGTTCTGCGATTAATTTTGGTACAACCACGTATCCATGGTCATGATAATGTTGCAACATGGTTGGCGATATGGCGCTCATAATATTAATTCAACCCAGAGTTGTTAGTCATTATGTAAAGATACCACAGGCTGTTGAAAGATGAGTCGAGTGATAATCGGAATTTAGATAGCCTTTGTGGATCATTGATTTTTTATAAAATTAATCAAGCGTCGCTAGTGAAAAACTAACCCCAGCAGACTCTAGTTTCTTCGTTTCTTTGTTTCTTAGTTTCTCTGTTTGAATCGCTAATTTGCACCAATTTTAAAACCAAGACCGACGCGTCGCACATGACGATCGTAGTCGATTAAACTTTCACCGTAGCCATCGAATATTTGCAGGTAAAGACGCAAATCCTCGCGTCCACCAATGCGCCTACTCCAACCTAATTCCAGCGCTCCTTTGCCGCCGCCCTGAAGGCTTTTGCGCGCCATCCAATGTAGCTGATGTTTGCCAAGTTTGTGCCAACCGTTCAGTTGGAAATTTCCCATAAAACGACTGATATCTGGGTTATCTTCATCGGAAACCTGTTTCCATAGTCGCAAGCTCATTTCGTTTTGCTCGGATGCAAATTCGAACTCAGAGTATAGGCGATTCCAACTTCGTGATATTTCTCCCGCCCGTCCGTTCGATTGGTGGTTTAGTCCAAATCGAAACGTGTTTAGCTGCCAATTACCGAGCGCAAAGCGAGCCGGAAAATCAACAAATAGTTCTGGCTGATGGTTGGTCTCACGGAACGGTCTGGAAACTTCTTCATTGTAGGCTTGCCAATGAGATTGGTTGGTGTAAGCCGCGAACACCTGACCATCAAACAACGGAGTATGCGACAGCAGCGTGGTCTTAATGCTGAGTTGAAACTTCATTTCAACGTCGTCTAACTCGGTTGCTTCGGAAAATTCAAGCGCGGCCGCTTGGTTTTTGGTGTTGTGGGTCAGTGGCAGTAGATAGTTGTCGCGATGCAGCAAAATACTAAATTCGTCGCCAAACAGTGACATTTGTCTTTTCTTTCGTTCTGAAACCACCGTTGCGCCAGTATCATCTTGATCTAACAAGCTGCACAAACTTCGGACCTCTTGCATTGTTGTTGAGTCAGGTGCGCTGGCTAGTTGCTGTTGAAGACACGCATTGACTGCTTCATTATCGTGCTGTGATTGAGCATCGGAACTAACAAGGAGTGCAGCAAAGATCAGAGTAGCGGAGAGTTTTTTCATTACAGGCTTTGTCGGTCGCGGTGTGCAGCAGAAGTAGGTATGTGTGAAAATGACAACGGCATGGACGTGTGACGCTAAGAATATACTGCAAACTTATTATAAGCGAACCATACCATCGCGTTTGTCGTGAACTAGTCTTAAAATGTCGTATTTGATTGAGCTTTACGGTAAATCATTCAGTATGGCAGGGGGCTTTAGCAACGAAGCAATAAAACTAAGCTGAGACAAACACGCCTACCGGCGCCTGCTGCAAACGTAGGCTGCCGCTAATGAAGAGTCGGAGTTAACGGAAACTGAGCGATGAGCGCAGGACTGAGCGGTTTTTAATGCTATGATTTTCGCTCATAAACCTGCATAGAATTGGAACTGAATATGAGAATACTTGCTACCGCCTTAACACTACTAGTGGCACTGCTGCATGTCGGTTTCATGATTCTGGAAATGGTATTTTGGGATCATCCCATTGGTCATCGAATATTCGCTATGAGCCCTGAACAAGCCAGTGGCTCAGCTCAGCTTGCACTCAATCAAGGACTTTATAATGGCTTTCTGGCTGCCGGCTTATTGTGGGCGATTATCTGCAAAAAAGTTGACGTGCAATTATTTTTTCTCATCTGCGTTATCGTGGCTGGTGTGGTCGGTGCTATCAGCGTAAAACCAACCATCTTTATCATCCAATCCGTACCGGCGATTCTTGCGATGCTGACATTGATAATAAGTCGTAGATAAGTAGTAAAAGAATATGAGTAATAGTATTCAGACCGGTTTAATGCTTGCGTTGCTAGTGCTGACTTGGCCGAACATTTTGATCGCACAAGCCGATATGGTTGACCCAGAACCGGTCATCCAGGTCGCCGAAGATGAACCTAACGATGCGCGTATCGAGTCTAGAATCCAGAATATCTTTAGCAAAATTGATGGGCTTGACGCGGTGCTGGTTGAGGTAGAAGCCGGTGTTGTGACCCTTAGTGGTGACGCGTCCAATGAACGATTTGCCAACGACGCTATGGATATAGCAACCCGCACTGCAGGTGTGGTGACGGTTAAAGATCAAATTAATCGAACTCTTGGTATCAGCGACAATGTGACACCGATCTTGACTGATTTTCAAGCTAGTGTCAGGAGCATGATTCGCGCGCTTCCATTGACATTGGTGGCATTCGGCGTGGTGATCATATTTGTGTTGCTTGGTGGTGCGATTGCGCGCTGGAATCGTTTGTGGCAACGCATAGCGCCTAATCCATTTTTAGCCGAGCTGTTGTCGCACGCCGTGCGCATTCTAATTATTGCCTTGGGCGTTGTGCTTGCGCTCAATTTGATAGGTGCGTCAAAGTTTATTGCCACGATATTAGGTGGTGCGGGCGTGCTGGGTATTGCGATTAGCTTTGCGGTGCGCGATACCTTGGAAAACTACATTTCAAGCATTATGCTGAGTCTGCGTCAGCCATTTCGTGCGCATGATCACGTAACCATCAACGAGCATGAAGGGTATGTGGTGCGGCTAACATCGCGAGCGACAATCTTGATGACTTTAGACGGTAACCATTTAAGGATCCCGAATTCAATCGTGTTCAAGGGAATTATTCTGAATTACAGCACTAACCCAGAGCGTCGATTCGACTTTCAATTGGGCGTGGACGGTGAAGATGATCCGCTGATTGCGATGCAAGTTGGTCTGGATGCAATCAAGCAACATGATTTCATTTTGGATGACCCAAGCGCTGGCGCCATGATCGATTTTGTTGGTGACTCGAGCATTGTTATCAAGTTCATGGCGTGGGTTAATCAGTCAGATACCAATTTCTCAAAAGCTCGTAGTGTGGCTATTAAAGCGGCAAAGACCGCTTTGGAGGATCAGGGGTTTACATTACCTGAACCAATTTATCGACTGCGTTTTGACGGGCGCGTTCCTCCGGTGCTCGCAGAGCTTGTTAGTGCTGATGCATCTGCAACGAAATCACAGAAAAACGTAAAACAAGGTGATGCCAAAAGCGCTCAAGCACCGATTAGCAAGCCGCTTGACGTTGGCGAGCAGGTGGACGTATCGGCTGATCGTCAGATTCAAGAGAAAGTCAGTGAGGAGCGAGCTAAAGAAGCAAAAAATGACTTACTAGACAAAGCGTTGCCCACTGAATAACGGTGTTTCCCGGCGGTTTAGCATTGTTGAGTCAAGTCAATAACACACAACTCATGGTCGATTCGAGTGTTTAAAACAGCTATCTTGCGATGAATATGACGCAACCTCGACTGGTGCGCGCTATACTATCGCTACGATTTGTTAACCCCGGTTAGAGTTATGTTTGAGCACACCTGTTCCAATTGCTCCATGAGTCAAATCTGCTTGCCGCTTGGATTGGATAAAGCCGATATCAGCAAGTTAGAGGATATTGTTAGTTCCACCTCGGTGAAGCACGCCGGTGATATTCTCATTAGACAAGGCGATAAGTTCGACAAAATCTACGCGGTTAAGTCGGGCATGGCAAAATCATACCGTTTCGATAAGGCCGGCACTGAATACATTCAATCGTTCCACCTGCCAGGCGAATTGTTTGGGCTTGATGCGATTTATGCACAGCGCTATGGATTCAATGTCGAAGCACTCGACACATCGGTTTTGTGTGAGATGGATTTCAATGAGTTGCAGACGCTGTGCTCAACGGTGCCGTCGCTACAGAAACAATTATTTAGCTTGCTAAGCCGTGATATCTATAATTCACATGTGAATCCGATTGAACATTTCGATCAAACTGCAGAACAGAAGCTATCAGGCTTTCTGCATAATCTACTATCGAGATTACAAGCACGTGGACACAATAGTCTAGATTTGCATTTGCCAATGTCTCGGCGTGATATAGCGAACCATCTAGGGCTCGCTCCCGAAACAATCAGTCGCCTGTTAAAGCGTTTTCAGGAACGCGGTGTTATTACCATTAATAATCGCTTAGTCACGGTGCAAGATCGCGCAAAATTGGAAGGATTGGTTCATTGTCATGCGCTTGAAACGTCGATCGATATTAGTTCAATCGCGCATACGGCCTAGTTATCGCTGATTTGTAGGTTGCACCAGAGCTCTTTAGCTAGAAAAATTAGTTCGATAGGTTCGTTACCTCTTCAAAGCTTGATCTATATCAAATGAGAAGCTTTTGATATCAGTAAGCTGTAATGGATTACTGCCGCTGCGGATTGTGTCGCGCAGATTGAATAACGATCGGCAGCATACTCAATGGTACCTATCGGAGATCGACCATGTCATTTGAAAAATCGCTCGTGTATAGAATTGGTGTTGGCAAGGTGCTGGGGCTTGCTGTTGGCTTACTCGGCTTCTTTGTATTACCGATGTTGGTTGATGACTCAGGCTTAATGCTACGTATCGGCATCGTGTTTTGGTACACCACATTAGGCGCTTTAGTGGGCGTGTTCGGTATCTTGGCGCGTCATCCAGTATTTAAGCTACCCATGCCTTGGTGGTTCAGAGGCATATGGTTAGGGGCTTGGATGAACTTCGTGTTGGTGCTTATCGCTTATCCAGTTATTTCACAGCTTAGTCTGGAAATGTTCAGCGCCACGGGCCCTTGGGCGTCGCCATTTTGGATGGTGCTTGAGGGCGCACTCATTGGCCTGCTAATCGACTTTTTGTTGACGCGCTGGTTCGGTGACGGTTGGGCATCTGCTGATTAGTGATTAGCTATGCAATGCACCACATGTCACCGGTTATTTACGTTTTGAAGCACCACTGTTTGCTTACTAAGTTTGCTTACCAAGGTTGATTATATTGTATGAGCTTTATTGCGTTTATCTCAGGCTTAGCGATTTTTCTGTACGCGATGGGGCAGCTTGAATCGGGCATTCAGCAAGCCAGTGGTGAGGGATTCAAAAAATGGATTGTTAATCGCACAAAAACGCCGCTAAGTAGCGCCTCTGCGGGAATTTTTATTACCGCAGTGCTGCAAAGTAGTTCGATGGTGTCGCTGCTAACCTTGGCGTTTGTGAGCGCCGGCGCCATGTCTCTTTACAGTGGAATAGGGGTTGTGTTGGGGGCCAACCTAGGCACTACGATTACTGGATGGATTGTAACCTTAGTCGGTTTTAAGATGGATCTGAACAGCCTGGTGTTGCCGCTTTTGGGTATCGGTGCACTAACCAACTTGGATTTCCTTAAAAATACCCGCATACGCGGAACGGGCACCGCACTATTTGGATTCGGCTTGTTGATATTTGGCCTGTCGGTAATGAAAGAAAGTGTCGCTGGTTTAACTGAATTAGTTGATTTAAACGAGGCCGCTGAACTAGCCGGCTGGGTTTATCTACTTATTGGTCTCGTGTTAGCCGCGGTGATGCAATCGAGTTCAGCGGTGATGATGATGACACTCGCTCTACTGAGTTCTCAAGCAATCGGCTTAGTCGATGCTGCGGCACTCATGATTGGGGCGGATCTTGGCACCACCAGTACTACGATTCTGGGCAGCCTCGGACAATCGATCGTTAAGAAACAGCTTGCGCTGGCTCATGTATTGTTCAATGTCGTGGTGGATATTTCGGCCTTCTTTCTGTTGTTGCCATTGTTGCCTGCTTGGCTGAGTCTGGTTGGTGTTGTCGACGAGATGTTTGGTTTAGTGATGTTTCACAGCATATTGAATTTGCTAGGTTTGCTGATCTTTCTGCCGTTGCTCGCGCAATACACACGCTGGATTCAACGTCTGCTCCCAGTTGAAGCGGATAGCCGAGCCACACTATTTGAAGTGCCGGTAGAAGTTCCTGAAGCTGCGGTAGCTAGTTTGCAAGCTTCGGTGATGTTGTTGGCGCGTGACGCAATATCTCTAAATACAACTCGGGTTGGTGTTCGGGTCTCAGAAAATGGTTTGCAGAGCGATGAAGTGGTACACCGTGCAATCGCTGATCAGTATCAAGCAATTAAAGAGTTTGAGAGTCAGATTATTCACTTTGCTCAGCGTCTTAGACTCTCGAACATCGCACAAGCTGATGACAACGCGGTTGGCCAGCTACTCGAAGCAACCCGTGCGATTGTGTATGCCTGTAAAACCCTGAAGGACATTCAGCTCGACTTTAATGTGATTAGAGGTTCAAAGGAGGGCAGTGGTGGCCACAACCTAGCAGACGCGCATCAAACTTTTTTAAAGCAGTTTTACCAAATTTACGATCATGCTCTTGACCAACTGGAGATGAGGCAAACCGGTGCGCTTCAAGGGCGCTTGCAGCACGGCGATGAGGCGAGTAACAACTTAAGCTCTATGCTTTCAACGGTAGATGCCGAACTGAGCGAATTGAATGTTAGGCATCACCAAGCTTGTTCGGATCTAATTATCAACGCTAATCGGGGGCAAACCGCGGTTACGGCTACGATCTCAACGTGGTTCAATCTAAACCATGAAGTACACCATCATGCCAAATACATGGTCAATGCACTAACACGGCTTCAGCGCGTGGCGGCATCACGATAGTTTGACAAACGACTTTCTACGGCTAGATTATCCGTAGAAAGTCGGCTGCACAGAACAGCTAAGGCCGAACCGCTGTATAGAACACGGAGTTACCTTAGCTTAGTAAAAGAGCGTGTTAGTGTGAAAATAGCACTGGTACCGGACTCTCCGCCAATAAACCCCGAGTCATACCGCCAAGCACGATCTCCCTTAAGCGTGAGTGCCCATAGCCGCCAGCAATAATGAGGTCGCGATTATGTTCATTAACATGCTGGCAGACCGCGCCTGCCTCGCTGTGTTTGTGAGACTCGATCTCGACTGAAAAGAACTCGGCTTTCACCTCGTGCTCTGCTAAGAATTGACATATCTCAATGCCATCAATGAGTTCAACTTCTAGGTCAGTTTTGCGGTAGGCACTCACAACATGAACATTCTCCGCTGCACGCATGAGCGGTAAAGTATGGCGTACTGCGCCGGCGGCTTCACGTGTTTCGCGCCACGCCAGTACTGGTCGTTGCGCAAACGATGTTGAGCTCCAATCAGTCGGAACCACAACGGTAGGCAGTCCAGTATCGGTGATTAAGTGATCAATGAAGCTCGCTCCATCGAACACTATATCGTTAGGTTCGGTAACTTGGCCGACGAAGGTGATGTCTGAATAAAAAGAAGGGCGCGGCTGTTTTTCATACTCGGCGGTACGATGCCACTGGGTTTGAATGTCAAGATGACCGACAATCTCCTCAAACGACGCCTTTATTTTTGCTTCATAGCCATCTTGTTGATCAACGAATGTCTGCGCTAAGTTGAGCGGGTAGGAGCCATAAATAGAAGTGAAGCCCATGACGTCGGGCTCTACAAAAAGGCCAATTAGTTCGGCCTGGTGGTGTGCTGCAAAAGTCGCTGCCGCGCGTATTGAGTGATCATGGGAGTGATTACCGTAGGTGTAAACCAGTACTCTGCGTATCATAATTACCTCGCCTTAGAAAAAATGCTAATTTAGACTTTAGTATAGTAAGTTGTAAGCTAAGCTGTTTGACGCAGATCAAGTAACGATACAGTTTGATCAGCTTTGCCAGGGAGGATGATCTTGATAGGTAGGCGGATAGCTTAGCTAGTTAGCTAGTTTAATTAGCCGTCGCTGGTTCGCGATTTAGCGCGAGAAGCCTTAATCGAAGTAGTTTTTGGGGCTTGAAGCCAAAACAACATCGTTGCAGACGCCAGAAAAAAACGCATTAGTCACGCAAATTGCCGTCGCTTAACTCGATTAACTTGATGCAGATCAAACCTGGTTAGCAAAACTCGTACTAAGGTATAAGCTGCAACAGATCGATCGCCTTAGTCTGTTGTTCATTACGTCATTGGTGTCTATGCGAGCTAATTCGGTCGTACCGAGAGACCGTGACGATTGTTTTATTTTGGCAACTGAGCGTCTCGCTCTGGAGGATTCTGTGAAATCAACCCATCTCAAACTTGGTCTTTTGCTTAGCTGCATGATGTTGGCTGCATGTAGTCAAGAAAAAGTCGCAAATCGAGGCTTTAGCCTTCCGTCAGGTGACATCGAAAATGGTCGAATGGTATTTTTGGAATACCAGTGTTTGCAGTGTCATGTTTTACAAGGAACAGAATTTTCCGATGATGAATGGCGCCTGACTGAAGGTGATGGCATCGCAGTCGAACTAGGTGGTGCAACCACTAAGCTGCAGACTTATGGAGACTTAGTAACGTCGATTATTAACCCGTCTCATCGTATTGCCAAGGGCTATCCAGTCGATCAGGTCACGGAAAACGGTGAGTCTAAAATGGCGTACTACAATCAAGTGATGACAGTTGAAGAACTGATCGACTTGGTCACCTTTTTGCGCTCCAAATACGAATTTAAGAGCTATCCCGAGACAATTTATCCCTATTACGTGTATCCCGGTTAGCAATTTAAAGATTTCTTTAATAGCGCCTGTAAGCGGTTTCGCCTAGCTTGCAGGCTTTACGCTGAATGTTGGTGGCGCCCTCTAACTAACGATTGGTGAGCGGGCTTATTATTTATTCGGCGCTATACCGTTCTGGAAAATGGCACGACACGATCACTCGATTGTTTAGTCAAGTATTTATCGAACACACTGGCAATCGAGCGCATAAAGAATCGACCGGTGTCGGTCACTTCGAATCCGTTTTCGACAGGAACTAATAGGCCGTCTTGAATGAACTGAGTTAATCGCTGAATATCACTGCTCAAATAGTCTGCTAACGTTGTGTTTGTATCGCGTTCAATGAACTGACCGATCGGGAGAGTGAGGTCTAATTTATTTCGGCACATGATTTGTTGTATCACCGCGGAGCGTATTCTGTCGTCATCATCAAGCTCCACGCCTTTAGCGATCGGCAGCCGGTGTCTTGCCAATGCCTCGTTATACAAAGAAAGAGTGGTTTCGTTTTGTGAAAATGCCGTGTCGAATTTACTGATGGCACTGGCTCCAACGCCGATTAAATCGGTGTCGCGATGCGTCGTATAGCCCTGAAAATTTCGCTGTAAGGTGCCATTATCTTGTGCAATCGATAAGGAGTCGGACGGCAAGGCGTAGTGGTCCATGCCAATATGCTGATAGCCCGCGTCATGTAGCTTCTCGCGTACTAGCGACACCAATTCCATGCGCACCGCGCTAGATGGCAAAGTAGACGCCGAAATCATTTTTTGCGCTTTAATCCTAGTCGGCATGTAGGCAAAGTTATAGGTTGCGATACGGCTTACTTTGGTCCTGATGATTTTGTCGAGCGTGTCGGCGAAGGTTGTCAATTGCTGGAACGGCAGCCCAGTAATTAAGTCGACGTTAACCGAATTAGCACACTCCATCGCGGTGTTAATAATCTCTAGCGTCTTGGCTTCGTCTTGCACGCGGTTGATCGCAGTCTGAACCGGCTTGGAAAAATCTTGAACACCAATGCTAAAGCGATTAAAACCAATGGATTGATAGGTGCGTAGCTCGTCACTGGTGATAAAACGAGGGTCAAGTTCGATACCAATCTCGAGATTGTTAGGTAGGTCTAAATGAAACTGCAAAGCAATTTGATCCAGCAGCGATGCGATTTGATCTAGCGATAGAAAATTCGGTGTGCCACCACCAAAGTGAATCTGGGTCACTAAGCGATCGTCACTGTATAAGCGAGCACGCAAAGCGATTTCGTGCATAAGGTTGTCTAAGTACTCAGATACTTTTTGGTTATCTGTTCGGGTAACCACTTTGTTGCATCCACAGAAATAGCATAGTGAATGACAAAACGGAATGTGCACATAGACAGACAGATCTTTGGGGAGCAAGCTCGCGTTTGATCTCTCAGCGTGAATCGCTAAGTGGCTTTCATCAAACTGATCACTAAATTGCGGCGCTGAAGGGTACGACGTATAGCGAGGCGCCATCGTGTCATATCGTTCGATCAGCCCAGCTGGAATGCAGGTTGCTTGAAACATAGGTTTGTTTATCAAAGGCTTGTACAGTATTGAGTCAGAATAACCCTTCAACCAAGCGAAAACTTGATCCAGATCAAGTCCAGATTGTTTCTATTCGCAATAATCCGCTTGTAATCAATTTTGCGGTAATAAACCTATGAGTAAACTTGTCTATCATGATGATGTAGTTCGGCAATTTTCGCTAGCTACTATTCTATGGGGAGTAGTGGGAATGCTGGTTGGCGTCCTCATAGCGGCCCAATTGGCTTGGCCGGCACTTAACTTTGATATTCCTTGGTTGACGTTTAGTCGGCTACGGCCATTGCATACCAATGCGGTGATTTTTGCCTTTGGTGGATGTGCCTTGTTTGCCACCAGTTATTACGTGGTTCAACGAACTTGCCACGCACCGCTATTTGCGCCCAAGCTTGCCAAGTTCACCTTCTGGGGATGGCAGGCTGTGATTGTTTTAGCCGCCATAACGTTGCCACTTGGATATACCCAATCGAAAGAATACGCTGAGCTGATTTGGCCAATTGATGTTCTTATCACTGTGGTCTGGGTCGCGTATGGCATCGTCTTTTTTGGCACCATCGTAAAGCGAAAAATTGCCCATATCTATGTGGCTAACTGGTTTTACGCCTCGTTTATTATTACCGTTGCGGTGCTGCACATTGTCAATAATCTAGCGATTCCAGTAAGCATGACTGAATCGTACCCGGTCTTTTCGGGCTCGGTCGACGCCATGACCCAGTGGTGGTATGGACATAATGCCGTGGGCTTTTTCTTAACCGCCGCGTTCCTAGGAATGATGTATTACTTTGTGCCTAAACAAGCCAATCGACCAGTTTATTCTTATCGATTGTCAGTGGTGCATTTTTGGGCGCTTATCTCGATCTATATGTGGGCTGGGCCGCACCATTTGCATTACACCGCCTTACCAGACTGGGCTCAATCACTTGGAATGGTGTTCTCGCTAATCCTATTAGCACCTTCTTGGGGCGGTATGATCAACGGTATGATGACTCTGTCTGGGGCATGGCATAAATTGCGCGATGACCCAATTCTTAAGTTCATGATCGTTTCATTGTCTTTCTACGGCATGTCGACTTTTGAAGGCCCAATGATGTCAATCAAAACGGTTAATGCTTTGTCGCATTACACCGATTGGACAATTGGTCACGTGCACTCAGGTGCATTGGGTTGGGTTGCTTTTATTGTGATTGGTTCGCTTTACTCATTGCTGCCTAAGCTCTATGGGAAGCGTGAGATGTACAGCATTGATCTCATTAATACGCACTTTTGGGTTAGTACTATCGGTGTTGTTATCTATATTTCATCGATGTGGATTGCGGGCGTGATGCAAGGCTTGATGTGGCGTGCGGTAAATGATGACGGCACCTTAACCTATGCGTTCATTGAGAGTATTAAAGCAACCTATCCGTATTATGTAATGCGCGTCGGTGGTGGTCTGTTATTTCTCATCGGCATGTTAATCATGGTGTACAACGTATACAGGACCATCGTCGGTCCAGAAAAACAACTGACGCAAGGGTCTGACCAAGCGACAGGCAATGAGGTGACTGCCTAATGAAACACGAAACGATTGAAAAAAACACCGGTCTAATGGGCATCTTGATTGCACTGGTCATTAGTGTTGCGGGAATCGCTGAAATTGTTCCACTAATGTTCCAAGCTCAAACTACCGAACCAGCCCCAGGTGTGGTTCCATATCCGGTCTTGGAGTTGGCCGGACGAGATGTTTACGTAAAAGAGGGTTGTTACAACTGTCATTCACAAATGATTCGACCATTTGTGTCTGAAAGTTTGCGCTATGGCCCACCGTCGCTCGCTGGCGAGTCAGTCTACGACCGTCCATTCCAATGGGGTTCTAAGCGTACCGGTCCAGACTTAGCTCGTGTCGGTGGACGCTACCCTGATGACTGGCACTTAGCGCATTTGATTAACCCAAGGGATGTTGTTCCGGAGTCAAACATGCCGGGCTTTCCATGGCTACAAGATATTGAGCTAGATGGCGATTTACTAACCACCAAGATGCGCACTCTTCGTTTCTTGGGCGACCCCTATACACAAGAGCAAATAGACAGTGCGGCGAGCGACGTTGAAGGTAAAACTGAGATGGATGCGTTGATTGCT
Organism: Arenicella xantha; assembly: GCF_003315245.1. Classification (NCBI taxonomy): domain Bacteria; kingdom Pseudomonadati; phylum Pseudomonadota; class Gammaproteobacteria; order Arenicellales; family Arenicellaceae; genus Arenicella; species Arenicella xantha. Next base: position 131,960 of record NZ_QNRT01000002.1, on the reverse strand, counting down.
TATTTGCAATTTTTGGGCGTGGCAAATAATGGGAGGAATCAGCAATGATGAACGTAGTTAACGGGGTAATGACCGGCGTATTACTGGTTCTGTTTATTGGTATCTGGGTTTGGGCCTGGAGTGGGCGCAACCGCAAAAACTTTGACGAAATGGCGAACCTTCCTTTGCAAGACGTCAATGAGGAATCAGGAGTAGCAAACAATGACTAGTTTCTGGAGCACCTTTATTATTGTACTGGCCGTTGGCAATATCTTAGCCATGGTATGGCTTTTGTTTGCTACTAGCCGTAGTAATGGGATTGACGAGTCAGATACCACTGGCCACAAGTGGGACGGAATCGAAGAGTTGAATAATCCATTGCCGCGTTGGTGGCTTGGCCTATTTATACTGACAATTATATTCGCTGGGGTCTATTTAGTGCTGTACCCAGGTTTGGGTTCGTATGAAGGAACTTTATCTTGGTCGCAGCAAGACCAATTTATTGAAGCGCGTAACGAGAACCGAGCTAAACAATCTGCTTTTTTTGCTGAGTTCGCTGACGCCAGCATTACCGAGTTAGCTGAGATACCTAAAGCCATGGAGACCGGCGAGCGCTTGTTTGCCAATAACTGTGCTTCATGTCATGGCTCTGCCGGACGTGGCGCTAAGGGTTTTCCGAACCTGACCGACGACGATTGGTTGTATGGTAGCAGCCCTGAGACAATCCTAGCGTCGATTACCAACGGCCGCGCAGGGGTTATGCCGAATCTGAATTTAGACGGTTCGGCGGTGACCGTGCTTGCGTTGTATGTTCAGCATCTCGCTGGCAAACAGGACGTCACGGATTTTGCGATCGAGAAGGGCAAAGCCTTGTTCGGTGTTTGCATGGCATGTCATGGGCCTGAAGGGAAAGGTAACCAAGCCTTGGGCGCTCCCAATCTGACCGATCAAGTTTGGCTGCATGGTCCACGCTCAAGCGATATCGAACATGTATTGCGCCATGGAAAGCAGGGCAATATGCCTAGTTTCAAAGCCTCGCTGAGCAAAGATGAAATTCGTCTACTGGCGGCTTATGTCACCAGCTTGAGCAATAATAATGAGGAGTAAGAGACGATGCGCAACGACAATCCAATGCTAGTCAAGCTGAGTACGATTCTCTGGGTATCATTTCTGTCGGCAGGTATAGCGACGATGTTATTTTTCGCTACGTTCGACCCCTTAGATCTCGCGCAAATTGCGACCTTTCCGATGGAGATGGAAAGGTCGGCCGGTTACAGCTTTGGATTTCTACTGTTTTGGGGCCTGTTATCGATTAACGGGTTCTTCATCACATGGTTAATGTCACTAGGTCAACGCAAGAAACAGAGCCCTGAGGGTTAGTTCATGAGTCAGTCGTTAAAAAAGATTCCAGTTGAAGTAGGGCTGTACGAGAAAAGTGACAAGATTTACCCGCGTGAAGCCAAAGGTAAATTTCAAAATTTTCGGGTGTTCAGTGTCTATGCATTACTGGGTTTGTACTACGTGTTGCCGTGGATAAACTGGGGCGAGCGCCAGGCTGTTCTATTTGATTTGCCGGCACGCAAGTTTCATATCTTTTTTCTAACGTTTTGGCCACAAGATTTCTTTTTTCTAACTTTGCTGCTCATATTAGCGGGGTTGTCGTTGTTCTTCTTTACCGCGATTGCTGGCCGTGTGTGGTGCGGGTTTGCCTGTCCACAAACCGTTTGGACTGAGGCTTTTGTTTGGATGGAGCGCTGGGTCGAAGGTACGCGCGCTCAACAAATAAAATTAGCTGCAGCGCCGTGGACATTTAACAAAATCCGCAAGCGAGTGACCAAGCAAGTCCTGTGGATTACGTTTGCATTGTTTACAGGTCTAACATTTGTCGGCTACTTTCAGTCGATTGACCAATTGTTTGTTGATTTCTTCAATTTCAATATTGGCGGCTGGTCATTATTTTGGGTTCTGTTTTATGGCTTTGCGACCTATGGCAATGCTGGGTTTATGCGCGAGCAAGTTTGCAAATACATGTGCCCGTATGCGCGTTTTCAGAGCGCCATGTTTGATCGTGATACGCTGATAGTTGCTTACGATCAGAAGCGTGGTGAGCCACGCAGTCGCGGCAAAAAACGCAAAGATGCAGCCGAGGATGCACCAGCTGGAGACTGCATTGACTGTGGTATTTGTGTACAGGTTTGTCCAACCGGTATTGATATCCGTGATGGACTCCAATACGAGTGCATTGCCTGCGCCGCGTGCATTGATGGTTGCGACGAAGTTATGGAACGTATCGGTTTACCAACCGGGTTAATTAAATACAGTACTGAGTCACAAGATAGTGGGGATAAGAAAACTCTTCTTCAAACTGTTTTTCGGCCTCGTGTGTTGATCTATGGCACACTTTTGAGCATCGTGTTTATAGGGTTTATAACCGCTTTAGCGATGCGTTCTACGTTGCAAGTCGACGTGCTGCGTGACCGCAATGCATTCTATCGGTGGGCTGATAACGGCGAGATTGAAAACACTTACCAGATTCGCGTCATGAATAAGAGTCAGTTCGAACAACACTATAAAGTGGGCGTGACAGGCTTAGATAATGCCGATGTGCGTTGGGCTAAAGCGCTCGAAGATGGGCAGTCTCGTGCGGTTGCAGCCGGAGAAATTGGTGAATTCACTGCTATTGTCAGTTTACCCGCTAATGCTGATCACCGTCGTTCTCAATCCGTCAAGTTGACGTTCGCGGAAACCGAAGGCGAAAAACCATCGTCAATTACTGAAGAGTCCCGTTTTTGGGGACCTGCTAATGTTGATTAATCGGATTAAAACGATTGTCGATTACTACCAAGAGATCACACTATGACTAGCCAAACTGTCGCAAAGAAAACGCTCAATAAGGATCAACCGTGGTATCGGATTGGTATGGTTTGGTTAATGATTTCGCTGCCGTTAATCGTGGTGATCGCGTCCATGGTCACCGTGGTCATTGCCTATCAGAACGCGCCGAATATTGTGCATTTAGAGGGTCAGTAACGCATTAGCTATTATTCGGCTAGGCATACTTAAGAGCAATCAATTGAATACGCTAGCAGTCGATGCCAAAACACCGCTCACGGCTAAATCGAGTCAATCAGCACTAGCAAATATGAGCGACGACAAGCCTGAGCCTCTGGTGTGCTTTCATTGTTTGGAAGCTGTGCCACCGTATACGACGCTGTCGGTGACCATCGATGCCCATGAACGACCCATGTGTTGCGTTGGCTGCAAGTCGGCGGCGGAATTTATTCTGGCGCGGGGACTTGAACGGTTTTATCAACATCGTGGTGATTTGTCTGCCAACAAGTTTTTCGCTGAAGTGGCGGTGCCGAATAAGAGTGATACTCGGTCTGACTCAGCGACACAATGGCAGTTTATTGATACGCCTAATGGCCAGAAAACCTATGTGCATAGCGAGCCGAATGGAACTAGGTCGGTTCGTGTCGAAGTCAGCGGAATTTACTGTGCCAGTTGTAGCTGGTTGATTGACCGAGCAATTCGAGAGATCGCACACGATCTACGTGTCCGAGTTGATACTGACGCCAAATGTATCTACCTCGAAACGAGTGATTCAGACTTTCTATTCGCCGACGTGTTGGCGACCATTGCCGGTCTCGGATACGCGCCCAAACTATGTGCTATTTCCGAATCGCCCATGGCAAGCATCCGAAACCGAGATGAGCGTCTGTTAGCGATCAAGCGTATCTTGGTCGCTGGGTTCGGCACTATGCAAGTCATGACCTATGCGGTTGCTAGCTATGTCGATGCTGCCAGCATGCAAACGCAGTACGCTCGGTTTTTAGCACTCGTTAGTTTGTTGGTTGCGACCGTGGTGGTGTTTTACTCCGGAAGCCCATTTTTTCGAAATGCTTATAATGACCTTCGACATAAGCGTCTCGGCATGGATGTGCCAGTTGCACTGGCAATTGGTGGTGCTTATTTTCCTAGCGTTTACACCGTGTTAACTGGTGGCTCCACGCACATCTATTTTGATTCTGCTGTGATGTTCGTGTTTTTTCTCTCACTTGGCCGCTTTCTCGAAATGCGTGCTCGACACCGACTTACTGGCGCTAACGACGATGTTGAGAGTTTGTTGCCGCGTGTAATTACTGTGCAACGATTTCACGATAATCAAGTAACGTCGCTTGAAGTGGAGCCACAACAAATACAAGTTGGTGATCAAATGCAATTGCGAGCTGGCGATATTGCCGCTTTTGACGCGTCTATTACTGGAGGCAGTGGCGAGTTTGACGAGTCGCTGATCACTGGCGAGTCTCGCCCAGTATTGCATGCAGCGGGCGATCGCGTGGTTGCCGGCAGCCGTGTATTAAGCGGAACATTGATGCTTGAAGCTGTTCATGGTTGGACTGATTCAAGCATCTTTAAAATTCAGCGCTTACTGCAAAAAGCCGACAGGCCAGAGCGCCTAGCTCATAGCTACCTAGAGAGCGCCGGTCGATATTTTGTTGCCGTGGTTCTGTGTCTAACTGCGCTAGTTGGTTTGATCTGGAGCTTTTATCAACCTGACCGAGTGTTTGAGGTGTGTCTCGCTATGCTGGTGGCGTCATGTCCTTGTGCGTTTTCTCTTGCTGCACCGGTTGCGCGCAGTACCGCAATAAACACCTTGAAACGCGTTGGAGTTTTGATCTCGAACAATCGTGCTTTGGAGTCGATCGCTACGGTGTCACATTGGTGCTTTGATAAAACGGGTACGATCAGCGCGGGAAAAATGCGAATTCAACAGATCGTTTCAGTTGGCGAACAGGCCGAGATACAAGGGCTCAAAATAGCATCTAGCTTAGAGTCACAATCGGATCATTTATTGGCAAGCGCTTTTCAAACGGTGGATCAGCTTTTTGCGGTGTCGGGGTTTAGTGAAGAGACCGGGCAGGGCGTCACTGGCCGTATCGATGGAGTCCGTTATTACTTGGGTAAACGCGGCTGGGTTTGTGAGCGTACCGGTATAGCGATTACTGAGCTAGATTCCGCGATGGGTTTCCCGGCCAATCACCAACAGGATTCCGAGGTTGTGTTAGCCAGTTCAGCGCAATTAATCGCAATTTACTTAGTGCGTGACGAAATTCGACCATCGGCAGCTAACTTAGTAAATCACCTAATTTCTAACGGGCAGCAGGTTACCTTGATCAGCGGGGATCGAGAGTCCGCTGTGCGTTCATGCGCCGAGTCGCTGCAGATAAACGACTATCGTGCTAATCAACTACCAGAAGACAAACTGGATTATATTTCTAGCCAGCAACAAGCAGGGCAGACATTAGCCATGGTTGGAGATGGTGTCAATGACGCGCCCGTACTTGCGGCCGCTGACTTCAGCGTCGCACTTGCCTCTGGTAGTGAGCTCTCGGCGAATAATGCCGATGTTATTTTGCTAAATGGAAACTTAGGTCGATTAATCGATATTCAAACGGTCGCCACGCGTACTCAACAGGTAACTCGACAAAACCTAGTCTGGGCCTTAGGGTATAACGTGCTTGTGTTACCCTTAGCAGCCTTGGGCTTCCTGACACCTTGGATTGCGGCACTTGGTATGTCTTTGAGTTCCCTGTTGGTGGTATTAAACGCGAGTCGAATCCGGCGCGCGCTGGCCAAACGTAGCCGTTAACAAACTCATTGAGCAGGCACAACCTAATGGAAATTATCTATCTTCTAATTCCGCTGAGCTTAGTACTGGTGGTGGCCGCTATTTGGGCTTTTTCGTGGGCGGCTAAAAGTGGTCAGTTTGATGATCTCGACTCACCGGCGTTAACCATTCTAGATGACGATTCTTTTGATTCTATTGATCCTCACAAACCGAATCGTGGTGATAGCGCAGAATGACATTTTGGTCGGCGTTGATTCTCGGTCTTCTGGCGAGTGCGCACTGCGCGGGCATGTGTGCCGGTTTGCAAATGGCGATGTTATCCGGACCAACTAGCAACCAAGTTATTCGCTCCCAAACCGATGCTATTTGGCACGTTGCATTACTTAACTTCGGTCGTATGGTTACCTATGTGAGCCTCGGAGTAGTATTCACATTGTTGAGCTACACGGTGGTCGCTCAGCTTAATATTAGCGCCGTGAGTCGTGCCTTACGAATTGCCACGGCACTGACTATTGTATTGATTGGCATTCAATTATTGATGCGAAAAAAGCGCCCATTCCAACGCTTGGAGCAGTTAGCCAGTTCAATCTGGCGACCAATTAGTAAACTCATTGTGCATGACAGTAATCGACGCTACCGATCATTTTTGGCGGGAATTGCCTGGGGCTTTCTGCCATGTGGTTTGGTCTATGGGGTTCTTTTAACAAGCGTGTTTTCCGCCGACGTATTCGGTGCTGGTTTGGTGATGCTGGGGTTCGCGATTGGAACTATGCCCGCGCTAGTATTGTCTGGTTTGCTGTTTAAGCGGTTTCAGTCTGTTGTTTCCAACCGCTACAGTCAAACTATCGGTGGTCTGTTTTTCATTCTTGGTGGGCTGGCCATGCTCACCGCGCCGTACTGGGTTTCGCGTGAATTCCTAAATGACTACCCATTGCTGTTAAACACCGTTTTCTGCATTACCTAAAGACTCAATTCAACGTATTTTTAAAACAATGCGATTGTAAATCAGAGGGGGCTGCGATGCTCCACTTGCTTCCTTTAACTATTCAAACTGCCCGTTTAACTTCGACGTTCACCAGAGGTCGTGGACGTCGCTTATGGCAGAAAAGCCAGACAAGACCCAGCTGACGGGCATATACTATTCTGTAGGAGTTATGTTAGTAGTCAGCAGGTAGTACTGTGAGGGTTCAAGTACTGTATAAAAATTCAAACAATGTGGGGAGCACCAATGTCAAATACATACGAAACGGATGAAGTAGATGCATTCATGGCCGGGTTAGAGCGACGAAATTCAGGCGAAACTGAATTCTTGCAAGCGGTAGAGGAGGTCGCAACAACGATTTTGCCGTATATAGCAAAGAATCCTAAATACAAAAAGGCACGTATTCTTGAGCGAATGTGTGAACCAGATCGAATGATAAGCTTTCGTGTTGCTTGGGAAGACGACGAAGGCAATGTGCGGGTCAACCGCGGCTATCGTGTACAGTGCAATAATGCGATTGGGCCATATAAAGGTGGTTTGCGCTTTCATAAAAGCGTTACGCCGAGTATTTTGAAGTTTCTCGCGTTTGAACAGACGTTTAAAAATAGTCTAACCGGACTGCCAATGGGCGGTGGTAAGGGCGGTGCAGATTTTAATCCGCAAGGTAAGAGTGACCGCGAAGTCATGCACTTCTGCCAAGCTTTTATGACTGAATTATTTCGACATATCGGCCCAAATACTGACGTGCCTGCTGGCGATATCGGTGTCGGTGCGCGCGAAGTTAGCTATATGTTTGGCCAATACAAGCGCTTAAAAAATGAGTTTGTAGGCGTGCTTACCGGTAAAGGTCTGCAGTTTGGCGGTAGCGAAATTCGTACCGAGGCAACCGGTTATGGATGCGTTTATATGATGCAAGACATGCTTAACCATCATGACATGACACTTAAGGATCAAATCGCCATTGTGTCTGGGTCTGGTAATGTCGCGCAGTACACGTGCGAAAAGGCGACACAGTTGGGCGCGAAAGTGGTCACTATGTCGGACTCGTCGGGGTATATATATGACAAAGATGGCATCGATGCGGAAAAGCTTGCCTTTATTATGGAGTTGAAGGGGGTTCGCCGTGGGCGCATTTCTGAGTACGCTGATAAATACGGTGTTGAATTCCACGCAGGTAAAGCACCTTGGAGCGTCAAAGGTGACTTAGCGTTTCCATGTGCTACGCAAAATGAGATTACCGTTGAAGATGCCAAAACGTTGATTGGCAACGGTATCAAAGCCGTGTGCGAAGGAGCTAATATGCCGACCTACAAAGACGGTATTGACGCATTCCAGCACGCCGGCGTGTTATTTGCTCCGAGCAAAGCCGCGAATGCTGGTGGTGTAGCGGTATCGGGTCTAGAGATGACGCAAAATAGCATGCGATTATCGTGGGACCGAGAGGAGTTAGATGCTCGTCTGCGTAAAATAATGACTGGCATTCATGATAGCTGTGTTAAGCACGGTGACGGCCATCCAACGACGGATCAGGTCGACTACGTCAAAGGTGCCAACATCGCTGGGTTTATCAAAGTTGCGGACGCCATGCTAGCTTATGGTGTTATGTAATACACGGGCTGACACTGCAAGACTTCGCTGACACAGGCGGCGTAAAAAGCTCGATCATAATAATGGTCGAGCTTTTTTTTCGAGGGTTTAACTACATTGGATTACGGTTGAATGATCAAGTCGGCAGAGATCACGAGTTTGGCTTATCGAACTCGATCCATATAACGACGCGCAAGTGCCATGCTAACTAGCATAGATACTAAAAATAGGCCGAGTGGCTTCGGTGCCACCAAAAAACCAACAACGGCTGGGCCCGGGCAAACCCCTACGAGCCCCCAACCAATTCCAAATAGAACTGCGCCGATGATCAATTTTCGATCTAAGTCGGTATTTGTTGGTAGGGAGAATTTCAAATTGAACAGCGACACATCTCGCTTCAAGACCAGCTTATAACCGACCATAGTGACACTGATTGCACCAATCATAACGAAAGCCAAGCTTGGGTCCCAAGCGCCAAAAATATCGAGGAATCCAATTACTTTGGCAGGGTTGACCATGCCAGACACAATAATTCCAATGCCGAATACTAACCCAGAGATAAAAATCGTAATAAGTCGCATTTAATTAACTCCTGACAAGTAGTTGACGGCAGCAACAGTCAACACGGCGGTTAACATAAAAGTGATTGTCGCAACCATTGAGCGAGCCGATAAGCGCGATAATCCGCAGACTCCGTGCCCCGATGTGCAGCCGTTTCCAATTACCGTACCGACACCAACGAATAATCCCGCTATCACTAACAATACTGAGTTTTCAGTGATTTCGAGAGCAATGAAGTTGTTGGCAAAGAGCGAATAAACAATCGGTGCAGCGAGTACGCCGGCAATAAACACCAGCCGCCAGGCAGTCACACTTGTTGGTCTAGAAATGGCTCGACTGACAATGCCGCTGATTCCCATGACGGCTCCTTGCGAAGCCATTAAAATTACACTTGCTAGGCCTATTAAGCCACCGCCGAGTAGAGCTATTAGATAGTCGTTCATATGTTTTGCCGAGTTGAGTTAAGGTTCAGAACAATAAGTGTCGTGAAGAAATGAAATTAGCTTCAGCAGATTGTCATCAGTGATCGAATAAAAGATTGATTGACCGACACGATTGCTTTTGAGTAAACCTTCACGACGTAGAATGGATAGTTGTTGAGACATAGCCGGCGGCTTCATTGAAACCAGCTTACAGAGTTCGCCAACCGATTTCTCGCCATCAGTCAATTGGCAAAGTATTAGTAAACGATTAACGCTAGAAAGCATCTTCATTAGTTCGCTGACTTGCGTTGCTGATTGGTTAAGTCTTTCAATATTCATAATTCATTATATATGCAAATAACGAATAATAAACAGCGCTTGATGATTAAATTGTTGTCTGAAGTACGGTTTATTTGATAATGATGAGCAAGAGCTTAGAGGGAAGCCACCATTAATAATGTACTTTATTAAGCCCAGACTCGAGTGATAGCTGACTCATGGAAGTCACGATACTTTGCGTAACTTACGTTAAACTATGCCAGCAATGTACTAAACAGTGTTTGAAGCTTAGGCCTAAGAAATATGAATATACGAATCAAAGCCTGGATATTTATCGGGCTTATCAGCAGTTACACCACTCAATCCATGGCAGAAGTATCGATGACGGTATACAAGACACCTAGCTGTGGATGTTGTCAAAAATGGGTTGATCATTTAACCGAGAATGGCATTCAAACCAATGTTATTGCATTGTCTGACCTCGCTCCAATCAAGTCGAAGCATGGTGTGCAAGGTCGTTACCGATCCTGCCATACTGGCTTGGTTGCTACTGAGTACTCTGAAGGCAAGCATTATATTTTTGAAGGCCATATACCGGCCAAGTACGTTGAAGCGTTTTTAGCCAACCCGCCAGCAGGCGCGTTTGGGCTGTCGGTTCCTGGTATGCCAGTTGGGAGCCCCGGCATGGAAGTCGGTGACCGACTTGATTACTACCAAGTGCTGCAGCTCAATGAAGACGGGTCGAGTTCTGTGTATGCTCATGTTAATCAATAACGCTTTAAGCATTTAATTGAGGACCAAGCGATGACCACCAACCAAATTACCAAGCCGCGTGAATTTACTAAGACTAGTACTGCCACTGATGTCACCGAAGGGGTCGACTTGGCGGGTAAAAATATTGTGGTCACCGGCATAAACTCAGGACTAGGGCTTGAAACCATGCGCGTGCTAACGAGTCGTGGCGCGCACATTATCGGTACTGCTCGAACCAAAGAGAAAGCGGCAACAGCCGCTGCGTCTATCGATGGCAAAGTAACCACCGTTATCTGCGAACTCAGTGATTTTGGATCAGTTAGACAATGCGCTGATCAGGTTAATGCGCTCGATCTACCGATAGATGGATTGATTTGTAACGCCGGAATTATGGCCTTACCGAAACTGGAATTAGCGAATGGTTTTGAACAACAGTTTAATACCAATCATTTAGGGCACTTCATTTTGGTGAATAGGCTACTTGACTCAATTAAACGGGCTGATCAAGGGCGTATTGTGATGTTGTCGAGCTTAGCGCATAAAATGGCGCCTTTAGGGGGGATATTATTTGACAACCTCGACGGCTCCAAGTGGTACAAAGATTGGCCGTTTTATGGTCAGTCAAAATTAGCCAATATGCTGACAGCGCTCGCGCTTTCCGCTCGTTTAGAGGGCAGTTCTGCCACGGCCAACGCGGTACATCCGGGCATCATACGCACTAACCTGAGCCGCAATATGGGCGGTATTCAAGGTGTCTTGTTTAATAATCCTATCAGTGGTTGGTTTGTCGGAAAAATGCTGGGCACCAAGACAATCGCGCAAGGCGCGGCAACCCAATGCTATGTAGCAACTGCGCCTGAATTATCGACGGCGAACGGTAAATACTTTGCAGATTGCAGTGAAGAGCGACCGAGTCGATATGGGCAAAGTGTCGATTTAGCGGAGCAATTGTGGTCGTTTAGCTACGACGCAGTAAAGCCGTATATTGAATGACGTAAGAAGTGGTCTATGCCCGATGCTGTTTAACCAGCTTGTGTAGCACTAATGCTCCCCACACTAAGCTAATTAGAAGAATGCTCGACCCTAACCAAAAGCTGAAGCTCGCCAATTGGGTGTCGTATTGCAAGCAATCGAGCTGTGTCAGCAAATTTCCCCAATCGTGAGACTCCTCACCAAGACCTGCAATCAACGGCAAACTACGAAAACTTGCGTCTGCGATATAGGGTGATAAATCGATAAAACTCTGACCGCACCACCATAAAGTGACCGACGCGGCGAATGGATGGCGTTTCTTAAATACAAAAATAATGGTCAGTGCCAGCGGCAGAGCAACCTGAAACAAGCTGCCTCCAAGGATGGTCATAAAGTTCCCAAAGGGTCTAAATAGGATGTGACCAAACTCATGGAACGGTAAGTTTACCAAGTGCATAAACGAGCCCATAATTGGTTCAACACTCAGGCCTGCGATAATAAAACGCCAACCCCAAATAAACACAATCAGATACAGCACTCCGTATCCGAGCAGCTGTTCGAGAATTACGGATTGTGATGTGTTGGGCATCAGGTAGTGCAGCATACTGGTTGGTTGGTTTTGGCGAGCATCGTTACCGGCATTGGGTAATGAATCTCGTCTATTGCGGCTAGTGACATTTGTTGGTAAATCGTTGTGAGCCTGCGGCTCGCGCTGCGCAAGAAAGCGCTCATAGACTATACCGCAGGCTGGACAAATACTATCCAGCACAAGGGCATCACCTGCATTTCTAATGTAGTCGCATTTGGGGCATTGACGGATTGTTGGCATGGTTTACCTGTCTGCGTCAGCCTGCGACTTCATCGGTATTGCTATCGGAATTAGATCTCAACACCTTAGATCGCAACACCTTAGATCGTTTGTCTTCACCATCATGGCTCCAGCCGGGCGCTAAAAATAGATAGCGTAGTTTATCGCTCCAGCTAGTTGCGCGATGCACGTCACTTAGAATCGCGCGGTACTCATGCGTTGCAACATCAATTGGCCGCAGCGAGGTAATATTCGTAGTCAATCCATACACGGGTTTCTCTGTGGCTACTTCCTTCGAGAAGCTACCAAATAGGCGATCCCAAATTATGAGCATGCCGCCATGATTACAATCTAGGTACCGTATATTCGATGCATGGTGTACTCGATGATGTGAGGGCGTATTAAATATCCATTCAAACCAGGTCGGTAAGCGGCCGATGAGTTCAGTATGGAGCCAGTATTGATAGAATAAATTCCACGCCATAACAGTCAAAATCATCAATGGGTCAAAGCCCAACAGAGGAAGTGGCAGCCAAAATAGATATTTGTGTAAGCGTTCTCCAACACCTTGGCGAAGTGCGGTGGCGAAATTCATTCGGATCGCCGAGTGATGCGACACATGCCCAGCCCAGAAAAGACGAACTTGATGATTTAGTCTATGAAACCAGTAATAAATAAAGTCGTCTAATAAAAATAGTAAGACCCAAGCCCACCATTGACGCCGCACAATATCGCGCAATGGAGACAGGTCGGCTAAGTAGACCAGCGCAATAAATGCTAAAAACTTGGGCGCAAGGTCAACCACACCAACCAACAACATCATCCAAATCGACGCTTTAGTATCTCCGATTTCGAATAGCTCGGGACGATAACGACGGCTATAAATCCATTCAATCAATAGTGCCGCGAAAAAAATTGGCAAAAACACATAGATCAGATCATCTTGGGAAAATTCATTGATGATATTTTTTAAGTCCATAGCTTAAGCCTTATGCGTGTGGATTGATTTGAGATAGTTATCTTCGCTCATTGTAGCAGGCAAAATCATGCGCATTTCCATCACCTGAATTGTCTATAATTGACGCAGATAATTCTAGGAGATTCACCGTGCAGAAGATCGTTATTTTTTTCATAACCTATTGTTTCACAGCGGTTGTTATGGCCGCCAGTAACGGATTACCTTTTATGGTCACTCCGATTGCTTCTTTTGATGAACCCTGGGCCATGACCTTTCTACCTGACGGTCGAATGTTGATTACGGAAAAACCTGGGCGATTGTTGGTGGTAACGCAAAATGGTGACGTTTCGAGGCCGGTAAAGAACGTTCCAAAAGTCGATTACCGCGGGCAGGGCGGCTTAGGCGATGTGGTGTTACATCCCGATTTCAAAAACAACAATCTTGTTTATATAAGCTACGCTGAGGCAGGCGATAATAATACCCGTGGGGCTGCAGTGCTCCGTGCCACATTGGAGCTTGGCGATGACGGTGCCGCCGCTTTGACTGACTCCAAAGTTATATGGCGACAAAGTGCTAAAGTCACAGGCAGCGGTCACTACGGTCACCGAATCGCATTTGATGCTAATGGCTTTCTGTTTATTTCTTCCGGCGAACGGCAAAAATTTGATCCCTCGCAAGACATGAAGAGTAACCTGGGTAAAATTTTACGTCTAAATGACGATGGGTCGATTCCAAGCGATAACCCGTTTTTTGATCAAGGCGGCATTACTGCTCAGATTTGGTCGTTGGGTCATCGCAATCCACTGGGGCTGGCATTCGATGCAGAGGGTCGCCTATGGAATACTGAAATGGGGCCACTACACGGTGACGAACTCAACCTGGTGAAACCAGCTAAAAACTACGGTTATCCCATAGTGTCGAATGGTGACCATTATAATGGCGATGAAATCCCGAACCACGACACCAGACCTGAATTCGAGGCACCTAAGGCTTATTGGGTACCGAGCATTGCGCCATCCGAGCTAATCTTCTACAACGGCAAAGTATTTCCAGATTGGCAGGGTTCGGCATTTATTGCTGGCCTAAAATCGGCCGCGATCATACGAGTTGAGATTAACGGCGATACTGCTAAGGAGGTCGATCGTTTTGATATGGGAACCCGTATTCGTGAATTAGAACAAGGGCCCGATGGCGCGATATGGGTATTAGAAGACAGCAAGGGAGGGCGTCTGTTGAAGCTTACCGAAAGCACTATTCAATAGGAGCCTATTGCTCATTCGCACTTATTAAGATGACGCGGATGCGAATCGATAGTATTTAGTAAAGTATCTGTGAATACCAATAAGAGGCTGAGCTAGTTAACTAGTTCAGCCTCTTTTTTATGACTGGTTTGCGCTTAAAACAGTAAGCAGTCAAATTAAGGCTTTCCAAGCTATTTTTCGGATACCTGCAAAAGGAATCGCTTAGTGTTCATCTATTCATCGCTTCGAATCTCGCACGTTGAAGGTAAATAATACTATTTATCAAGTACTTAAGATTTTTCGCGGCGGCTACGTTTTTTGCCAACAGTCACTAATAATTTACTTTAGGACGCCTACGTCAAAGCCACGGAGAGCTTATAAAACCTTAGGTCGGCTTGAGCGGAGCTTCGGTGTGCATGGGTCTGCGCATGACTTCCTTGTCATCTGTTTATTAATATATCTTATTATTATATGATTAATCTGTTCAGGTAACTGGACACGTAGTTTTTTGTAGTTGATCAATGAAGTATTTTATTAAAACAATAATGATATAAACCAAAGGATAACTCTATGAAAACCACCACATTAATCAAATCAACCCTATGTATCATCTCTCTCTCTTTTTCTTTGTCCGCGTTCGGTGGCGGCAGCGGGGGAGGCAGTACCGGTGACGACCTACCGTTGCCAGATACTTGCACCAGCAATTGCGGATACGAACTTGGCCCTAACCCAAGTCTCTCTTTCGTGAGTGCCGCGCAAGGACCCCAGCCAGTCTCAACAGTCAGTGTGTCTAGCTCTGTCGATGGATTCGGCGGCGGTACGATTTACTATCCAAGTAACATATCCCAAGAAATGGCGGCAATTTCTATAGCGCCAGGCTTTACCAATACGCAGTCGGCAATTGCTTGGTGGGGGCCGTTGTTGGCTTCTCATGGCTTTGTAGTCATTACCATCGATACTAACTCGCGCTTCGATCAGCCTGATAGCCGAAGCCGACAGCTCGACAGTGCATTGTCGTATTTGATATCGCAAAGTGATAGCTCAAGTAGTTCTATCTCTGGCCTGGTGGACGAAAATCGCTTGGCAACCATGGGATTTTCCATGGGCGGTGGCGGATCGCTACAAAGCGCCTCTCGTAATCGCTTAAGTGCGGCGGTGCCTCTTGCTCCTTGGAATTCAGGTAGTAATAGCTTTAATCAAATAGCGGTACCAACAATGATCATGGCCTGCGAAAACGACTCCACTGCTAACGTTAGCTCGCACGCCAGTCCTTTCTACAACACAATTCCTACAAGCACGGACAAAGCTTTTATGGAGATTTCTGGCGGTCAACATAATTGCGCCAATGGTAGCAATAGCAATAATGCTTTGCTCGCGACCTATGGTGTGTCTTGGATGAAACGATTTTTGGACAAGGATCACCGCTATAATCAATTCCTATGCGGACCAAATCACGAGTCGAATAGCCGCATCTCTGAATTTCGTGATACTTGCGACTTTACCTAGAAGATTGTTTAGCAATAACGCGCACAGTGTTATCAACTAAACGGTGATGCGCGCGTTGACATGGGGCTCGAGCAATCGAGTTCCATGTTTTCTAGTTACATGAGGAGTTGGTAAGGCGCATACCCTTGCCACACACTCCTCGACGTACGTTCCATAGAAGAGGAGGTTATATGTCGAAACTCAGCCTTACAATTATCGCGGTCTCGGTGGCTCTACTGTTGTTGGTTGGTATTGTCGTGGTGCAAAAGAATTCTAGCGTCCCAACGTACCCCCCTCAGCGATCTGCCGACCGAATTTCAGAAAATACATTATCGGCGACAACGCAACAGTCTGTGGCCGACAATATTGGAAGCGCATGGCGTTGGGACAAGGTTGGCGTGTCTGGTAACACGGCCGATGCTGCCGCCGACCAATCCTCACGGCCATTTACGCCAAAGTCTGTTTATGATGCTTTGCAGGCAGTGAAACTAGATGATAACGGCGACGTGGTCCTCGATCATGACGCTTTGCTATCGCTTGATGAAGCCTTGGAGCGAATTTACAATAGGCTAGACCAAGCATCTGCCACCGAGCTACAAGAGCTGATCAAATCAGCGCTGCCTGGAAAGGCCGGTGAGCAAACCGCTGAGCTAGTTGACGATTACCGGCAGTTCTTGCGTGCCAAGGAGGAGTTTAGTCAAATGTATGAGAATACTGCAAACGCACACGGTGAGCCGACCTTGCAGTCGTTGACCAGCGACCAACAACTGTATTCTGAATTGCAGGCGTTACGAGAGGTTTATTTGGGTAGTGAGACGACTAAGCAGCTGTTTCAAGTGTCTGACGCGAACGCCGAGTACATGTTTGAAAGTTTGAAGCTAGGTGTAGACCCGAGTCTGTCGAGCGAACAAATTGCCGCACGACAACAGGAACTGCAAGATCGATTAAAAGATCAAACTCAAACTCAAACTCAAACTCCAGTTCAGTAAACACGATGTCAGTGACAATGGAATGGCTGATTTCCCCAAGTCACTGCTTGCGTGTCATTACCGACTATGTTGACTAGTACACTCAGAGCGGGCGGGTTCTACTTGCTGATCGGCATAGTTTGCTGGCTTGTGGCTCATCATTATCGATTACATCACTCAAGCTTTGATAGCGAAACCAGGTCTGCGTCGCAGGCATGGCTACAACCCCGCACCTTAGATGAAAAGTACCCAGAGCCAGTGGGAAGTTACGCGGGGAACATTGACTTCTATGCCATCGAGAAGCTTCTTTGGAAAGTTCAAATTAACCCGTCGGGGGCGCTGACCCTCGGCCCTGAAACGGCTGAGATCCTACATTCAATCAACCGCTATCTACCGGATCAAATGGTTCCCAGCGATTACCGTCGTCTGGCTTTACTAACGGCTAAAATTTGGCCTGATACTCGCAGCGTGGAAATCGCGCCGTTATTGCGACAATATAATCACTACCGGAGCGCTTACCGAGCAGGTCAGAGCAAGCTCAACAGTCTGTTGGATGGTGACAAATATAGGTTGTTGCAGACCTTGGATCGAACCCTAGAGCAGCAACAACAAGATTTTTTTGGGCATGAGCAAGCGAGTGCGCTATTTAGCCAGCGAAATATAACAACACATTACCTAAATCAACGTCGACTCATTCAACTCGATCCAAGCCTTACTAAGGCGCAGAAGGTAACGCGCTTAAACACTTTGCGACAAGAGTATCAAACGACTCGGCTGGCTCGCGATAACTCGCAGAAAATAAGTGATTAATCGGAATAAGACGCGTTTGGTCGGAATGAACATGTGGTTAAAGCAACTCATGCTGATGTTCATTTTCGCAGCGTTGTTGTCCGCGGCATTTATTCGGCAAAGTGACTTTTTCTTCACTTGGATCGCTTTCGTGCCTTTGCTTTTTGCGTTGGAAAAAGCGTCACTCAAGCGTAGCTATCTACTAGGACTGTTTGGTGGCTTAGTTGCGTATGCAATGGCTATGTACTGGATGGTCGATTTTATTGTGTTGTCAAAAGGCTTAACTCGGCTTGAGAGCACCTTGTTAGCCTTCATTGTGTGGTTATATTGTGCACATCAAATTGCCGCAATCACCTTGATATTTCAGTGGCTTCGCCGCGCTACAACGGTATCAGAGTTTCTTTTGTTTCCAATCATCGTGGCGGCGATGACAGTCTATTTCCCAGTGTTGTTTCCGATGAAACTTGCTGAAACTCAGAGCGACTTCTTACCAGCGCTGCAAGCCACGCAGTGGGTTGGAACCCACGGACTTGATGCGCTGATCGCTTTGGTGAATATTATTGTTTTTTACTCGATTCATCGGTTTATTCCGCTCGCACCTCGTGGTGAAGCTCCAGGTAAACTGGCATGGTTGATTGCTGGGTTCATCGTAATAGTCTGGTTTTCATATGGCCACTCTTCCTATCGGTGGTGGCAGCAAGAAACGACGGCATGGGACAAGCTTAAAGTTGGCATTGTGCAACCCAACGAGACGCCGACTCTGGGCAAGACTATTCAGCATGTAGGCTATAGCCTTAGCTTTCCGCCAGAGATGCACATGACCGAGCGCTTAAGTGAACTCGGCGCGAAAATAGTCGTATGGCCGGAAGCACAACCTAAAGGATATTTGAATCATCAGCAGGTTCAACATGCGTTTGCCGCACGAACTCAAGACCTTGCGGTGCAGCTAATTTTTCAGGATACCAGTCAGCGACGCAACGCTTTGACTGGGAAAATTGAGAGCCAATACAATACGGCCATTATGATCGATGCTACAGGCTCTGAGTTAGGCCAATATCAAAAATTAAAGCGCATTCCTTTCGGTGAATATTTGCCATGGTTCGTAGGCGAACCGGCTTCCAAGGCGGCGATTAAACGTTGGTTGGGAGACTTTCTCAATGAAATTCAGGCCGGAGATCAGTTTTTGTCGTTTGACACCGAGTCGGCCACAATAATTCCGTTGATTTGTTATGAAACAACATTTCCTGCATTCGTTGGCACAGCGGTTCACAAGTCCCGCCTAGAGCGTGGTCAAACAGACAGACCCGGCGGGTTGTTGCTGGGGCTATCAAATGACGGTTGGTTTGGTTCAAGTATTCAACCTTATCAACATATTATGTCATCGACGCTCAGAGCTGTCGAAAACCGGCTCCCGCTGGTACACGTCACTAACAACGGGCCGTCAATTGTCGTTTCACCGAGTGGGGATAGACTATTTGAGTCAGATTTCAGACGTGCTGCGGGCTACTTGGTCGACGTGCCGATTTCGAATAAGGCACAAGGCTCATTTTATAGCCAACATCCGGCTTTATTTGATCGCGCATTGCTGGCTCTACTCATTCTCATTTGTGGTTTGGCGCTAGTGAGATCAGCAACTATACAGAGCTAAAACTATGCAAAGCAAAAACTATGCAAAGCAAAAACTATGCAAAGCAAAAACTATGCAAAGCAAAAACGTAAGTCGCGCCAAGCGCTTTAGCGAACTAAGCCACGCCGAGTAAAATCACGACGTGTAAAGGTCGTCATCACCAGCAATACTCCTGAGATTGCTAACCATAATGTCAAAAATGCCACAATCAGTATTTGCGGGTTATTGAAATTATGCTTTCGAGGATAGTCCATGAAGTGCAACATTAGCAGAAAGTCGACCACTTTCCAGTAACGGTTTCGATGCGCCAGAACCGACGCGTCGGCGGTAGAAATGTAAACTCGTGTAGCGAGGTCATCATCAAAGTTGGCGCGCCAGGCAGCGTCCTTAATATTATCGTCACGACTTCCGCTTTTAAGGTATTCAACAGACATTAATCGGCCGTCACCTTGATAGCTTTGTACCGCCACTTGTTGCACTTCCTGCTTCGATACGGTCAGAGGGCGGCCAGTTGTCGCATCATAAAAAAGTGGGCCGCTAGGCGTTTCTAAGCGATAACTCAAGGTTTGCATGAAGGTCGTTAATGCGACTGAACTGACCTGAGATGTTGGTGCCGACGCAATCAGTTTCTGAATTGGAAATAACGGCGCTTTTACCTGGGCTATGGCAGGCAAGTCTTGGGGCGTACGAGTTAGTCGACCAGAAACTGTTTTATGATCAATAAAACTAATCAGCATGCCACTGACTACCCATATTATCACTTGCAAGCCGATAACCACGCCGAGCCACTTATGCAGAAAACGCAGTGTCACTGTGCTTTTCTCCGCCAAATACGACCCAAATTAAGTCGGAAGTACAAGTACCAAACGCCGCTGAAAACCAGCAGCAGAGCTAGACTCGAGGTGATCCGTAAGATGCCATTATTGACATTCTCCCGCTCGTCGTAATCCATAATATGGAGCATCCACGCGAAATCGAACACTCGCCACAGCGTATGTCGCTTGCTTACTAATTCACCAGTTTGAGGAGAAATATATAGGCTTGATCCCCATATATCATCAAAATCAATACGCCATAAGGGCAGGGCACGAGAACCAATTTCAGATGGTGGATTGGCCTCTATTAGAGTTGCGCTACTGATTTCAGCATCGCCAGCATAGTATTGCTGGGCTTGTTGGTGAGCTTCCTCGACTGTCAGATCAGCCACCGTTAAGCCAGATTTTGCATCGTATAGAGTGGTCTTGTTAGGGTTGTCAACATGGTACATTAGCTGACTTCTAAGTAAATTCAGCGATATCGATTGAGCTTCAGGGTTGGCTTTAGCGAGCGTCTCAAACAATGTTGGCGGCAGCGAAGGCCAGTCGATTAAATCGAGCTGATTTGAAGGTTCCACAACTAAGTGATCGCCATGGATAATATCGATATCTATCACGACCATATACAAACCACTGAGAGTCCAAATCAGTAGCTGTAGGCCAACCAGCAGTCCTAACCATTTATGCAATTTCTGAGAGAGTCGACTGGCTTTCAAGAGCAGGTAATTATGTGGGTCGTTTGGTGGAGGCGCTTACTCTAGCTTAAGTAGCGCCATCATCCAAGTGGTCGTGCAATCCATGTTTCATACTCGATTATCTAAACATGTCTGTTTGTTCTATCTTAGATTATTAAGTTAGGCGTCTGTTTTATGCTTACGAGGTTACAAAACTGACAGCCAGCTAGCGCTAGTGTTTAACTAGAGTAATATTGAAGGCTAAATTAATGATTCACTTTTGATGCGGCGAACGCACACTGTTGGAGAAAATCTATGCTTAGAACTCGTTCCAAAAAGCTTCCGGTGTTATGTATGACCATTTTGATTACATCAACGATAGTAACCGGTTGTACTTGGGTAAAAAAAACACCAGGTGCTGAGCGTGTGCGCGTTGTGCCACTGGACAGAGTCACTGATTGCCGAAATCTTGGCTCAGTGACTGCCTACACTAAGGACTCAGTGTCGGTACTCAATCGAAGTGCTGAGAAGGTTCGGCAGGAACTACAAACGCTGGCGATGAATGATGCCGTTGAGCGACAAGGAGACACAATTGCCGCTACATCCAAGATCCAAGATGGACAGCAAACATTCGCTATTTTTCGTTGTTTGCCCTAGTTAACATATCAATTCACATTGCTTAGCTGGAAGCTCGCTCTTGATAAGCTTCCAGTTGGTTAAAATAGCGGCTTTTATTTTCACATATTCCTTTATTTAACAGTCGCTTAAAGAATGTATTTAAGCAAAGTTAGCACGTCTAATCTTAAGTGTCAGCCTCGCTTATGGCATACCGGTCAAGCTTTCGATAGAGTGTCCGTAAGCTCACTTTAGCGATATTGGCAACTTTTTGTTTATCGCCTCGACACTGCTTCATTAGGTCGTTTAGATACTCAGCTTCGATATCTCGCAAAGAGAGGGCGTGCTTCGATGTCAAACTCGGAGCGTGATGTAGAGAGCGGTCTAAATCAATACACTCAGTGATTACGGTCTCATCTATTATATTTGTTTCACAAAGTACCACGGCTCGATCAATGATATTCCTAAGCTCTCGAATATTGCCGCGATAGCGATGATGCTGTAACACGTCGATGGCCGATTGAGTAATATGTAAGCTCTCGTCCTCAAGCCTAAGGAAATGCTCCACTAACTGAGGTATGTCCGACAGCCTGTCATCAAGTGACGGTATCAGAATTGGAAATACATTAATTCGATAATAAAGGTCTAGTCGAAATAGCCCTTGCTCAATCAAGTTCGCTAGATCACGATGGGTTGCGCAGATCAATCTGAAATCGGCAGTGCGAACTTCGGTGCCACCAACTCGGCGGAATGTCTTGCTTTCAATGAGTCGCAGCAGTTTTACTTGAGTGGCTAGCGAAACATCACCAATTTCATCAAGAAAGAGTGTGCCTCCATGCGCCTTCTCAACGAGGCCAGGCTTATCAGAATTAGCGCCGGTGAATGCACCTTTTTTGTGTCCAAATAACTCACTCTCAATTAAGGTCTCGCTTAAACCTGAACATTCTAGTGTCACCAAAGCTTGGTCGCTGCGTTTACTTGCCATATGTATCGTTTGGCTTACGAGCTCCTTGCCGGTGCCTGATTCGCCCAGCAGCAATACGCTGGCGTTACTATTCGCTACTTGGGTTACAGATCGAAGCATCCTCTCGAACGCCTGACTGGAGCCCAACATCTTCTGGGTTCCCAAACTGCCGCTCGCTAAGGGCACTGGTTTTAATAGTTCAACGAAAAAACTCAACTGATCCTGCTCGTCAAAGATCGGAATCATTTCGACGTCTACATGCTCGCGCCCATTTGGCGTTTGGTGGATGTGCAGAACTGTCTCTTTGTGTTTCGACTCCTTAGCCGCCAATAAGGGGCAGTCTTCTCCAGCTTGGTCGCACGGACGATTGTAACCATGAGAGACTGCATAGCAACGGGGCTTAGTTTGCCAATCTATTTCACCGAAGCTCTCACGATATTTTGTATTGCTCGCCAAAATCTCATAGTCCGCGGTAACTAAAATAGCTGGCACATCGTAGGCTTCGAGCATTTGCCCCATGTTGTCGTGGTTTTGCATAATTTGAACTAAGCGCAGGATTTTTGTCATTAATAGCACAGATATGTCAATAATGACAAAGAATGCATGAATCTAACCCTATATCCCCCAACAAGTTCGCCATTTTGAAGTTGGCACGACTTATGCTTAATACGATTCATAGAAATTCACAACGCATTCGATTTGGGCTGAAATCACCATAAAACCTCGGCCCCAGCGAAGAATAAACTCAAAGAGGTAAGCCTAATATGACAAATCAAAAACCAGTGAAACCTGAAGTCCTTCCGTTTTTTGACGAAGACTCAAACACCTTTTCCTATATCGTTAAAGACCCGACTTCAAGCGCTTGCGCAATCGTTGATTCAGTACTCGATTTCGATTATCCGTCCGGCACCGTTGCCTATGATGGTGCTAATAAAATAATTGATTGCGTTAACAAAAAAGGCCTAAACGTGGTGTACTTGTTAGAAACTCACGTTCATGCTGACCATATATCCGCTGCGCCCTATATTCAGTCAGTTCTGGGCGGAAAAATTGCAATTGGTAAACATATCGTCGATGTTCAGGGTGTTTTCGGTAAAACGTTTAATGAAGGCACCGAGTTTGAGCGTGATGGCTCGCAGTTCGATGTGTTGTTTGATGACGATGAGCGCTACCAAATCGGCGCGCTTGAAGGTCGTGCAATTCATACTCCAGGACATACCCCAGCCTGCATGACGCATTTGATTGGTGATGCGGCTTTCGTTGGTGACACATTGTTTATGCCTGATGGTGGCACAGCACGCGCCGATTTCCCCGGTGGCGATGCGCGGATACTCTATAGATCAATTAAAAAGGTCTTAAGTCTGCCTGACGACACGCGCCTGTTTATGTGTCACGACTATCAACCAAACGGCCGAGAATTAGAATATTTGACCACGGTAGCAGAGCAAAAGCGCTCGAACATCCACGTAAATGACAGCATATCAGAAGATGCGTTCGTGACGATGCGGCAAACTCGAGATGCCAGCTTAGGCATGCCGCGCCTTATTCTGCCTTCATTGCAGGTAAACATGCGAGCAGGTCACTTTCCTGAACCAGAGGATAATCAAACGACTTATCTGAAAATTCCGGTCGCAGGCCTAAAGAAAATACTCATTGCACATTCGCAATAGTATCAACCGCCCACGACCACCAAAGGAGTAGCACCGAAATGAAAATCGAAAAAATAAACGCCTCAATGTCCGTCTCCGATCAGATTTTGCCGGATGACATCACTCGTTTGAAAGCCGACGGCGTGGAAATTCTGGTATGCAACCGACCCGATGGCGAGTCTGCTGAACAGCCTAGTTATGACGAAATCAAAACCGCTGCGGAAAAGCTTGGAATTGACGCGTACGCGATTCCATTCGAACCCGGAAAGCTCAGCGATGCGCAGCTTGAAGAATTCCACCAATTACTGGCCTCTTGCAAGAAGATTCACGCTTATTGTCGGTCTGGAGCTCGTTCAAAAGTCATTTTTGAGCGCGCTAACACATTGCCAAAAAGTGCCGCGCCAACTGGCGCTAATAATCGCGCATTTGATGTTGTCATAGTTGGTGCCGGCTCGGCTGGTATCGCGACGGCCGCCAGCCTAAGGAAGCGCAATAAATCAGTGACCATTGCGGTCATCGACCCATCGGACGATCACTACTATCAACCTGGCTGGACTATGGTCGGTGGGGGAGTATTTGACGTTAAGAGCACACATAGAATGACTAAAGACGTCATACCTTCTGGAGTGCAGTGGCTTCAAGCAGCCGTGACGGGCTTTACACCAAACGACAATAACGTGAGCCTTGATGATGGCGGCACGGTCAGCTATCAGCAATTGGTTATTGCGCCCGGTCTAGAACTCAATTGGGCCGGCATTGAAGGCTTAGAGGAGACTCTTGGTAAAAATGGGGTCACTTCTAATTATCGATATGACCTCGCTCCGTACACGTGGGAGTTGGTACAGAATTTGAAGCAGGGAAAAGCGATTTTCACGCAACCACCGATGCCCATCAAGTGCGCCGGCGCACCGCAAAAAGCGCTCTACCTTTCGGCTTCGGAGTGGCTTAGCTCAAACCGATTAAAGGATATCGATATTGAATTTTACAATGCTGGCGGCGTCCTGTTCGGTGTGCAAGAGTACGTGCCAGCACTGATGAGCTATATCGAAAAATACCGTGCTCAATTGAAGCTTTCGCACACCTTGATGAAAGTCGACGGCAACACTAAAACGGCTTGGTTTAAGCAGGTTGATGGCGACGGACAAGAACGAATCGTGGAAACTAAGTTCGACTTTTTGCATGTATGCCCACCGCAGCGAGCACCGCAATTTATTCGCGAATGCGAGTTGAGCGATGCCGCAGGATGGTTAGATGTCGACCCTGCAACATTGCAACACAAACAGTATCCAAATATCTGGGGCGCTGGCGATGTAATGAACACTGGCAATGCAAAGACCATGGCTGCAGCTCGTAAACAAGCACCAGTGGTGGCTCAGAATATTGCAAATGTGTTTGCCAGCAATCAGTCGCGTGTCGCCTACGATGGCTATGGCTCGTGTCCGCTTACAGTAGAACGTGGCAAAATTGTATTGGCGGAATTCACTTATGGTGGAAAATTAGCTCCGTCATTTCCAGCGTGGCTAAATAATGGTACTAAACCGACGAAGTTTGCTTGGATACTCAAGGCCAATATCTTACCCGCAATTTACTGGCATGCGATGTTGAAGGGTAGGGAGTGGATGGCCTCGCCGATGTAGTTAGACGCCATCAACTGCTAACCAACACAAACCTAAAACTATGCTATTGAGCCGACTAACCAAGACCGTTCCGATTATCGGACAGCTGCGCGACTATGATCGCGGCAAGCTTGGCCGTGACCTAATTGCGGCAATTGTGGTCACAATCATGTTGATCCCACAGTCATTGGCGTACGCCATGTTGGCTGGTCTGCCGCCAGAGGTGGGCCTCTATGCGAGCATTCTGCCACTAGTCGCTTACGCGATATTTGGCTCGTGTAAAACACTTGCCGTTGGCCCCGTCGCGATTGCTTCGCTTATGACGGCATCGGCGCTTAGCGTCGTTACTGAGCAAGGTATTGTTGGCTATGTCGAAGGCGCCATGTTGCTAGCGCTACTGTCAGGCGGTTTTTTATTACTGCTGGGAATTTTGCGGCTCGGGTTTCTATCGCACTTCTTGTCACACTCCGTGGTTGCAGGCTTTATCACTGCATCCGGCTTGGTGATTGCGCTGAGTCAGCTTAAACATATTTTGGGAATCCCAGCCTCAGGGCACAACTTCTTTGAGCTCGTACAGTCGATTTTTGCGAGTGTCACGCAGTTTAATAAATATACTTTAGCACTCGGAATAGGCTCTTTAGGTTTTTTGGTATGGGCTAGGCGCGGCGCGCCGCGACTATTAGAGTTATGCGGAGTTCAGGCAGATTTAGCGAAGGTGCTCGCCAAAGTCGCACCGGTTATCGGCGTTGTTGCAACCACAATTATTGTCGCAGGCTTTGCGCTTGACCTTCGCGGCGTGGATATCGTCGGGGCTATTCCAACCGGCATTCCGGCTCTTCAGTTGCCTGGAATTTCGATGGACGCGGTTAAGGCGTTGGCATTGCCAGCAATGCTAATCTCAATTATCGGCTACGTTGAATCGGTGTCTGTTGGTAAAACCTTGTCAGCTAAAAGACGTGAAAAGATAGATGGAAATCAGGAGCTTATAGGGCTTGGTGCCGCTAATTTAGCATCCGGTATATCCGCAGGGTTCCCAGTGACCGGTGGATTTGCTCGCTCGGTCGTTAACTTTGACGCTGGTGCAGAAACCCAACTCGCAGGGATCTTTACCGCAATAGGCATTACATTAGCTGCGCTGTTTTTGACACCGTTACTTCACTACTTACCGGTAGCTATGTTAGCGGCAACCATCATTGTGGCCGTGCTGTCTTTGGTCAATATCGCGATATTTCGCGAGGCATGGCGATTTTCCAAAAGTGATTTTAGTGCCATGCTGATCACGGTCGCGATGACGCTTTACCTTGGCGTTGAGATCGGCGTTGCCAGCGGAATAGTCACGTCTATTTTACTTCATCTGTATCACACGTCTGAGCCTCATATTGCCGAGATAGGGCTACTTCAAGATTCCCACCATTTTAGAAACATCAAGCATTTTGAGGTTGAAACCAACTCCGCTATTGTGTCGCTGCGTATCGATGAAAGCCTGCTATTTTCCAACGCTGGCTATCTTGAAGACTATATCGATAACTTGTTGATCGATCGCCCCCAAGTCAAGCACATAATTCTTCACTGTGGCGCTATTAACGGCATAGACCTTAGTGCGCTGGAAATGTTGGAACAGCAAAACACTCGAATGCGTGAGCAATCCAAGCAGTTACACCTATCTGAACTAAAAGTGCCGGTTAAAGCACAATTGGACAAAGTCGGGTTCATTGATAGGCTCACTGGCTCACTCTTTCTGAGTCACTACGATGCCTACAAATCAATCAGCAACAGCTTAGGTCGATGAGTGCATTTTTTGCTGCATGAGCATGCCTAGTTGATTTTCTATTGTTGACGAATTCGGCTAACCAGTTCCGCGAGTCTTGGTTGCAAAGGGTTTAGCATGTTTTTCAATATGTTCAAAAATCATTCCGGCCACGTCTCGCTTAGTTGCGGCTTCTATGCCTTCAAGCCCTGGGCTTGAATTAACCTCCATGACGACTGGGCCGTGATTGGACTGTAAAATGTCGACACCACATACGCCCAGTCCCATTGCTTTAGCGGCGGCCATAGCGGTAGCGCGTTCGTCAGGGCTAAGTTTTATTAGTTTGGCCGAACCGCCACGATGCAAATTGGAGCGGAACTCGCCCTCAGCTCCTTGTCGCTTCATAGCCGCTACGACTTTGTCGCCTACAACAAAGCAGCGGATATCCACACCACTTGCCTCTTTGACAAACTCCTGCACTAAAATATTGGCGTTTAGCCCCATAAACGCTTCAATAACGGCCTCTGCCGTTTTGGTGTTTTCCGCCAGCACAACACCAATTCCTTGGGTACCTTCTAACAACTTGATAACCAATGGGGCGCCTCCTACGGTCTTAATCAAGTCTTGTGTATTCGATGATTTATTGGCAAAACCGGTGCGCGGCAGTCCAATCCCTTTCCGTGACAATAGCTGCAAAGAGCGGAGCTTGTCACGCGACCGGCTTATCGCTACGGATTCATTGACCGAGAAGGTGCCCATCA
The DNA here is from genome assembly GCF_003315245.1 of Arenicella xantha. Taxonomy (NCBI): domain Bacteria; kingdom Pseudomonadati; phylum Pseudomonadota; class Gammaproteobacteria; order Arenicellales; family Arenicellaceae; genus Arenicella; species Arenicella xantha. The sequence goes on along the minus strand of NZ_QNRT01000002.1, from coordinate 104,076 downwards.
TTTCAAACTGTCGCACTACCGCGGTTCCATAAAATGTGATTGAGGCGCCGATGCGCGGAATAATCGCATCATATTTTGGCAACTCGGCACCACGGTACCGAACAACCGGACGATTCTTGGTGATATCCATATAGCACTGTAATGTATCTATAACATCTACTTCATGACCACGAGCCTTACCAGCTTCAATTAATCGTCGAGTGGAATAGAGCTTTTTGTTTCTAGATAATATGGCGATGCGCATAATAGATTCCTGGATTAGTAAGGTATGTAAGTAGGACGTGGTCATGACTCATGCTTAGCCGGAGCGAATTAGGTATAACGTGTTTCGCGTACTGCACACGCTATACCTAGACAAAGCAGTCCGACAAACACGCCGCCACTGAATAGCTGTGTTTGAGCATACAGCATCTGCATGGATGCTAGATGACTAGGTTCTATTTACGAGCACACAAAGGGTAATCAAGTCAGTTATATGAAGTCGCACCGATGCGATATTCTATGTGATATGGTAATTATCTCCTGACACAACGGTGTTGTTACCTGAACCGACACTACAATCCTTAGTAGTGGGTTATTCTTATTAAGTCCAGTGTCACACTGAAAAAAATTAAGGAATCGACGATGATACGAGCGTTTGTTTACGACCCCAAAACCAAGACATCGCAGAGTGGTGGGGAAGAGCTGATTGAAATGTGGAAGCAATCAGATCGCAACATCATTTGGCTTGATATTGAAGGCAAGGCTGATGAGCACGATAATGCTTTATTGGCAGAATTTGGCATCCATCCATTGGCAATTCAGGATGCCTTGCGACCACGACATCCGCCTAAAATAGAACGCTTTCAGCAGTTCTTGTTCATCTTACTGCGAGGCTTAGATGCTGATACCAATGGCATCAATAGTGGCACTATTCAGCTTTCCTGCTTTATCAGCCCTCGATTTCTGATTACACGCCATGCAAAACCATCGGCTTCCGCCAATTGGTTGTTTGATCAGCTCGAAAAAGACCCGTCATTAATCTATGACGGTCCTGGTGCGCTGGCTATTCGCTTAAGTAATCGACTAGCTCGACGCTATGTTGAAATTTTACTTGAACTCGAACCTCGGCTTGATGAAATAGAGGAGGAGATGTTTAAAAGTCCGGACGATACGCTGTTGGCTGAGCTAACGGGCTACAAGTCGCGACTTCGAAAGCTGACCCGAACCGCTAACTATCATCGCGACGTGGCGATGGCCTTGCGTAGTCATGATGAACCGCTGCTAGCTGATTCACTAGTTCATGAAATAGTCGACCTATACGAGCAAATTGAGCGTACACAAACGCTGGCTAATATGTATTACCAGATTTGCAACGATTTAACCGATGGGTATTTGGGGATGTCGTCGCATCAACTAAACCGCGTAATGCAACTATTAACGATTATTACCGTTATCTTTGTGCCACTCACATTTATGGCCGGCATTTATGGAATGAACTTTGAATACATACCCGAGCTAGGGTTCAAAGGCGGATACTTTGTGCTGCTAGCAATTATGGCGGTGGTAGCGGTAATACAAGTTTTCTATTTTCGTCGGAAAAGGTGGCTCTAGTACAAACTCACTGCATGTTGGTTGCTTGACGTAAGCCCTAGCGTTGAACAAGCATAACTAAACTGCGCTAGACACTTGGGTTAGGCTCATCAAAAGGGCGTTGCAATCCGCTGCTTGCAGCACGTCGTGTGATAGGTTTAGCGAGAGCTTTCAGAACTGGGTTTAAGCAAGCATCCGCCAAGCGAAAGATTCGAATTGGCGCCACTATTAATTTGCGATTCGTTACCCCATACTGCCGACGAATTACTTTGCCAACCCAATGCTGCTTCAGCACGGGTAGCCTTTAACAACACTTGGATGCGATTATGAGTAGCGAAACAATTGGCATATTAACGATCTTAGTTTTACTCGCAATTAACGCTTTCTTCGTTGCGGCGGAGTTCGCCTTAGTTAAAGCTCGCGCATTCCGAATTGACCAGATGGCAGATAGCGGCAGTCGTGCGGCCAAGCTAACTCAGCGTATACAGCAGAAGTTAGAATCATACTTAGCCGCCTGTCAACTGGGTATTACCATGGCGTCACTGGGCCTCGGTTGGGTTGGGGAACCCGTTGTGGCGGCGCTACTTGAGCCAATGTTTCACGCTCTGGGAATGTCCGGCAATACGGTACACACCACGTCATTTATTTTAGGTTTTCTAATCTTTTCGTCACTCCACATCATTATTGGTGAGCAAGTACCCAAAACATTTGCAATTCGTAAATCCGAGCCAGTGTCGTTATGGTCAGCCTATCCGTTGCACTGGTTTTATCTTTGCGCCTTTCCGTTGAATTGGCTGTTAAACAAGGCGTCGGGTTCAATACTATCGTTGTTCAATGTTGAAGAGGCAACGCATGCGGACGTGTTATCAAACGCCGAAATACAAGGGATCATCGATACCTCTGAGCAACACGGTGAATTGGATACTGACCGCGCGACAATGCTGCAAAACATGTTTAAATTTGACAGTCATTCAGTACAACAAATCATGGTGCCCAAACCGCAGGTCGAAATACTCAATCTAAACGACTCATGGGAAGACGCCTTGCGGGTTATGCAAAGTAGCGGACATTCGCGCTTTCCTGTTTTTGATGGCAATACTGATAATCCAATTGGGGTTGTGCTAGTCAAGGATATCTACAGTGCCATCGTAAGTTCGATGGGAGGCGTCACCGTTAATGGTGGCTCAGACCGAGCTCAAGCGCCCGATCCATTAGGCGTTATAAGACAGTGTTTGCGCACACCATTACTGGTGCCTGAGCGTCAACAAGTTAGCAACCTATTCGAGCTTATGCGCAAAGACCGAGTACACTTAGCGGTGGTAATGGATGAATATGGTAGTTTTTCTGGTGTTGTAACCATGGAAGACATGTTGGAAGAAATTGTTGGCGAGATATCTGATGAGCTTGATATAGACGACCCTCATGCTGCGGTTATCTGGGTCGAGGATCATTGGCAGACCGACGGCATGGTTTCATTAAACGATCTGTCGCGTGCCATCGATGTTGATTTTCCAAATTTTCCTGACGCGAACACCATCAACGGACTATTTATGAAGCAACTCGATCGTATGCCTAAACAGAATGATCAAATTGAATACTATGACCTTCGATTTATCGCCGTGACGGAAGAGCGTAATAGAATTGGTAAAGTGACGATATTTCCTGTTAACTCATCCATGAGCGCCTCCGAGCTATCAAGTAATACTGGTTCTAAGTATATCGGCACCAAGGACACGGATTAACAATGCTGTTCCGCTCCATTAGTTCGACCTAGCTAGCTGGTGGTTGACGATACAACAAGGTATCCGGTGTAGACACTGTAAGCACACAATAGCGCAATGCCTTCAAATCGATTTATGCGGCCTTGGCGCTTAAAACCATAGGCCATCAGCAGTAAGGCTATGGTTAAAGCGAGCATAACAGACCAGTCTCGAATCAATACTTGTTGCGCAATGGACTGCATCGGCTGAATAACTCCAGCCACACCAACAACTGCGAGTAAATTGAACATATTTGAACCCACCACATTGCCGATAGCAATGTCATGTTCGCCCTTACGCGCGGCAATTATCGATGTGGCTAATTCAGGAAATGAGGTTCCAAACGCCACAATTGTTAGGCCTATCACTAGGTCGCTCATACCAACAGCGGCAGCTAAGGTAACTGCTCCCCAAATCAATACTTGTGAACTGAGTATCAGCAGCGCCAAACCGACAGCGGTCCATAGTGTCGATTTCGACATACTCATTGCATCTGTGGTGGAGAGTGACGACGCTATTTCTATACCTAGCGCATCATCTCGCTGCCGTAGAGCGGTATAAATCGACCATGCAATGAGTGTAAAAAAGCCGAGCAGCAAACCTACTGATTCAAGCCGTGAGAGCTTAAAGTCGCAGATTGCTAAGCCAAAAAGAATACTGATTAACACTAGAGCCGGTAGTTCTCGGCGGACAATCTGAGAACTGACCATAATTGGTGCGACTAGAGCTGTGACGCCCAAAATCAACCCAATATTGACAATATTAGATCCAATTACGTTGCCAAGCGCCAACCCGGTATTACCGTTGAGCGAGGCGCTTGCGGACACAATCATTTCTGGCATCGATGTACCAAACCCAACGATAATCATTCCAATCAACAACGGTGGCACATTGACGTGATTCGCCATAGCCGAGGCACCAGCCACGAACCGATCAGCGCTCCAAACCAATGCTGCAAGCCCAATAATGATTGCTATCAGTGAAATTAGCATTGAGTGATTGAGGAGTTTAACCAGTCGGCCAAAATTAGCCTTAATTGCATTACAGCGTCAGTTGTTTAATAGCCTGATTCATTCGGCTATTAAAGCACATGGTTGCCGCCAATAGCACTAATAGCCCAATATCAATATAGATTACTTTGCGCCGCTGGCGTTCGCCCGCTGGTCGTTAGTCAGCCCCGAATCAGAACTTTGCAGCACGTTCGATGCGGTGTAAACACTGGCGATTGCATCGGAGAAATCGCACTGTGCCTCGTCGGTTGCAGGTGGGCGGTTCATGGTTTGAGCAATCACAGCGCAAAGTAGGGCATACACTGCAGCGCAGAAAACATATAAGCCGGTTGGCCCCAAAGTGCCCATCAATATCGACGAGAGTATCGGACCAATCACCGCGCCAATACCATAAATCAATAACAAGCCACTGGAGACACGCACATATTCATAAGGCTTTGCGTAATCATTGGTTAAGGCAACTGCCACCGAATACAGGGGAAACGCCATACCGCCCCATAACACGCCAAACATCATGAGCTGAATCTCACTTAATTGCCGGCCGGCTAGCACAATAAAAATACTGAGTAAGCCGGCGCCGAGCGCGGTACCGATAAGCACTTTACGCCGTTCAACCCGATCCGATAAATAGCCAAGCGGCCATTGACAAACAGCACCACCAATTACCCCAGCCGTCATATACCAAGCAGCTGAATCGGTATCTCCGGTATATTGCGTAGCGAAAATGGCCGACACGGCCCAAAACGATCCGTTGGTTAATCCGGCTGCGAAGCAACTTGCTGTGCCAGCACGTGAGATGCTTATCAGTCGCCGAAGGTCAATGCGTACCGCTCGCGGTTTAACCGGAGCCTCAGAGCGCGACAAGGCCACGGGGATGGCTGCCACCGACACCAATATTGACGCGATTACGAAAAGTTGTAACGCTTGCGGGTCGTAAAGTAGCAACATCATTTGACCAATAGCCATGACGGTTAATGTGATAAACACATAAACTGAAAAAATAAGGCCCCGTGTTTTATTGGTTGCTATGCCATTTAACCAACTCTCAATTACGATATACAAAACGGCAAAACAGAAACCGGTGAGAAAGCGTAATACGCTCCAAAACCAAGGATCGGTCCACAAGCCCAACAGTAGTGGCGTCGCTGAGGCTAGGGCTGTCATTGCAGCGAACACTCGAACATGTCCCACTGCGCTAATCAATACGCCGCCACGTAAGCAGCCGATCATAAAGCCGAGAAAATACGCAGCACCAATGGCACCAATCGTAGCAGTCGGAAAGCTCTCAAGGGCCGCCCGAGTGGGCACTAACGCGCCCTGAAGCCCTTGACCGGTAAGAAGTATTGCGACGCCAAACAACAACGCCGCTATCGATAGCAAGGTGCTTTTCATAATGCTCGCAGTGACGACTTATTAGCGCTCGATGACGAGTGGAGCTGCTAACACGGCGCTAACTGATGCCGTCAATAAAATATAAATGATTTTCATAGCGGCTGACGATATCGCTAACGACACTGTCTTTAGACCAACCCATAATGTCATAACCTTGACCACCTTCGCTTAGATGAACCTCTGCTTGCGAGTAGGTTTCATCTAAGTCCTCGGTATCTGTCACTTCGCCGACTTTAGGTACTGCACTACTAACGCAGATCACTTCGTAGACAAAGTTAATTTCCTGTTCGTGATTAACTTCTAAGGCGACTTTACCTTCTTGAGCTACTCGGTCAGTCACCGATGCCTCAATGCCATGCGCCTTTAGTTCGCTTACAAATTCAGTCATGGCGGGTAGCACAACCGAGGTTTGGAAGGTGCTTACTTTTGCGGTATCTGGATAATGCAATAGACGGTCAAGTCGATCACGCCATGCACTTTCGCCGCTTGCCATTGCGGCTGGCTGCATCGATGCTTCTACATCACGCTTAGCCACATCGATGCGCACCGCTTTAAAGAATCCATAAATTGCCCACAATAGCGCGAGGGAAAACGGCAACGCACCGGCAATAGATGCGGTTTGTAATGCTGATAGTCCACCAGCGTACAACAACACTACGGTGATTAAGCCTATCATGACGGTCCAAATGACCCGCTGCCATGCAGAGGTATTATCTTCACCTTTAGAGGCCAACATATTCAGCACCATTGCACCACTGTCTGCCGATGTCACAAAGAACACAACTACCATCAATAGCGCAATAAAAGCTAAGACGGATGACATTGGGAAGCTTTCCAAGAAACCAAACAGCGCGACGGCCTGATTTTCCTGTACCGCTGCACCAAGCTCCGGCATTGTGCCGCTAAGAATCAGGTCAATTGCGCTGTTGCCAAACGCGCTAAACCAAAATAAGTTAAACACACAAGGAACTAGCATCGCGCCGAACACGAACTCACGAATCGTTCGACCTTTTGAGATGCGAGCAATGAACAACCCGACAAACGGGGCCCAAGATAACCACCATCCCCAATATAAGATCGTCCAGCCACCTAACCAGTCGGTTGGGTCATAGGCATATAAATTAAAGGTCTTCGATACAATTTCCGACAGATAGTCACCGATATTCTGCATGAACGTCTGAAAGATAAACACCGTTGGGCCGACCAAGACAATGATCGCCAATAGAATCGCTGCGAGCGTCATATTAAGTTCTGACAGTCGTTTGATACCGGCATCGAGCCCCATAAGCACCGAAACTGTGGCGAGCCCCATCGTGCCTATTATCAATAGCACCTGCGTTGCCTTGCTAATCTCTATACCGAACAAGTGATCCAGTCCAGAGTTTATCTGAATCACGCCCAAGCCAAGACTAGTTGCGATACCACAGGTGGTGCCGAGAATGGCAAACACATCAATAGTGGTGCCCCAGCGCCCGTAAATTCGCTCGCCAATCAACGGGTAAAGCGCGGATCTAAGCGTTAGCGGTAAACCGTGACGGTGCGAAAAGTACCCAAGGATCAACGCAACAATCGCGTAAATCGACCAGGCATGCAGCCCCCAGTGAAAAAACGTTAGACGCATCGCTTCACGTGCCGCGGCCACGGTGTTGCCATCACCTCGAGGCGGCGACATAAAATGCATAACCGGTTCCGCTACCCCAAAGAACATCAGTCCAATGCCCATTCCCGCCGAAAACAGCATGGCAAACCAAGACAAGTTCGAATACTCGGGTTGGCTGTGATCTAAGCCAAGCTTGATGTCACCAGCTCGTGAGAACCCCAGCACCAAAACGCAGACCAGAATAATTGCCACCACCATTACATAATACCAACTTGCGTAAGTAACGATTCCACTCTGCAGCAAGCTGAAAAATTCACCGCTTTGTTTAGGCATCAATCCAGCATAAGCCACCAATGCTAGTAGGGCGATAATGGAGGTATAAAACACCGGGCGATCAACTGAAAATCGTGTGCTTTGTGAAGTTGCATTATTATCAGACATATACTGGCCCCTATGGCGCCTTAAGTAGTTGGAAGGTCACAAGTAGTTGGGAGATCGCCGAGCGCGTCGCGTAACGGACTCAGCCATGCGTCATAGTGACGCCATTGTTCAAGCCCAGAGCGGAACAGCGGTTGTCGAACCTGTTCAGAACTGGGGGTTCTGACCGCTCGTTTAGTACGGTGGAAGTCGATACATGCGCTTTCATGTGGCAAGCCGCAATAATCGAGAATACGACTCACTTGCGTCTCAAGGTCGTCGACTACATCCTCATAATTCACTTGCAAAATTTGCTCAGGGAGTACCGATTGCCAGTGTGCCATTAGCTCGACATAGTCACGATAATAGCGACCTATGTCAGTTAGGTCGTAGGTAAACTCTTGGCCTTCAGCAAACAGCTGTTTGTAACCGCTAAAACAACACGCCATCGGATGACGTCGAGCATCAATAATTTTCGCATTCGGCAAAATCGCTTTTATGAGACCGATATGTCGAAAATTATTCGGCATTTTATCGATGAAGAATGGTGCGTCCTGGCGATGGATTTGAGTGTCGCGTAAATAGGTCGCCCCGTATTCCGCAAGCTCTTGTTTTGTCAGTCTATGCAATACTTCTGGGTACTGATTGCTAGCGGTAATTTGTTCACGCGGACCACGCCTTAAGCGGTGTGCCAGCGCTGGAATATTAGGTAGTTCTAAGGTGCCGTCTACTTGGCTATGAGACGACAGAATTTGCTCTAATAGAGTTGAACCAGCACGCGGCAAGCCGACAATAAATATGGGAGCAGGGGACGGGTCGCCAGCGCCACTAATTCGTGACACAAATTCGGCGTTGCAATGCTTGCGTTGCAGGTCAAACTCTTCTTTCATCTTGCTGGCCAAATATCGGCTTTGAGCTTTCTTAAGATCATTTCCCGCCTGATAGTGAGCAAACGAATCGTGGTACTGAGCTTGATCCTCTAAGGCTTTGCCCAACGCGAAATTAAGGTATACACGATCATTGTGTGACAAGTAGGCTTGCTCTACTAATGACTGCATTTCGGTAATTTGCTGAGCCGAGAAGGTAAAGGTCTTTAAGTTGGCGAGCGAATACCATGCCTCTCCGTGGCTGCGTTTGGACGCAAGCGCGCGGGTATATGAATCAATGGCAGCACTCTGTTGGCCATCAGTCTTAAGTGCATGACCGCGCGAAGTCAGCGTGATCGGTTCGCCAGGTAACGCCGTTAATACAGTGTCAAACAGTGCTAGCGCTTTTTGGTAGTCACCAGTTTGCATACACTCAATGGCATATAAGGATTGGAACTGAGGGTTATTCGGAGCCTTTTCAAGCAAACGCTTAGCACAGGCCAGCGAAGCATTAAACTTCTGACGCTTGCGCAATACTTGTAGCAGTTCCATCTGAATTTGAGGGTCATCTGGCGCAAGGTCAGCGGCTGTGCTAAGTAAAAACTCAGCATCTTCTAACACGCCGAGTTTAAGGCCTATGTCAGCTAAAAGCCGCATGGCCTCAACGTTCAATGGGTTTTTGTGTAAGAACGCTCGGCACACTTGTTCTGCCTTAACCAGTTTACCTTGAGCGACTAAATCAGTGGCTGACACCAAGATCTTGGGAAGTTGCTGTAAGCGTTCGATTCGCTCAAGAATCATATTCGCTTCTGGTGCGCGCTGCTGCATACGCAATATTTCGAACTGCGCTTGCCAACTTGCCGCTAACGCGGGGTTAAGCTGAGTCGCGCGGGAATAGGCTGCGAGTGCATGGTTCCAGTCTTGTTTAGCACGAAAAACGTGGCCTTCTTCCTGTAAGGCTCGGCTATGGTCTGGCGATAGTCTATGGAGTTGTTGAAGCGTCTCAAGAGCGCCATCGAAGTTCTTTTGATAACGCAAACAAACGGCAATTAGATACAGTGTTTCAACGTCTTGTTTAGGGCGAGCCATTAAGCTGGATAGCGCAGCGGCGAAATCGCCAGCGCGCATCAGCGGTTCTACGCTAGATAGTTCAGAATCAGGTTTCGCTGCAGGCATAGAATTGACGGAATCACCAATGTGCGCCGATCAGTAAAGCGCACATTGGTGAATTCATTACAGTTGACTAGAAGTTGTAACTTAAACGTACGCCAGCGGTGCGTGGACGCGCATACGACACACGGTGGCGATCATTCACGAAGTTACGTGATAACTCAGCGCGCTCGTCACTCAAATTATCGATATACAACTCCGCAGACCACTTTTCAGTGCTAACACCAGCGGTGATGCCAAACATAGTCCAGCTGTCGATTCGTGAACGGTTAATCGAAATAATGTCAGAGTACGATTCATCTGAGTAGGCCATATGCGGCATGACATGAGCAACTTTATCGCCACTCAGGTTCCACTCATATCGGGCTAACAGGTTGGCTTGCATACTTGGTGCAAACGCCAATTCATCGCCAACTCTAACATCGTTGGTCGGGGTAAGTACTTCGGTGATCTCAGTATCTAAAAATGACACCGCGCCACGAACAGTTAAACCGGCTAGATCAGGCAACCAAATGAAGTCAGTTTCAAGTCCAGTAACTTCTGCATTGGCCGCATTATCAGAGAAGAATAGGTTGGTAATACTCGGATCGAGGATTGTCGTTTGTAGATTTTCGATGTCCACTCTGAATACACTACCATTCAAACGCAAGGCACCGTCTAACAAATCGGTTTTCCAACCAACTTCCATATTCAGCACTTCATCGGTATCCAAGGCAAATGGAACACTAAAAGTGCCGGCAGGGTTAGTCGCGCCACCAGGTCGGTTTAATAGTCCAGGTCTAAAGCCTTCTGACACAGTCGCGTAGAACAGTTGGTCAGCACTAGGCGTCCAATTTCCGGTTAGTTTAAAGATTGTGCCGTCGGTTTTTGCTTTATCAGGTGCGTTTAACGCAGCTACCACAGAGGCTGGAGTGTTCTCATCAATTGTCTCAGCGCTATAGGTGATTTGTGCATCGGGGCTACACGTACCGCGAAAAGTGATTTGACCATCACCGTTGTAAATATCGCTGATATCAGTACCGAACGAGTTCGAATCTGATTGAAACAAGTTACAGAATGACGAGTTAGCGCTGCCTTCAAAATCCACCTCAATATCGTAGTAGCGCGCGCCAAATGTTAACGCAAACTGATCATTCATTTCGTAAGTTACTTCGCCAAATACACCGAACTGCTCATCAGTACGGCGGATATCGTTGCGGAAGATAACGTCGGCAGGAAATGGTCCCGCATCGGAAATATAGCCAGTGGTGAATGGAAAGTTAGGTGAAAAGCCGGTTTGGGCTCCATAACCGTCAATCTGGGTTGATCCTTTGTAAGTGAAGTCATTGCGTTCCTCTAACTCCAAATCACTATAGAACGCACCAACAGTCGCACTGACTTTTGAGTCAGACAGCGTCGACACACGGATCTCATGGGTTTGGATCTTAGTGTTGGTTAGACTGTCGACAAGCAGGTTTGGAGCTTGACACACGCCGCTCGGCGCTGCACTACCTGGGTAGGACACAGAGCTATCACAAATGTAGTAGGGCAGGTACTGACCGACGAACATATAGTCAGCATAATCAATAACTTGCTCTGTTTCTCGATCAGTATATGCGCCCGCATACACGACTTCTAATTCAGCAAATCGACCAGTTAGAGTCAAACTTGTGTTGCTGAAACTGTCTTCCATTGTGTCTTGTTCGTAACGCGCAATTTCCAAGTCGCCTAAGTCTGGGTCGGCAAAGAAAACGCCGTCCGAGTCCAATTGCTGGGCTGATTGAGACAGCAGCACACTCCACTCATCGTTGATATCAACGAGTGCGGTAAGACGGCCACCGGTGTAAGTGGTGTCATTAAAGTCTTCTTCAACTAAGGCGCTATTATCTGCATTAATAAACTGTACACCGCTCAGATCGGCGGTAGATTGAAAACCAGCGCGATCCGCGCTGACCGGCACGCCATTTGCTCGAACCGTTCCTTGTGGGCGGAACCGAGCGCTTTCTGTCAGATTTAGGTTTCCTGCAACATTGTCAATGTAACCACCTTGATCGTCTCGGTAAACCACACCACGCAGTGTGAACTGCTCAGTGATGGGTAGGTTTAACATGGCTTCGATATTGTTGCTTTCTTCGCCCAGTTTAGTCGTAGCAAAGCCAACTTTTACGTTGCCGTAAGTGTCCGTTGGATCTGGCTTATTGGTGATCAAGCGAACCGTGCCGGCTTGCGAGCTAGCACCAAATAGTGTTCCTTGTGGGCCGGACAATACTTCAACACGATTCATGTCGGCGGTATATACGTCTAGATTACGGCCTGGTTGCGCCAAGGGTTGTTCATCTAAGTACAGCGCTACGTTTGGCGCAAGGCCGGCGACGCCCGCAGTAGTTAGGTTTGGTGTGGTGGAAGCAACGCCTCTAATATAGATAGTGTTTTGCCCCGGTCCACTGCCGCCTGCTGTGACGCCTGGCAGTTGCACTAGGTAGTCAGAGAAGTTAGATATCCCAAGCTGTTCAAGAGTTTTTTCTGATACAGCGGTTACTGCAATCGGAATGTCTTGCGTGCTTGCTGCTCGCTTGGTGGCGGTCACCACTATTTCTTCGATTGCCGATTGCTGCGCGTACACCGAACCAGAAGTAGCGAGCGCGATTGCTAAGGGTAATTTTTTCTTAAAGAACATGTAGTAGTGGGTCCGTGGCCCAATTGATAAAGAACATCCGTCAACCAAATCTTATTTAGTTTCAGCTGAATATAATAAATATAGAGGAAATGTGGCAAGATTTTGCCGAAAGGCATAGTAACACTTGTGCAAATTCGATTCAAAGCGAATTCCCATAGTAAATAATACATTCAGTTATATACATTATTCATCAAACGCAACACCCTGAAACCGATTGCAGCTGCGTCGTAAGCTGTCTATTTCAATAAGACTCATTAACAAGTTTGGCGAAATGGTCACTCCGTTGTATTCTTTAAGCACACAGCAAAACGCTACGCCGCGGTCTTACAAACATTGAAACAAGCCGAGAAAGTGTTGATCGCATTACGCAGAGTTATTCGAGCAACCGACCTACATTCCAAACACCTGGCTAAAACAATCGGGCTCACCGGTCCGCAGATTTTGTTGCTGCAAACAGTCCAGCATCATAGCGATGCAACGATTAGCAAATTAGCTGACGAGATGAGCTTAAGCCAGCCCACGGTTACCAATATATTGGGGCGACTCGAGGGGCGAGGGTACTTGTACCGTGAGCGGTCTCAGCAGGATCGACGCAAAGTGCACGTGCATCTGAGTGATAAAGGCGCCGTTGCACTGCGAGATGCCCCGGTGCCACTACAAGATCGCTTCACCGAACAGTTTGATCAACTTCAAGCCTGGGAACAATCCATGATCATCGCTGCTTTGCAGCGTGTCGCGCAGATGATGGATGCGCAAGATATTGATGCCGCGCCACTCCTTATAGTTGGCAATGTACAAGCGGACGAATCTAGCGAACCGCCAATAGACTCTAACAAGTAACGCAAGAATAAGCGCAACGCTTAGCCAAAATCGAAGCATTGTCAGCTGACATTAGATGGATGCCGACGATTTGTTTTCTCCTCCTTTAGCTGGCAAAAATTCAAACTCTCCGCAGATATACGTTCGCAGGCTTTAACAGCTCGAGTATATAAGCCTAATCTGCCTAGATCTAAAATTAAATCAAACGTTTGATTTAATTTTAGATCTAGCGTATTGTCCGCCAATAATGCAGTGAGTGACTATAGGTAAAACCGCGTGACAGTAAAAAATGATTCTCCGGGAGTAGGCGAATTAGCTCGAACAAAGCTAATACAAGCAGCCTTGGATATGTTCGGGCAACATGGTTTTGACGGTGTTTCGATTCGTCAAATTAGCGATTCCGCAGGTATGAATGTCGCCTCAATCAGCTACCATTTTGGCAGCAAAGATGGCCTATACAGCGCCGTTGCGGATTATATAAGTGAGCAAATTGCTACACACAGTAATGCACCAGTTGCGGCGGCAGAAAGTTTTATCAATTCAGCAAGTTTGGATGCCGGCGAGGCGTTACAACACATTTTGAATATTGTCGAAAATACTATCGAGATACTGATTCCCGATTCCGACCAAACTAAGAGGTGGGCACGGTTCGTCACGCAATTTCAACTAGGTGAGCACAATCAAGACCACCAATTAAGCAAAAACCCGTTTCATGGTCTAGTCACTAAATTGGTGTCTATCGTTCGGCATCAACCGGACAACAGATTGGAAAACGCGATCATTGCGCAAACTATATTTGGGCAAATATTGGTGTTCAGGGTTAGTCGCTTGAGCTCCAAAATCGCGCTTAACATAAGCACATTTGGGGCTGAAGAAGTTGCACAGATAAAACGAGTTGTATTCTCAAATATTCAAAAACTATTGTTGCCAGAGGGGGCCTAATGACTTTTCACATTGACGATGAACGTAAACGCTGGCTACTCGTTTGCTTGGCAATAGTTGGTTTCGGAGCGGTTGTTTTACTGTTATTGACGGCGCTAAAGTCAGAACCCCAACTCACACCAATTGAAACACGAACTCCTGTGATTGATGCCGAACCTTTGGTGTGGCAAAGCGGCCACTTTGAGATTTCTGCCAGTGGCCGTGTTGTGCCAGTAGCAACCGTTAAGCTACAAGCACAGGTATCCGGTGAAGTGATTGAGCTAAGCGATAACTTTAAGTCGGGAGCCTATTTCAAAGCCGGTGACGCATTGCTGACAATCGACCCAGTTAGCTTGTCCGCGCGAGTTGCAGAACTTAAGGCCCAATTAGCCAGTGCCAAGGCCGATCTAGTTCTTGCGACGGCGCAATTGGCAAGATCGAAAAAATTAGTTGAGCTAAAAGCAGCTGCGCAGGAGGAGCTAGATCAAAGACAAGCAGCCTTAGGTGCGGCTAAAGCACGAGTAGCTCAATTCGAAGCCAGTCTTAAAAGTGCCCAAACCGACCTGAGTCGCAGTGTTATCCGAGCGCCGTTCAATGGCCGAGTTATTAGCGAGCAAGTCAGCACTGGTGATGTGTTGGCTCCAGGCGTGCAATTTGCCGACATTTATTCAACCGAAGCATTCGAACTCTCCGTAGCATTAGCTGAATCAGATGCAGTGCTGCTGGAGAATTTATTCAGTACTGAAACGGCTCATATTGCCGCGCGGGTAGAAGCATCATTTGGTGGTAGTCGCTTTTATTGGCCTGCTGTAGTCGACCGAGTTGAAGCCGGACTAGACAGCGCCTCTCGTACTATTGACGTGATTGTGCGCGTAGATGCGCCTGAAGCTCGCGGGATAGCCCTGCAAGAAACCGACGTCGAAGCACCTCCACTTTTACCAAGCATGTTTGCCCAAGCTTTTATTCAAACCCGCGACATGGGGCGATATATCAAGGTCAATCGTGACAGCGTACGATCAGATAACAGCATTTGGTTCGTAGCAGTAAACCAAGAAGGCATTGGCGTAGTGCAATCAGCGAGCATCAAAACCCTCAGCAACCAACAAGAAACAGCCTTCATAAAGCCAGCAATTGAGAATAACGGCGAACTTTATGTTCTGGGGTCTGACATCGGCGGTGTGCTACCCGGCAACCACGTACAGATTCGCAACCACGAACCCAGCCCAGCTGCCTTGATGCAAGAGCCTTTAGCTGGAGAAGAGCCTTTAGCGGAACAAGAGCCATCAGCGGTACAAGAGCCTTCAGCGGAACAAGAGCCTTCAACGGAACAAGAGCCCTCAGCACAACAAAAGCCCTCAGCACAACAAAAGCCCTCAGCACAACAAGAGCCCTCAGCGTCAACTGCCCCATCCGCACTTAACGAAGCTGTCGAAACCCAAAGTGTCAAACCAAGCAACACAATTAGCACTGAATCCGCCTCACCACAAACTCAAGATATGTCGGAACCGTTGCTGAATCCCAGTCGAGGTGATACGTCCAGCGAGCCAATAACTGAAGCCGAAATCAACGCCAAGCCTGAAGCAACAACAGCAGTAGGTCAGGGGCAATGAACGGTATTATTGAATGGTTTGCTAGACATCCAGTTGCGTCAAACCTACTGATGGGCTTCATGCTGATTGGCGGTTTGATCAGCATGTCAAACACCTCGCAAGAGGCCTTTCCTGAATTCACGCTTGAGATAATCCAAGTCGAAGTGCCGTATGTCGGCGCATCACCTGATGAAATTGAGAAATCGATCATTCAGCCGCTTGAGCAGCAACTCAATGGCGTGGAAGGTGTTAAGGAAGTAACGGCAACTGCGGCTGAAGGCGTTGGGGTTGTTAAGCTCGAGTTTTCGCGAACCGCCGATATTGGCCGCGCTCTAAATGATGTTAAATCAGAGGTAGATCGCATAACGGTTTTTCCAGACGACGCCGAGGAACCAATCGTCTCGCAAGTTAGTGGTAAAACTCGTGTTGCTGAAATAGCGATCAGCGGCGCATTGCCCGAAGCCGCTTTGAAGGAGCTGGCGTACCGCATAAAAGACGATCTCGTTCTTGAAGACAATATTTCATTGATTGAGGTCAAGCGGGCTCGCGATTATGAAATCTCAATCGAAGTATCGCGCGATAATTTGCGTGCTTACGACGTAAGTTTAGCTGACTTGTCAAATGCAATTCGGCTCGAAAGTTTAGAGTTACCCGGCGGCGATATCGACACCGCCAAAGAGAATATTCTGATTCGTACAGTCGGACGGAACCTCACGCGACAAGACTTTGAAGAGATCATTGTTCGATCATCACCGAGTGACGGAGTCATTCGAGTTCGTGATATCGCTCGCGTCGTCGACGGTTTTCAGGAGCGCGATCAGTTTGCGCTGTTCAACGGTCAACCCGCGGTCTTCCTCGACGTTTTCCGTGTTGGTGACGAGCGCGTGCTTGACGTAATTGAAAGCGCCGAAACGTATATAGAGCAAAGTTTGAAGCCTAGCCTCCCAGAGAGCGTCAACGTAGTCATTTGGCGCAACGATGCCGTTGAGTTGGATCAACGCATTGATCTTTTGGTGAAGAACGCAATCATCGGCATATTGTTGGTCGCACTTGCGCTAACACTGTTTCTCGATTTGCGTCTGGCGTTCTGGGTCTCAGCTGGAATTGGTGTGTCGTTTACTGCCGCGTTTATTCCCATGTCATTGCTTGGCCTGTCGATAAACTCGCTATCTATGTTTGGATTTATACTAGCGATCGGCATCGTGGTTGATGACGCTATCGTTACCGGCGAAAATATTTTTGCCGAAGCGGAGCGTGGCACGCCGCCCATGGAGGCGGCGGTTAAAGGGGCTAGTCGAGTTGCCGCACCGGTCATATTCGCGGTATCAACTACCGTGGCGGCATTCGTCCCACTGCTATTACTGCCTGGCATTTTAGGTAAGTTTCTAACGGATATTCCCGCTGTTGTGATCATCATTTTAGGGCTCTCGTTAATCGAATCGCTATTGATTTTGCCGCACCATTTATCACATATAAATGTACAAGAGCCGCCGCGCAACTTCGTTTTTCAGTTTTTTGCCAAAGCTCGAGATAAAGTCGATGGCGCATTAAAGCGCTTTATTGAAGGCCCTTTAGAACGTATTTTGGACTTCACCACGAAGCACTGGTTTGTCACCATAACTGGCGCCGTAACGGTGTTAGTTTTGACTATTGGCATTCTCGCGAACGGCTATATTAAATTTTCTTTCTTTCCTCAGATTGAGGGTAACTATGTCACGGCCTCAGTCGAAATGACCGAAGGAACATCGTTGCAGCGAACCGCTCAATTAATCGCCGAAGTCGAACAGGCGGGAGTTGAGGTAGCGCGGTCAATGGCAACTGACAAACAAACAGTCGACGAGCTTATGCTAGGGCAATTAGTGTTAGTCGGTACTCAAGAGGAAGCTGGCGGACCACCGGGGTCCGGCGGACTAAACGCACCTAAATCCAATCAAGGCTCAGTCGTCATTCAGCTTGCCTCGCCGGAAGATCGCGATTTTTCGTCATCTG
The DNA here is from genome assembly GCF_003315245.1 of Arenicella xantha. Classification (NCBI taxonomy): domain Bacteria; kingdom Pseudomonadati; phylum Pseudomonadota; class Gammaproteobacteria; order Arenicellales; family Arenicellaceae; genus Arenicella; species Arenicella xantha. The sequence continues at coordinate 86,315 of NZ_QNRT01000002.1, read as the reverse complement.
AATTTGAAGCAAAGTGGCGAAAAGCGCTAGCACCGTTCAAAAGCCAGGCCAAGATTAGTGTCGCATCCAACCTAGTGTCACTTGGTGCGTCGGTTCAGGTTGAGGTTTCAGCGGATACAGATTCCAGCTTGCGTGAGGCAATTAGCCAAACTGAGGCTGGGCTAAACTCGATAAATGGAGTATTCGACGTCAGAAATGACTTTGATGCAGGTAAACGCGAATTCAAAATCGAACTCAAAGACGAAGCACGCCGCTATGGCTTAAGTTTGCAGTCACTTGCTTTGCAAGTACGCGGTGCGTTTTTCGGCGACGAAGCGCTTAGAGTGCAGCGTGGTCGCGACGAAGTACGAGTCTATGTTCGTCTACCTAAAACTGAACGAAGTCATATCAGCGACTTGTTTGACTACCGGATTCAAACTAGCACCGGCGAATTCATACCGCTATCGCAAGTGGCCAATGTTACTGAGACGCTCAGTCCGTCGACCATTAACCGTCGCAACGGTCGACGGTTAATTACGATTACTGCCGATGTCGATAATGCGGTAATTAGTGGCCAGCAAGCCAACGCGGTATTAACTGAGGCGATTCTGCCGGAGATCGAGAAGTCAGTGCCAGATGTGCGGTTTGACTTTGGTGGTGAAGCAAGAGAGATGGGCGATGTTGGATCAGTATTAGGTCGAAATTTCACACTCGCGTTGTTGGCAATCTTTATTCTATTAGCGATCCCGTTTCGCTCGTACTCACAACCAATAGTGGTAATGTTAGCCATTCCCTTTGGGTTGGTTGGCGCGGTACTAGGCCATCTGGTCATGGATCTTTATATGGGCTTGTTGAGTATATTTGGCATTGTTGGATTAGCCGGCGTGGTAATTAATGGCGCATTGGTTCAAGTTGACTTCGCAAACGAGTTGCGCGCGCAAGGTGTTGATTCGCGACAGGCTTGGATTGAGGCCGGCAAGAGCCGTTTTAGACCTATTTTCCTAACGGCTCTGACAACCTTTCTAGGAGTTGGACCACTAATGTTAGAACAAAGCGTCCAAGCTCAATTTCTGATTCCAATGGCGGCAAGCATCGCTTTTGGAGTATTAATCGGCACGTTCATTCAAATGCTATTGGTCCCAGCTCTGGGCAGTATGCTTGATCGTCTCACGATCGCTCGAGAGCAAAGAAGAACGCGAAGCAATGAAACAGAACTGCAGGGGCAGGTATGAACAACATCACACGTACTTTTTTCTGGCTCGGCTTAACCCTGATTAGCAGCGGATGCGCGACAATTGGCCCACAATACTCGACGCCTAATACACAATCACTCCTGTCAGATGGCGCCTTAATATCAGCGTATCAAAATACTAACGAGGTGCTAACCGAATGGTGGAAGGTATTTGATGATGACCGGTTATCAGAGCTAGTCGACCAAGCACTACAACACAATCGAGATTTGGTAGCACTGAGCGCGAACATTCAAGCGTCGCGGGCAAATTTAACGCTTGCTAGACTAGACCGAATTCCATCTGATCAAATAAGTGCATCCTCAAGCGAGTCGCGCCAATCAGCGGCCGCAGTAGGGCAGTCAGATGCGTTTGCCGACACCGATTTGTATTCGGTAAGCTTTGCTCCGCAATGGGATCTAGACCTGTTTGGTCGACTATCGCGCCAGATTGAGATTTCCAAAAGCAACTATGAAGGACAATTGATGCAGTTGCGTGGCTTGCAATTGATGGTCGTTGGTGAAGTGGCAACTCAATACTTTCAACTTCAATCGCTATTGTCGGAACGCGAGACACTGCAACGCAATATTGGTTTACAGCAAGACAGTCTCAGAGTCGCTGAAGTGCTTTTGGAATATGGTCGAGGCATTGAAGTCGATGTACTGAATGCGCGCGCGCAACTGCAATCCAGTCAAGCGGCGATGCCTACAATTGAAGCCTCATTATCACAAGTCGAAGCTCGATTAGCCGTGCTGACCGGTCGCGCTCCTGGTGCGCTTAAACAACAGCTCTCAACGCGTAGCACGGCTTCTTATATTGACCAATCACTTCCAATTGGCGAGCTAGCCGAGCTGATTCGTCGCCAACCTGGAATTCAGGTGGCTGAACGTAAGTTGGCTAGTTCAGTTAGCGAAGTCGGCTTGGCCGTGTCATCTATGTTTCCACAAGTATCACTTGTCGGTTCTGTGGGTTACTCGGCTCAAGAGTCTGAACAATTATTTGAAGATAATGCGCTGCAATTCGCGTTTGGGCCGACCCTATCTTGGTCATTAAGTAATTTGGTGCTAGGTAAGCAAAGGGTCAATGCCGCTGAACACCGCTCAAATGCGGCGTTTGCCGAGTATGAAAAAAGTGTGTTAGTTGCACTCGAAGACCTCAATGCTGCCTTATCAAATCAAAAAGCAGCTCGCGATCGACAGCCATTGCTGGACTCCGCACTCAGCGATTCAATTGAATCGGCCAGAATCGCTAAGGCTCAGTACGAATTCGGGGCATCGCCGTTTCGCGACTTGCTAGATGCCGAACTAAAGTTGCTGCAAACGGAGCTAGCCTCCAAGCGCGGTGTTTACGACATTATCATTGCACAAATCGCAGTATTCAGAGCGTTGGGGGCTGGCTGAAAACGCTTAAGACGGAGAATGGTGAGGGAGTCGTCGCATTCAAATTTTGTAGCGAGAGACCTTACAAACGATTTGTTAGTCGATTCGGTAAAACTATTTTTAGAATAGTTTACCGAATCGTAGGGCCATAAAATTTTTGCTAGTTAATGCTATTTTTAATACGGCTAATCAAAATATGTATTAACAATAGACTGATAACAAAGGCCGGAATGCCGTTAGCTATAGAGTCATAGACAATGTGAAAATACATAGCACCGGCCATGATAATTAGCAGTCCGCCAGCGGCCAATGCACTCACCTTGCGCAACCAAAGGCCAATACCACCTAATACCTCACACAGCCCAATGAAATAACCGAACCAAACGGGCAAACCCATAACCGAAAATGACGTATGCACTTGCTCAACGCTGGCAAGTTTGGCCGCACCACCTGCAACAAGGGCAAGACTCGCCAACGTCACGCTAATCCAAAAACTAATTTTTACTGCTTTACTCATGTCTGTCTCCAGCAAGCTTTTTTGTGATTGTTATTGCCTTTTAAAGCAATCCAAGCGATTCCTAGTTTTAAGTACCGAACCGCTTAGCGAGAGTACAGCCACTTGCTGTGAATAAATATCTAATATATTTTTATATCTCCATAAGGAAAAATTTATTTTTTGGGAATGCCTATGAAGCTTGATCAATTGATGATGTTCATATCTGTCGCTGAATTGGGGTCTCTTAGTGGCGCAAGTCGAGAGATAAATAAAACTCAGCCTGCTATTAGCCAAGCAATTCGACAACTCGAAAACTCATTAAACCTAGAGTTGTTCAGTCGTTCAGGATATCGATTAGCGCTCACAGATGCCGGTAAGGTAGTCTATCAACAAGCGCTTCGAGTAAAACATGAGGCAGCGTCTTTACGTCAGATCGCTGATCATATTGGAGCTGGAAACGAACCTAGTATTACCATTGCTATTGAAGCATCATTCGATTTGAAGATCGTATTGCCCATCCTTGAAACTGTTCAAGGTATGTTTCCAAATACGCAAATCGTGCTTCGGCAAGAATATATTAGTGGTGCATTAGAAGCCCTGACCAATCGAGCTGCAACACTATGCATTTCGCCATTAGATAGCGCCTTTTTAATCGATACTAAATTGGAACACCATTTTTTAGCGTCAGGGAAATTGGTCAATGTCGCCGCACCGAAGCTGGTTTCGCGCCATCCAAACTTAAGCAGCAGCCTTGATCTGATCAATGAGTACCAAATAGTTTTGCAAGGCAGTGGTGTGACAACTAAGGGTCATAATTTTGGCGTGCAAGATGGACAGAGGTGCTGGTTCGTCAACGACTTCTCAACTAAACAGATGTTGATCGAACGCGGCATGGGCTGGGGCAAAGTTCCATATTTTTTGGCTAGAGACAAGATTGACAGTGGTGAATTAGTATTGTTACAACTAAGCGATAACAAAAATTATGTAAATTTAAGCTACCAGATCATTAAAAATCAAGATCAAATACTTGGCCCGGTAGCACAGACCTTATGGGATCAGTTTGTCAGCATTACCAAGGTTGAGTAAGTATTGTAAATGCTCACTTAGTGGCTTCACGTTAAAGTTTGTTTTTGCACTAATTTAGTCATTGCAATAAACAGGGTCACCGGCATGCATATCAGCGTTAAGTTGATTACCAGCGGTAAGGTTTGGAGGGCATAGGCCTCGAATCGCCAAATATAGGTCGTTACCAAAATTACGCTGAGCAATGCCCACGCGACGATGAGGCGGCGCTTTGATTTCGCTTCATTGCGAGTTACGCAGGCATAAACGCAACTGACCACTAGGCTCAACCAGAACAGACTAAAATTTGTGAAGTCAAAAGCAAAACGGGTAATCGCGGGTATGGTTAATGCGACCGGTGTACCCCAGACAAAACCGTTCCAACAATAGTTAATCAAGTCTTTGCGCCGTCGTTTGGCCAACCAGATATTGATACCGCTGACCGAGATAACCGTCAATGCCAAGCCCAGTAACACGTAAACCACTTTGGTCCACCAGCCGCCGAAGTGCCCAAAATGTAATCGATACATCGAATAGATAATTTGTTTACCTATAGCACCATCAGAAAATCCTTCTTGCTTGATAAAGTTGCCGCTGGCGTCGAAAACAAAATTATCTGAATAAATAAGTCGATTCGGATATTGAGCATATATTTCAATAAATTGCCCCGGAGTCCCAGTGTCATGCACGATAGCCAATATAGGCTTAGTGTTCGGTGCCAACTCAGGCATTTGGTTAAACGCTTTCGCTAGTTCGACACGACCAATTTCTTGACTTAACTCTGGCTCGTCACCAAAGACTAACTGGGTTACGCGATCGGTATCGTTGTTGTGATATACCGCCGCATAAAGTGCGACCACCACCATCGAAAATCCGAAAAATGCGCCAGTCGCACCAATCATCAAGTGGAAGGGCGCTCCCCAAACACTTAAGCGATTATGAATATCAGTTTGCTCGAGCTGCTTGTTGCCAAATAAGCGCAATTTAAATGCATCTTTAAACAGCGTGCGATGAGATGCAAAACCAGATATAACCAAGGCCAACAACATCGCGCCAAGTGCACTAACAACAATCATTCCCCAAGCCTTTGGTAAGTGCAAATAAAGGTGAAGGTCAGTCAAGACATCGGTCCAAGGGTGCGCCGTCGACGATGTTAGCTCACCAGCTTGATTCATAAACCAACCTTCATTCTCGGTAATAAGACCAACTCGTGGATTACCTTGCGTTGGCAACGTGACATACATATGCGGAGTGACCTCAGTATCACCACTTGCTAGCAGTCGATTAAACGCTCGATCCACCATGCCAATATCAAAATCGAAGAACTCTTGTGCCGTGGGTTGCTCCCAGCGTTCAAACTCCTCAAAGTAGACAGCCAAGGTACCGCTCAAGCAAATGAGGTACATCAAGGCGCCAACGAAAAGGCCCATCCATGAGTGCGCAGCTAAAGATCGCGAGAAAAATGCGTTGGAGAATGTCATGACAGGGTACCGACTATTGAGATAAGAAAAGGCTAAATCCGATTACGGACGTCGCAGTGATGATTAATGCAGTCGATACCACACGACGTTCGCTGTACAGATACCAATAGGCAAGCAATCCCCAAAGCAGCGGAAAAATAAGCACTATAAACGTCATTTTGTTTACTGCTTGCCAATTAGTCAGGCTGGTCATACCTAGGCTTAGCAACAAGCTAAGCAAACAGAGGGCAGGGACGATGATCCAGAAGTGTATAACGTTCATTAGCAGGTGTTTTGGCGCTAACTTTGTTAGCTGACTGTTAGTGACGGCGACCTTGACGTTACGACGTCGCTGAACGTTAAGCCCAGCAATCAACAAAGGAATCAAGGCTAGCCAAAACGACGCATACATAAGTCCAAACTCCAACCCACATTGACGGATAGCAAGCACCACTGAAGTGAGAAGCAAAACCCAGCCGATAAACGTGTACGCCCGAGCATGTGACTTGACGTTGGTTGTGTCTGGTGATGATCCTTTCGATTTCCAACTTATAAAAATCAAAGTAAATCCGAGTGCGGCCATTAAAACCGCCAGTATTATTATTGGCATATTGAGAACGCGAATGAGAATGATTTGCATTAGCAAATGAATTGTACTAAATTCCTCGCCAACAAGAAACAATTTTGAATAACAAACTCAACTCATCATGAAACTTCGTTCCCAGTTACTTCTCCTTGCACTTTTTTCAAATGGCGCCTTTGCACAATCTCAAGACGGGCCGCTGGAGGAGATCACCGTCATCGGTGAATTGTCTCGTTACTCAGCCACTAAATCTGACACTCCAATCCTAGAAACGGCTCGCTCGCTTTCGGTAGAAGATCGTCAATCTTTATTGGACTTTGGAGCGGTTGAACTCGCCGATGCCTACACTTATAGCGCTGGTGTAGCCGGCGAAGCATTCGGCTTTTCGACGCGAGGTGACTGGGTAAGAGTGCGTGGACTCGACGTGCCGCAATACCAGGACAGCCTGCAATCCTTGTTTGGTAATTACAACAACACTCGCCCTGAAGTGTATACCTTGGAACAAGTTGAGATTTTAAAAGGGCCTGCCTCAGTGCTGTATGGTCAAGGCTCACCAGGAGGGATAGTAAATACCGTCAGCAAACGACCAAATGCTGATGCTAGCAATGAGTTAGTCGTGTCATTTGGCAATTTCAATTACCAACAAATCGCCGCTGATGTCAACGGCCAGCTAGACTCGCAAGGTCATTGGCTATACCGCTTGATAGGTTTGGCTCGCGAGTCAGAAACACAAGTCCAGTTTGTGGAGAATAACGCGCGTGTAATTGCACCGTCGATAAGCTACCAACCTTCGGACGATACCGAAGTAACATTATTGCTAAGTTATCAAGATTCTAAGGCAGATGCTGGCGCACAATTTTTGCCGATTGCCGGCACGTTAATTGCTGCACCAAATGGTGAGTTTATTGCGTCTGATTTCAATGCTGGTGACCCAGAGTTCAGTTATTATGATGGCACTACTGAGTCCGTTACCTTACTCGCAAACCATCAATTAAACGACGTTTGGTCAACTGAATTTACCGCGCGTCGCACAACTGGCGATCGCGACTACGAACAAGCTTGGATCGCGCTGGGCTTTAGCGCCGATCGTTATGTGCGCAATGCCGATGGTAGCCTTTACGGCGGCGGGCTGGTTCCTCGAAGTTTTTATCAAGCAGCCGCCGAATCCGAGCAAAACGCAGTGGATCTGAGGTTTAGAGCAGACTTTGATACTGGCGCAGTTAACCACCAACTGATGATCGGCGGGCAATACCAAGACGTAACAACCAACGATAGCAGCGCCTATGCTTATGCCCTTGGTTACGACTTCGCCAGCGCAGGCCCCGATGCAATACTCGGCGACCGCTATTGGATCAATGTATTCGCCCCGCAATATGGTGATGTTCCGAGCCAAGATATCTTAGATCAATACTTTTACGATGCGCCTGCCAGCAATGTGAAAGATCGCGGCCTGTATATCAACAATCAGATGCAAGTAGGCAATTTGCATTGGAATATCGGTGTGCGACGTGATGATGTTACCAACGTAACGGTTGGTGCCGATGTGCGCCAAAAGGACTCATCCACCAGCATAGCAAGCGGGCTGCTCTATGCTTTTGACAGCGGAGTTTCGCCATATCTTAGCTACGCTGAATCGTTTCAGCCGGTGGTTGGTCTTGATGCAGTGACAGGAACTCCGTTTCAAGCACAGGACGGAGAACAGATAGAAGCTGGTGTGAAAGTACAGTTGCCAGACAATATTGGCTATATAACGGTGGCGTACTTTGATATTGAACAATCCAATTTGCTGACATCAACCCCAACTGGAAGCACACAGGCCGGCGGTATCGATAGCGTGTCAGGCTGGGAGCTAGAAGCCAAGTTTAGTCTTGGTAAGTTTGAGATAGAAACCAATCTAAGTCAGCTAGACACACAAACACAAGATGGCTATAGATTTACCACCGTGCCAGAAGATCAAGCATCAAGTTGGGTTACTTATAACCCTGGAAATGGCTTTCGAGCAGGCCTAGGCGCGCGCTATACCGGCGAATCATTTGATGGAGTCGATACCATCGAAACACCTTCCTACACATTGATTGACGCCATGTTGGCATATCAAATGGAGCATTGGGTATGGCGCGTAAATGCTCGTAATTTAGCCGACGAGGAATATCAATCAACCTGTATTTCGCGAGGTGATTGCTTTCAAGGAGAGCGTCGCTCTGTCATTGGCAGCATTAGCTACCAATTCTAAATTGAAACCGATACCAGCAACGAAATAGGGCAGGCACGTGTTTACTCGAGAGTTAAGTCAATATCCGCTCAGTAAAGCGGTACGCAACGGTCAATGCGGCACCTGCCCAAAACTTCTTACTGGTTGGATCGACGCGTGCTGTCAAGCAGGAGAAAAAATGCCAGCGAGCCAACAGCGCCAGCTTCAGATCGATATGTTACGGATTATTCTCGATACCATCTGTGATTGCCAGATCGCCAAATGCTGGCGAGGTTGGTGTTTAGACAATGTCTATCGACCGATGGCTTACTTGCGTATTTTGTCGCAATCCGATCAACAAAAACGCGAGGTAGCCAGAATCGAAACCGAATTCAGAATGCTATCTAACTATTTTTTAGTATAGAGGTCAGAAGTCATGCATGAGTGGAAACACCACATTACACTGGGAAACCGACAATTTGTTAATCATGATTTTGACAGAGCACAGTCGTCTTATGCCGCGGCGCTGCAAGCCGCTGAGCGCCTATTCCCACGCTGGAGCGAGCCGAATGAAGCGGTATCAATGATAGTAGTGACGCACCATAACATTGCCGACCTATACCAAAAACTCGGACTGGTTTGCTCAGCACGACACGTGTTAGAAAAAGCGCACTCCATGCTACTAAACGCACTCAGCAACACGCCGTCGAATCATGCGCGCCATCAAGCGCTTCTGCGTGGCACAATCAAAACTTACGCGGCTCTAAATCGACATAAAAATTGCTGCCTCCTAGCGTCGAGCGATGAAGATATAGTACCTACCGAGCAACTCGTTACTCGAGGATTGAACTTATCTATTCGGTGAACAAATGACGTACATCGCACTATCGAAATGCGTGTTCGTCAGCGCATTGATTACACGATTAGCGTGATATTTAACTGTCGTGTAGACGGTTCTATCTACGTGAACATCGTCTACTCCAAACGCTAGAATCTTGAAATCACGTTGTTGAAGAAGTGCCTTTGACAATCTTGGGGTAAAGTGGGTTAAATGGATTTCTTCTACAAATCTAAACTCGCCTAGAGCGTGCCGAGCAACTGGCAGATGATTTGAAGCAATGACTCTGACTCTCAGCAGCGGAGCTAATTCATTAGGTATGGCAACTGCCAAAATCCCATTTGGTGAGAGGTGGTATCGAATGTCCTCCAGCAACTCTCGTGGGGATGGAACATGCCACAGTGTAATGACGTCAAATGTGCGAGGGCCACTGGGGAGAGCTGCTAATTGCCCATGTTGAACTTGATGACTATGTTGAACTTGATGACTATGTTGAACTTGATGACTATGTTGAACTTGATGACTATGTTGACTTGATGACCAGGTTGCTTGGCATACTCAGCACCTGTGGCCGGACAATTCTTTACTCGCTCAGCGGTGAAGCCCACATTAGCTCGACTTGTGGTTGCGGTCGATAGCCACTGATTGGTTGACCAACGATGCTTCCACAACAAACTGACTCAGTGCGCCAACGGCAGCAAGATGGTGGTCTATTGACGGCTGATATAGCTTAATGTATCTGGCCATTTCATCAGCATTGTCAGGCAGCCCATTTAGAATTGACTCATAGCTTGACGCTTTGACAACCAGCGCCTTGGCCGAGAATTCGTCGTCTCGTGTGACTTCGCGAGCATATTCATCGCTTGCTACGCGGTGACCTTGATTATCTTGCAGGCCTGTACCTAAATACAGAATGTCCCAATCTACGCTGCTTAGGTGCGCTAGGCTTTGAGCTAGATTGTTGAGCGTGTTTGAATCAAAAACAACGTCATCCTCCAGTATCAGTACGTTGTTAAATTTATTCATGCTCGCCAACTGAATAATACTTCGATACGAAAGCGCGCGACCTATCTGATGGTTTTGCGGTGTTTCGATGGCTGACAAGCGCTGTACCCGGTGACTGATGTTAAGCGCCTCAAACTGCTGCTTAGCAAGGTTCCATCGCTCAACGGCAGTATCTTTATTAATGCAATAAATGGCATCAAAATAATAAAACGGGTTAGCTATTTCAGACTCAACTCTAGCAACTATATTTGCTGTCTCAGTTGCCCCTATATGGGATTTAAAGTGTTCAATAGTCTCGTTTGGGTCAGTGGCTAATTCGTGGTGAGCAATCAGATAATTACGGATTCGGTCTTCCCAATTAAGCGCATAGCGCGTCCCCATTGGACGGTTAAAACGATGTATCCAGCGTAAAAATGGCAAACACAAAGCCCGTCCGCCGGACCGTCTTATTTTCTCTTGTACATATCCTTCTTCACCGCCGAACCCTTTGAAACGCGGGTTAACCTGAGGCCAATTGTCGCGTCTGAGTGCAAATAAACCGAGTCCTTGCATCGGGATCTCAAACGCATCGTTAGCGGCGTCTTCAGCCCTTGGGTCGCTCGCCCACTGACCATACATGCCTCCGCTCCAGCCCGGCGTAAAATGTGATGACAGCGACACCAGGTCATCACTAACTAACGGTCCTTGTAAAAAATCAGCGGTGTCAGGATGCGTGTCAAAATAGTCCAATAATTGCTTAATCGCACCAGGCGCAATCATTACATGAGAATCAATACACAATATGTACGGTGCATTGGTTTGATTGATCAACGAAAATCGCGACCATGTACCTTGAAAGTTATCGCCGGGGACATAGCGATAGTTCGGCATTGAGTGACCTAAACTCTGCAGTGCTTCAGCACAAACTCCTGAAGGGTTGTTATCCAGCACCACAAACTCAATGTCATCCAATACTTCCGGATGATAAAGACGAATCGCTTGGACTGAAAAATAAACCCCATCGTAGTCGTCATAAGTCGCCATGCCGATGCATAACTTGGCTTGAGTAGACGAGACCGGAGGCGGCGAGTACCTTGGTGTAACGGCTACTTGCTTAGCGGTCTGGTTAAATCGAATTGCGCCATTGAGGGCCAGGTCGCGCAGTGTTAATTGCACGTCCTTACTGATGTCTTCGCCATCATTGGGAAAGCGCTCAAGCAACTGTTGAATAATGCGTTCGACACTATTAATGCCGTCGCAATACTCCAGAATCATATTAGTAATGTCATTAGTGACAAAAAACTGACCTGAAGTTCGCTGCAAAAAGCGAGTAGGGCTTTGCTCTAACGACAGCTCCCAACCATCGACGATTTCAGGAACTAGAATAGATGAAGATGATTTTTTCATAGGTGTTGGTTCATCATGTTCTGGTAGCTTTAAGATTCGTCTAATTATGTTTTTTCTCGATGCTTGATCCGGCAAAAAGCGTCTTGCGATAACGTTATAGGTAGTATCAACGGCTAGTATAGTTGCTTCATTAATTAGCCCTGAGTGAAACTCAGAAAAATCTACTCGCGACTTGTCCCACCATAAGTGGTTCCACATATGCATGCTAAAAACGTGTTCAAAGTCGTTATCTAAGCCCTCAAACAATGTACTGATGCCTTGTTGAGTCCACATGTGCTTATAAAAATATCGTTGTGGCGCTACGTAAACTTCATTCGGCATCTCAGCTGCTAAGGTTGCCGCCTGTTGACAAGAATGTGAGCTCCAAGTGCCATCAAAGGACTCGTAACTAGCTTGCAGCCACGCTTTCGCAAACGCGGAATTAGGTTCGGCCATGAGTAGAGCGTTACACAATGATGGACGCTGTTGCTTAGTCAGCGTATCGGTCACGCCTTGCTCTCGGCCAATCACAAACGGATGCTGATATAGCTCATCTGGAATAGTATTCACAAACAGAGTGTCCATATCCGCATAAACGCCGCCGTATTGAATCAACTTTTTGAGTCGAATAAAATCCGTTTGGTGAGCGTAGTCCAGTTTCGCGGCCTTGATGAACTGACCTTCCTGATGATTTTCGTAAGCCTTATTGTCCTGCACAAAGGATTCCAGCTGCACCTCGATCAGCGTCAATTGCGGTTTGATTAGCTCCCAATAGTCGCCGTAAGGTTCATGATGATAATAGAAGTGAATCGCACTGGGTTTATTAACCTCAATACACGATTTCAAACACAGAAAGTAAGCCAAGTGGAAGGGCTCGGTCTGTTCCTTTAAACCGAACACAAAATGAAAAAGCTTCGGAATCTGAGTTTTCATAAATTACTTGGTACCGTTATTTACGTGTATTAGCCGACTTGATCTTCTGATGTAAAGCTAGTGCCAGTTATTGCGCAGGCCGTTAGCCAAGTAGAGACTTTAAACAAATGGTCGACTCGAATGACCAATAGTATTTGATCCGCGTGTGGCTCACCAACCTAATTTTTTAAAATAGCTGAGCCGAGCTTGTTTGCTGAAAAATACCAGCATGTTATTGGAATAATCATAGTCCTCGTGATCCACCATAATACCCGCGAGGTCGTACAGGGCTGCTTTATCCATAAATACTAGTTTATGATTTCCAGATTCCTCGTTAATCCAATATATTTCAGCTTCGTAGCGGCTAAAAAACTCAATGAAATGGCTAGTTCCATCAATATTTGTTGCATTTAATAGATTCGGAGAAAACTCGAGTAAGCAACATAAGCGCTCTAAATTGTGTTGGATAATGCCGCGCATCCCACGCAATACATCTAGCTCATGACCTTGCGTGTCGCATTTAATAAAATGCACCGGCGCCGGATCATTCCCGAAGTACTCGTCAAGCGTAGTCCGGCTAATTTTTTGCACCTCTCGACCCGGCGTGAACGCAATCCTATGGTCGCCTTTGTTATAGCTAGACAAATACAGCTCAGCGACACCTGTATGGCTAGAGATTGCTTGATTTTCGATCGTTACGTTGCGCAGACAATTTGTCAAAACATTGGTATGGAGTAGAGCGTGATTAGCGAACTCTGGCTCAAAGCTGTACACCTTGCCATGCGGGCCGACTAATTGTGACAGCAGCACCGTGAAGTAGCCAATATGCGCACCGACATCAAGTACCGTGTCACCAGACCCAACAAGTTTATTGATCAGCGCTGTTTCCACGGGTTCCCAAACTTGGTTATGACGAATGTATGGACTCACAGTTGAATCATTTGCGTCGTCCAAAAACAACCGAAACGGTTTAGGCCCCACCGCGGTAAGATTAGCGAACTGCATGCTCAGCGGTTGATTTGATTGCTCGGTCCACGGATTGTTCCTGTGTTTAACGTAGATGCCCTCATTAGACTTCGCGTTTAGCATGGTCTGAAAGTCAGTGGTAGCGCAAATTGTGTGTTTAGCAAAGCCTTTGGTGTTGAATGCCACTACCTTAGGATTATTGCGGCAGCGGTCCGCTAACAGCATGATATCTCTACCACCATTGAATAGATCCGCGCCGGGAGAATCCTGCCTTGGATAGAAGTCATATCCATTTATTGATTTGGGGTCGGGATTTAACAGCGCCTCAGATGACTGAGTAAGCCAAGAGTTCGCCCAATGATGAACCGCAAAACATCCTAAGTTAACCAACTCTTCGCGGATACTTTCACTGGTCGCAGAATTCTCAGCAAGCCGTAATAACTCCGGTGCGTTATTGACAAATGGATAGAAACGTATCGCTGGATGTGCATCCACACCGACCTTGTTCGACAACTCGTAGATCGACTGCAACATCACTGGCCCGGTAGTTGCCAGTATGTCGTGCGCAAACCCCTTAGTGTTATTCGATGCTAAAAAATCGATAACCGCTTGCAAAAAAGGAGACCGAGGTTGAGAAGCAAGCAAGGCGTTACATAACATTTCCGGACGCGACTGTTGATTCGCGTGCTTTTGCGGTTCGAAGCCTGCAATAAGTTGTTTGGTATTGAGTAGCGGCTCGAATGATTGTAAACACTCGAAATCAAGATCAACGTACAGCCCGCCATAATGATGGATAACAAGATATCGAATCGCGTCAGCTCGCTGTATGTCGTGAGGGTAAGCTAAGTAGGTGGGCAGAAATTTTGGGTAAAAACTCTCTACAAACCTAAGGCCATCAGCATTAGTCCAGAGAATATAATCCCAATCAGGATGATGTAATTTCCATGACTCAGCGAATGATTTCCATTGCTCTGGTATTTGCTCTGTTTTCCATGTTTGATGAATTATTTTTGGGATCATACTGAATCGATAGTCCGATCGGTTCAGCTCATTGTAACTCAGCTCAATGTAACAACGAACGATGTTTTAGTGACAGCTGAGCCTTAGATTAATGTGTATCGCATTGAGAATCAGTCGATAACGCCTTGTCAATTAGTTAGTCATTTGAGTATTATCGACTAGTCACAAAATCAACGGATAAATTACATCACGATGAGCAAGAATAGAGACAATAATAAAACGGGTAGCAGCGTTCTGCCTAACACCAATAAAGACTCCTCACCTGACTTAGTCGTTGAGCAAGATCAAGCTCTAGGTGCTGATCAGAAAAATGATCGACGCCAGTTGTTAAAAAGTACGTTGATTGGCGGCGGGGCGGTTATTTCAACCGGCCTAATCGCGGACAAATGGAAGAAGCCAATTCTCGATGCGGTGATCTTACCGAGCCATGCACAAACTAGTGGCGCAGCCATTGTGATGGGCGGCGGTAGTGGTATTTTGGTTACTAAAGCCGATAACAAAGGTTTCGATGCAAGTGACATACTAGGTATGTTTGTTAGCGAAGCTCATGCGGCGAGTGGTGAATTGGCTGGCGGTTGCGTATTGCTTACAGTCGAGGGATCAGTCGCTACCGTTGAAATGACATTGAATACCAATGCCGTTGACACAAAAACAGGCACAGTCAGTGGTACCTCGGTGAATGTTAGTGGACTCCATTCAGGCTACACAGTAAGTGGAACGCTTGATAGTGCAAGTGCTCCAACTACCTGTACCGGTACAGTAAGTGGGTTTGGTGACAGTGGATCATTTACTGTGACATCTGCTGACCCAGTTTGTGCTGCTGTGACAACACCGACGACTACCGTAGCACCAACTACTACAGCTACACCAACAACTACCGCAGCTCCAACGACTACGGCGACACCAACTACTACAGCCACACCGACGACAACGGCCGTCCCAACGCCGACGACAACGCCTAACCCTAACGCGAATGTTGCGTTTAACTTTAGCTTGTCAAAGTCGTACTGGACGTAGATTAACGCGTTAACACCTTGCTTCCGCTCTTATGCAGATCTAGCTATGATCTGCATAAGACTAACGTTAATTAAATAGGGTTCAGGTTAAACAGGGATAGGTTTAGTCAAAGCAAACCATGCCATGGTGGCGAGTATAGACTGAGGTATCCACAAAAACCTCGTAGCCTAGTTCAATTAATTCTTTGCAAACCCAAAAATCTTCTGACAAGTATTCGCCGTTAGATATTCCCACTCTAAACACATCGTAGTGGTTACTCGCCATTCCCTCACGTTGCAACATACTGTTGATTTGATATACCCGATCCTGTTTTACTGCGTGCTCTACTAAGGAATTAACGGCCGCACGCGACAGTAGTAACGCGGCCGTACCGACGCGCGAGACCGATTGCAGAACCGGCGCTAGCTTAGGATCAGCGTCGGTGTTTAACGTTTGCTCACCGGCAGCTGTTTTACTTTTCAGAAATACCGGAGCACCGACAACATCTTTGTTATGGTTCAACATGTCTTTTAGCCCTTGATGATCGAGAAAAACGTCAGCATCAAGAAACAATAAATGAGTAAATATCTCGGACTCCCAGAACGTAGCTAAAATCGCATTGCGGGCTCGGGTAATCAGGCTTTCGTTACCAATCGTCATCACTGAGTGCGGGATGTCGTTGTTGGCAAATCCTAGGATCGCATGCAAATAGTCGGTGTGTAACATGCCGTTGTAAGCCGGTGTGCCGATCAAAACGTTTGGAGGTGTCGTCTGGTTCATAGCGCGCTAAATTGTAGATTAGGTCATCCATTGAGTGACTCTCAATGATCGGAGGTCGTGATATCTTACCCTAAATTCAATAAAGCTTCGCTTGCCGCGTAATTCAATCGACACTCCAGTAATGACCTGCGACACTAAATTTTGCCAAACCTCGACTTGTTTTGACACCGAATAAAATCATGCACCGTTTCTCTTACCTCATAACTTACCGCGAATCTGACGCCAGTCGACGTAACAACTTGCGCTACTTGCTAAACCAACTGGCACGCGACTCAAGCTTAGAGATTATCTTGGTAGAACAGGATGTGTCCCCACATTTTGAGGTCGGTGATCAAACTAATTTACGCTATATTTTTGTCGAAAATGCAGGTTCGTTCAACAAATCGTGGGGGCTAAATATCGCGGCGAAACACGCTAACTGTGAGCGCTTGATATTAGCTGATTCAGATATGCTAATCGATGCATTAGCATTACAAGAAATGTCGCAGCTTATGGCCGGTGATGTCGATGCAATTAATCCTTACACCGCACTGATAGATTTAGATGAACACGAAACGCAACAACTACTGAGCAATGCAAGCGCGGTTCATATAGAGCGAAGTGATGCACTTCTAAATCGCAAATCAATCGGGCAGAATCCACCGTTTTGTGGAGGTGTCTTTGCCGTGACGCGTGCACTTTTTGAGGTCTGCGGAGGTATGGATGAACGTTTTGAAGGTTGGGGCGGCGAAGACGACGCCATCTCAAAGCGGGTCGCTCACTTTGCCTCAAATATGATTAGTTTAGATCATCAGGCCTATCATCTCTGGCATCCACCAAGCGCACCGCGCCTTGAAGAGTCACATGATTACATTCGAAACCTCGGCTTATTAACGCTGTACTATGAACGACCACAGTCGTTCTATCAGCAAGTCGCCCAAGCTGATTCAGCAACGAATGCTTCTGAGGCGAAATATGTAACGGCGAAACTGGCCTCATCGACGCTTAGTCAAGATTCACCACTGGTCTCATGTTTATGCGTTACCAGAAACCGAGTCAACTCTTTGCAGCGTGCGATAGCTTGCTTCCAAGCACAGAGCTATTTGCACACCGAATTATTGATCGTCTGCGAGTCCGACGACACAGCAACAATCCAATATATAGATCAACTAAATGCTGCAAATATTCGCTTACATGTGGTGCCGGTCGAACCAAAACTCAGCTTAGGAGCGCTACGAAATTTGTCGATTGGTCTCGCTCACGGTGAATTTATTTGCCAATGGGACGATGACGATTGGTATCATCCAGAACGCATTACCAAGCAACTGCAGGTCATCTATCGTCAGAATAAACCCGCGTCAGTGTTACCCCGTTGGCTAATTCACCATCGCAACAATGATAAAGTATATTGTTCGAATGTACGGCTATGGGAAGGCAGTTTATTGTGTCGTAAAAGTGTACTACCGACTGACGGAGCTTACGCCATACAACGCAAAGGCGAGGACTCAAAATTGATCGAGACGCTTTACATTGCCGATCACATTGCCGTTGAAGACGCGCCAGAGCTTTATGTTTACTGTTCAAGCGGCGACAATACATGGGACGATAAACATTTTACTAACATAATTGCGGCCAGCGTCGAGCTAAGCGAGCAAGACGCAGCTAGCGTAAAAAAGCGTATTGATTTCAGCATTCAGCTCTGAACCACAAACACTTTTGTGAGCCTGCTCATTCGCCAATGAAACTGCTAGTTATTATCCTGTGTTCAGAAAATCACTCTAGTTGAAAAAGTCGAGATACGTCACTTGAGCCGCAAATAGAGGAATTCCGTTGCCTTAACTGACTTAAGGTCACCTCGTGTTGCAGCTAGATTTTACGCCATCTTAGGCCAATCGACTTCAGTAAATGTTAAATGACCAGTAATTTGATTTAGGTCAAAATTAGCTAACTCGTCTGTGCTTAAATTCAATCAAAGAAGTCGCTAACTACCGTTATTCGATTGAATTTTGCATATCCATTGACCATATCACTTGGTCATTGAACGGCAGACACAAACGGAATTTTAATTTGTAGGAGGTCTCGGCTAAGATTGTAGGTATACCTGACTGAATGCCACTATGATGAAACGGTGTTACGTCGAATATTATTTGAAACAACTTGAGAAATTAGAATGCGAGTAATACTTGTTCCCGTCGCCGACAGACCTGAGTGTATGCGTGCCTTGAAAGTAGCATTCGATATAGCCGGAAAATTGGACGCTAATGTTTACGGTTGCCACATACGAGCTCACAGCGACTCAGACCTCAGTGTATCTGCGGACTCGCAATCCGCGAGTTCGATTGATACAAAAGCACAGGATAGTACAGCCAGCGTTGCAGCACATACACTATTTGCTAACATTGCCGAGAGTCAACACTACTCAGTAATTAAAAAGCCGAAGCTACAAGCTGGTGCGGTCTGGGCCGAGAAGGTCGGGTCACCGGACAAGGTATTAGCGAACATAGGGCCGCTCGCTGATTTAATCATCGTTTCAAGGCCGAAAAACAAAAGTAGTAAATTGGCTCAGACATTCATGCAAGCCAGCCTGCTTAATACTGCGCGGCCGGTGCTCGTGCTACCACAATCGTTTAAAACCTCGCCCGGTAAATGTATCAGCATTGCGTGGAATCAAAGTGCTGAAGCGGCGCAAGCAGTTTCAGCCGCCATGCCGTTACTGCTTAAAGCGGATCAAGTTAATATCATCACTTGCGGTTCCGAAGCAGGTATTGGACCTAAATCAACCCAACTCGCGAGTTATCTCGACGCATGGGGCGTCAAGGCCAAGCGCATCAAAGCAAGCGGCACCGACGATGCCAAAGCGATTCTTCAAGCGTACCAAAACATTAATTCCGACCTCTTAGTAATGGGCGCTTATAGCCATAGCCGCCTGCGACAAAGCATCTTCGGGGGCGTGACCGATTACATGCTTAAGCATGCCAATATCCCGATTTTTATGCTGCATAGTTAACGCCAATGAATTTTGACTTAATTGCCTTAGCGCTTGGCGACGTGGCTTGGATTTCACTGGCTTTCGTATTCGGGTTTATTGCTAGAAGTGTTGGGCTTCCGCCACTGGTTGGGTTTCTTGCGACTGGGTTTTTGCTTAACTCACAAGGCATCGCTGCCGGCGATACCTTAGAAAAACTCGCAAATATCGGCATCACATTACTGCTTTTTACGGTTGGTCTTAAGCTGAATCTGCGGACGCTTGCTAGGCCTCAAGTATGGGCAGTGGCGGGCCTGCATACGACCGTCGTTGTTGCATTGTTTGGCTTTGTGATTTATGGCTTAGCACTGATAGGCATACCGTATGTTTCTAACTTAGACTTTAAAGGGGCATTTCTTATTGCATTTGCTTTGAGTTTCTCAAGCACTGTATTTGCGGTAAAAGTGTTGGAAGAGAAGGGCGAAATGGCGTCGCTGCATGGGCGGATCGCAGTTGGCATCTTAATCATGCAAGACATTATCGCGGTGTTATTTCTGGCTGTTTCTACCGGGAAATGGCCGTCGGCATGGGCATTTTTCCTTGTTTTGCTTATCCCATTGCGCTTCGTTTTGTTTTACGTTTTAAAGCGAGTAGGGCACGGCGAGTTGCTGGTATTGTTTGGCTTCACCTTAGCGCTAGGTGGTGCAGAGTTATTCGAACTAGTGAGTCTGAAGGGCGATTTGGGCGCATTACTGTTAGGTGTCCTAATTGCCAGCCACCCTAAAGCCGGAGAGCTAGCTAAAACCATGTTGGAGTTCAAAAACTTGTTTTTGCTAGGCTTCTTTTTATCGATCGGCATGTCTGGGCAATTGACCATTGAAACGGTATTAATTGGCGCTTTGATTGCTCCATTTGTGCTAATAAAGTCGGCCTTATTTTTTGCACTGCTCGCTGGTTTTAGGTTGCGCGCACGAACCTCATTACTAACCTCGTTAAATCTAACAAATTTCAGCGAGTTTGGACTCATTGTCGCCGCTATTGGGGTTAGCAATGGCTGGATTGCAGACGGATGGCTAATTGTCATGGCCATTACGCTGGCCGTATCGTTTGTTATTGCGGCAGGCTTAAACAAGAATGCACATCATATTTATGCGCGCTACCAACCAACCTGGCGACGCATGCAACGACCAAAACGGCTAGCCGACGACAGTCTATTCAATATCGACGGCGCTACGATTGTGATAATTGGTATGGGCGGTATCGGCACCGGAGCATATGACCGCATGCGCGACCAACATGGCGAGACCCTAGTCGGTATTGATATAGATTCGGTGACGGTAAAAAATCAACAGGCTGCGGGTCGTCGTGTATTACTTGGTGACCCAAGTGACTCCGACTTTTGGGACCGAGTTCAAAGTACCCACACACTAAAAACGGTGATGCTAGCTTTGCCTAAATTTTCGAGCAATTTAGCGGTACTTGAACAGCTTAAAGAAGCTTCGTTTTCGGGGAAAATTGCCGTTACTGCAAAATTTGACGATGAAGCTGAGGCACTCAAACAGGCCGGAGCCACCACTGTATTCAATGTGTATGCCGAAGCCGGTAACGGCTTTGCATCGCATGTTGTTGCGCTGAGTCCATAGTTGCCCTCAGCTACTTATCACACTGGATAGTCGGGCTAGGTTAGAAGCGGGCAACTGGTCTCGCAGGTCATTGGCTTGCTAGAAGCATCTCATTCGGTTACCGTTGCAAGCCTCAATATGCTCTTAGGTTTCGTACATGAAATTATCGCGCCGCTCACTTTTAAAGACATCAGCCGTTGCTGTAGCATCTACCTTAGCAGCGTCAGGCTGCGCAACGTCAAAAGCGACAAAACCAATCCCTGCAAAGAAGCCCAGCATTAATGATTTGTTAGCTGAAGCAACTGACTTGATGCTCAAATCTTATCCTGAAAGTGCCTCAAGTGCTGGCATCGATACTGGCCAGTACGCTCAGCATAAATTTGCGTTAACCGATCGATCACCTGATGGTCAAGCGGCAATTAAGGCCGGTGTAAAAGCGATGCTGGCAAAGTTAAACTCGGTGGATACTAACGAGCTGACCGCTGACGAGACGCTAAATATCGATGTAATACGCACGGTATTCGATATGAGTGCTAAAGGCTTCGATCTACCGTACGGTGACATGGCCTTGCTCAACTACAATTGGTCGTATCGAAATAGCCCCTATGCGGTGGCTCAAAACACTGGAGCGTTTATTGAGATACCTAGCTTTTTGGACGCAAGTCATAGCATTAAAACCACACAAGACGCGCAAGCCTACTTGGCAAGGATGGAGGCTTATGCTGAGCAGCTCGACGGAGAAAGTGAGCGCATTCGAATTGACGCAGAGAAGGGCGTGATATTGCCAGATTTTTTGATGGAAAAAACGCTTGGTCAATTACGCGGCGCTCGCAGCCGTTCAGCCGAGCAGTGGGGCATTGTCACCTCACTTGAAACTCGCACATCGACGTTGGACGGTAACTTTGCCGCAACGGCTAAATCGCTGGCCACAAAAACTATTGGCCCTGCAATTGACCGGCAAATAGCCGCTCTAGAAGCCGTCGCACCGCAAGCCAATAGTGATGCC
Source organism: Arenicella xantha (assembly GCF_003315245.1). Lineage (NCBI taxonomy): Bacteria > Pseudomonadati > Pseudomonadota > Gammaproteobacteria > Arenicellales > Arenicellaceae > Arenicella > Arenicella xantha. The sequence continues at coordinate 64,482 of NZ_QNRT01000002.1, read as the reverse complement.
GGTGTATGGGCTAAACCAGACGGTGATCAGTATTATGCTTGGGCATTACAGGCCGGTACAACCACCACCATGAGCCCTGACGAAGTGCATCAAATGGGGCTGGATGAGCTGGCTAGTTTGCACGCTCGCATGGATCCGATATTACGCTCGATTGGTTACACGCAGGGTTCGGTTGGAGAGCGCATGACCGCGCTGGCTAAAGACCCTCTGTATCACTTCTCACCAGGTGATAAAGGCCGCGCCGAGATAATGGCTTTCATCGATGAAACATTAACTGAGATTCGCGGCCTTATGCCGCAAGCGTTTGCTACGCAGGTACCAGGGTTTCTAGAAGTGACACGGATCGCACCGGAAGTCGAAGCCGGCGCGCCTGGCGCTTATGGTGGTGCCGGTTCTATTGATGGTAAGCAACCGGGCCACTTTTGGATCAATTTGCGTACCACTGACCTACACAATAAATATACCCTCAAAGACCTGACCTATCACGAAGCAATTCCGGGTCACGTTTGGCAGGGCGAATACACCTTCAAACAACCATTAATCCGATCTCTGTTGGCGTTCAATGCATATTCGGAAGGCTGGGCATTGTACGCCGAGCAAATCGCCGATGAGCTTGGAGTTTACAGTGAATCGCCAGTCGGTCGTCTAGGGTATCTGCAGTCACTCGCGTTCCGAGCATGCCGTTTGGTGGTTGATACTGGCTTACACGCTAAACGCTGGACTCGTGAGGAAGCCAATACATGGTTTGTTACCAATAATGGTTCGAATCCAGAGGAAGTTCGTGGCGAAGTCGATCGTTATTGTGCATGGCCGGGTCAGGCCTGCGGATATAAAGTCGGCCATACGGCTATCAACCAGTTACGATCAAAAGCAGAACGCGTTCTCGGTAAACAATTTGACTACCGACAATTTAACGATGCTGTAGTGCTTGGCGGCGCCGTGCCAATGACCGTGCTGGAGCGGGTTGTCGATGAGCATATCGCTCGAATCAAATTAACCTAGCAACGGCCTGCAGATGGCGACGCGAACCATATGAGGTTGAGCGTCGCCTAAACCCGGAGCTAGCTCAGCGTCTAACTTTTATAACCAATGTGAGTGTGCGGCTAATAGTCAGTGAAATTCGCTTTAAGAGTTCTTGTTGCTCGTGGCAAATCGCTTAGGTCGTGCGGTTCTAACATCTCACACTCATCTTTGATCATATCGCTAACCGTGGCCGGATAAACTCGGCAATCCTCAGGTCGATCAAAGTAGATGGCACAGCTAAACTGGATCTGTTCGGGCTCGCGACGCAACCAAGGGCACAGCTCTATTTGCTCGCCCGTTAGCGGATCCATCCAGATATTACCATTACGTACATAGCGAAATATCTCTGGTCGTAAGGTCTCCCACAGCTCAAGGTCTTGGTCAGAAGCCGACAAGCCACCATTACTGTATTTGATACAACATTTTCCACAGGAGTTACACGCTTTCATCACTACACAATACTTTGCAATGCAATCAGCTGCAATTAGTTAAATGCCCAACCAAGTAAAACACTATTTTCGATAATTGAGTCACAAATTACTGCGCTATTTCGTCATAGCAATACACAAACTACTTACTTATCTATGATGAATAAACTACTTTTTGGCTTAGGGATCTATTACACATTGCTAGGAATCTACTTGTTATTTGCACCGGCGCATTTTTATGCGGTAACACCTGGCGTGTCGATGATGGGCCCGTACAACAGTCATTTTATCCGTGACGTGTCATTTGCATTTCTGGCCAGCGGCATCGCGCTTCAATTGGGCACGATTCAACACAATAAACTCGCGGTGGTGATAGGCGCATTATGGCCATTGTTACATGCGCTATTTCATATAACGATATGGGTCAGACGAGACTTCGTCGTGGACCGTGTTAGCGTGTCAGATTTTCTAGCGGTTATTATTCCAGGCTTACTTGTGATGTTGTTGGCAATTCGATTTAATGAGGTGCGCAATGCTTAAATCAATACTGAGCAAAATGATTAGAAAATTCGAATCTCATTACGACTACGATGCTAGCTACATGCATGACATTAACGCCATTTCTGCAAGTGCAACAACCCGATTGATGATGCTATCGGGCATGACAAATTATTCTGGAACCAATAAGCCCATATGGGGCGGGGCTGCGTTGGCCGCCACTTTGTATGGAGACTGTGGCCCCTGTGCACAATTAGTAATCGATCGTTTATTAGAGGCAGGCGTAGACGCCAAGCAACTCACGGCATGTATCAATAACGATTGGCCGACGGCAGGTACGACTGGGCTCGGCTTTCGCTTTGCTCATGCAACGCTTCATAACTTAGATAATCTTGACTTATTGCGGAACGAAATCGTTGAAAAATATGGCGACAAAACGCTGTTAGCCGCAAGCTTTGCAACGGTTAGCTATCCGGTTTACCCTTTACTGAAACGCGCATTGGGATCAGCAAAAGCATGTCAAAAACTGATGATTGGTGAGTACCAAGCGGTGATCGAGCCGCCACAATCCTAATGCAGGATCACGCTGAACGCTTTGAGTTAGAGAGGCCAGCATTAATGGCTATTGCCTATCAAATGTTGGGCGAACGAGCTGCTGCGCAAGATTTAGTGCAAGATACATGGGAACTTTGGAATAGGGCAGACAAAACGGTTATCGAGTCGCCGCCGGCTTGGTTACGAACCGTCACCAGCCGGCTTGCGATCGACGCACTGCGATCAGCTAGAAAAAAGCGCGAAGTGTATGTAGGGCCGTGGCTGCCCGAACCATTGATCGATGATGTACAAACTGGCCCAGATGCTGCTTTCGCATTGGCTAAGGACTGTGAATTGGCATTAATGTGGGCGATGGAGCGCTTAACGGCTGAAGAGCGTAGCGCTTTTATCTTGCGTAAAGCGTTTGACAGCGACTATGCAGAGTTATCTGAACTATTAGGCAAAACTGAAGCGAACTGTCGTAAAATTGTTAGTCGAGCCACACAAAGAGTTGCCGAGACGAAGCTGAAGTTCAACATAACACAAGACGAAACGCGCGCATTGCTTAGTAAGTTCACGCAAGCTTGTGCGTCGATGGATTATGCCGAAGTATTGTCGCTACTAGCGCCAGATGTCGTGTCGGTGTCCGATGGTGGAGGATACGTTCGCGCAGCTCTACGACCTCTCAGTGGCGCGCCAGAAGTTGCCGGTGTGTTGCTCTCGATTTTGCGCAAATATTCAAGCAACAGCACCATAGAACTAGCAAATGTTAATGGGCAACCCGCATTGCTGGTGTCCGGAGATAATCGACGTAACACAGTACTAAGCATTGGCATCAATGAGGTCGGCCTAATAGCGTGGGTATACATGATGCGAAATCCTTACAAGCTTGGCCTTTCGTAACAAGCTGGTTATGGACTGGAATTTGCGATAAGCAACTCAAGCCCCCAAGCCAGCCACATCGATAATGCACACAAGCTGTCATTGCACCATCCAACGCTTTGTAAGCTCAACACGCTACGTTAAATACGTAGATTATTCTGTTTTCAACCGTCATTCCAAAGATGATTAGTAAGTTCAGTATAAACTAAACAAAGTGATTGACTTATTCAACTGTCGCCCCCATTATTCAAACTGTTCAATTAGTACTGAACGAAAAATTCACAAATTACATTCATATAGGTGACTTACATGACTATTAGACAATTACTCACCATCGCGAGTCTAAGCGCTGGTTTGATCGCTCCTACAGTCTCAATGGCTGACGACACCGGACCTTATATTGCAGCCAGCGTTAATCGCGCTAGTGCTAATTTTGAGGACATACGTGATATCGATTTCGATGACAGTGACAACGCATTCGGCCTACGTGCCGGTTATATGTTCACTGATCTGATCGGCGTGGAAGTTGCTTACTTAGATCTAGGCGAGTTTAGTGCTCCAGGCGACGGCCCGAATAATGCGATCGAGCTTGACGCCGATGGCTATTCAGCTGCGCTAGTACTGAACTTGAGCGTGGTTGATCAGCTTGACCTTTACGTTAAAGCTGGTGCGTTTAGAGTCAATGCAAATGCCGACTCATTCATTGCTGGTCAGCGACTTAGATTTGACGACGAAGCAACTGAACCGTTCGCTGCTTTTGGTGCTGAATGGGACCTTGGAACCCTAAACTTGTTTGCCGAGTATTCTGTTGTAGATACCGACATCAGCGATCTTAGTGTCGATATTGCGTCTGCTGGCGTAAAACTAGAGTTCTAAACAACCGGCGTGATTTACCTAACTTTTTAACTATTGAGAATTAATACGGATGTCACACCAAATAAATATAAGTGACCTTTTCGTAGGGGAGATAAGATGAAACAACTAGATGAATTTGAAGTAGAGTTTATTGAATACACCGGCCTTGCAATGCAGGCTGATGGACTACCTAAGATTGCGGGCCGAATATTTGGTCTGTTAATCATAAGCGATGATTTATTAAGTTTTTCATCTATTGCCGAAACGCTCCAAGTTAGCCGAGGCAGTGTTAGTACTAATACTCGGTTGTTAGAAAGTTTAGGAATCGCCAGACGAGTGTCATTAATGGGCGAGCGGCAAGACTACTTTAGATTGCCGGACAACCCATACTCAAGTCTTATAGAGGGTTTTGCTGGGCGCACGCGTAATTATTTACGTGCGCTCGACAAAACACTTAACAAGGCTCCTGAAGATTCGTTTGCATGGAAGCGCCTAAAGAACCACAAAACGTTTTATGAAACCGCTCAAAGCAACTCGGAGTTATTGATCAAAGAACTTAAAGAAATACTCTAGTTGGATATCGGCCGCTGGTTTACTTAACCATATTGCGTCCTACACCAGCGACCACGACTGAAGCACATCGTTACCGACCATATGCCATACCAGCCCTTGGTTGACCGCAGGAATAAAATACTAACGCCTTTGCTCCACCAATTTTTACCAAGCCATGCATCCCTTAACAGATGCATGGCTGCATACTGAAAAGCTTACTAAGCACAGGATCACCACAATGACATTAACACGCGAACCGGCTATCACCGATACCGCAAACACATACGTTCTTAACAATACTAAGATGACAACGGCAAGCAGCAAGCTTAGACGCAGCAGCAGGTTTGCCTTGGTATTATTAATCAGCACGATTATTTCCGCTTGTGGCGGCGACGATACCCCGCTTCAAATGCCGCCGATACCGGTTGAAATCATCGTCGCTGAATCTAAGCCGAGCCCGAATGTCATACAGTTCCCTGGTCGAGTTCAGGCGATCCGAACTGCCGAAGTACGTGCAAGAGTTACCGGAATCGTTGAACGACGCTTATATAACGAGGGCGTTGACGTTAAAGAGGGTCAGGTATTGTTTCAAATTGACCCACGTGAACTGCGCGCGAAGCTAAATGGAGTTAACGCTTCATTAGCGCGTGCCGAAGCAACCGTAGCCAACGCAGCGCAAGACGTTGCGCGTTTTAAGGGACTAGTCGCCGATCAAGCAATTAGCGAGCAAGAATACGATGCCGCTGTGGCTCGTTTGAGAACCGCCGAAGCCGATGTGGCTCAGTTTAAAGCACAGCAAGAAAGCGCCGAACTGAACCTTAGCTTCGCCACTGTAGCTGCGCCAATTCAAGGCCGCGCGGGTAGAGCTCAAGTGACCGAAGGCGCTCTAGTTAGTGCCTCATCGGCAACACTAATGACCACGATTGAACAGCTGGACCCAGTGTATGTGAACTTTTCTCAATCTAGCTCAGATGTGCTTAGAGCGCGTCGCGAGATCGCCCTTGGCATCTTAGAGGTACCAGAATTAGAGCGTATCACCGTTGAATTAATCTTAGAAGATGGGCGTCAATACAATCAAACTGGGCACCTCGATTTCTTTAACTTTGCGGTGGATCCAGCAACTGGCACCGTGGCTGTTCGAGCAGAATTCCCTAATTCAGATCAAATATTGGTTCCAGGCCAGTTTGTACAAGCTCGAATATTAGCGGGAGTTCGACCCGACTCCATTCTAATCCCGCAACGTGCCGTACAGCTAACCCCTCAAGGCGCAACATTGTTAATAGTAGGCGAGGGGGATGTCGTCGAAACTCGCGCGATTACCCTGGGCGAATTATATCAAGGCGCCTGGCGTGTCACTGAAGGCTTGAAGCCTGGTGAACGAGTCATTGTCGAAGGTGTCCAGAAAGTGCGCCCAGGTCAAACGGTGAGTCCACAACCGTATCATCACGCCAGCAGCTCGTCAGAGAGTTCAGAGCCAGAACAAAACACTGCCCCGGAAGCAGACACTCAAGACGTTGGAGCGAGCACTGACTTAAATAGCACCGATGTTACTGATAGTGAAAATCTTGCAGAGGTAGTGGAGACAAACGACGCTCCAGCACCAAACGCTGACTCATCGACTGATCAGGCTGACGTCTCAGAAGAGACCGTCAGCGGCGATACCGTTAACCCAAACACCGCTGAGGGCGAGCAGTAATGAGTCCCAAATTTTTCATTGATCGCCCCATCTTCGCATGGGTCGTTGCGCTCACAATTTTATTGGCCGGTTTCACTGCGCTGCGTGCGCTGCCGGTTGAACAATACCCATCAATCGCGCCACCGTCATTATCAGTCACGGTAAACTACCCAGGCGCCGAGGCCTCAGTATTAGAGACCAATGTCACACAAGTAATCGAGCAGGCACTCAACGGTGTTGAAGGCTTTCTTTATATGTCGTCGCAAAGCCAGTCAAATGGCAGTGCGAGCATCACAGTAACGTTTGAATCCGGCACTGATATCGATTTAGCGCAAGTGGATGTACAAAATCGTCTTCGTACAGTTGAGCAACGCTTACCCGAGGAAGTACGCCGACAGGGCATTCAAGTCACCAAAGCGTCATCCGGCTTTATGATGATTATTGCGCTAACCTCCAAAACTGGCGCAACCACAACATTAGAACTGGGCAACTTTGCATCTACCCGTGTAATTGATGAATTACGCCGCGTTCCAGGCGTTGGTGATATCAGTTCATTTTCTTCAGAATATGCGATGCGTATCTGGCTTAATCCAGACAAATTATCGTCTTACTCAATGACTGCCGCTGAGGTTTTGGCTGCCATTCGTGAACAGAATAGCCAATCCCCAGGTGGATTTTTGGGCGATCGCCCCACGGCTAGCGGATACGAAATCACGGCACCAATCCTGACCCAAAGTCGGTTTAGTACCGTTGAGGAATTTTCCTCGATCATTCTGCGTTCTAATACCGATGGTTCGTCAATACGACTCGGTGATGTCGCGCGTGTGCAATTAGGGGCTCAAAGCTATGCTTTTGATATAGAAGTCAATGGCAAGGCGGCCGCAGGTATGGCTGTGCAACTAAGCTCGGGCGCTAACGCGTTATCAGCTGCCAATGGGGTACGCGAGCGCATGGCTGAACTTGAGCAATCGTTTCCTGAAGATATTGGTTGGACCGTGCCATTTGATACCACGCCATTCATTAAAATATCGGTGGAAGAGGTAGTCAAAACACTAGTCGAAGCTATGCTATTGATTGTTCTAGTGATGTTTCTGTTTCTACAAAGTTGGCGTGCCACGCTGATCCCAACAATCGTGGTGCCGATTGCACTTGCTGGTGGCTGTATTGGCTTATGGATCTTTGGCTTTTCGATTAATGTACTTACCCTTTTTGCAATGGTACTGGCTATCGGAATTCTGGTCGACGATGCCATTGTGGTGGTTGAAAACGTCGAGCGGGTCATGGAAGAGGATAAGTTATCAGCCTACGATGCAACCGTGGTGGCAATGCAACAAATCACCTCTGCGATAGTCGGGATCACTCTAGTGTTGATCGCGGTGTTTGTACCTATGGCGTTTTTCCCGGGATCGACAGGTGGTATCTATCGCCAGTTCTCACTGACCTTAGCCGTTTCCATAGCGTTCTCGGCGTTGCTTGCCTTCACCTTAACGCCAGCGTTATGCGCGACCATCCTGAAACCGCATAAATCGCGCGACGAAGATCACGACAGCAGTCCAGCCAGTGGCTTTTTTGCTCGCTTCAACAACGGGTTCGACCGCATCACTGACCGCTACCAGAATTCGGTAGGCGGCATTCTCCGTAGGCCTCGTCGTTTTATCTTGTTATTTTTAGGTTTAGTTGGGATCACTGCGGTGTTATTCAGCAGCTTGCCAACCAGCTTTTTACCGACTGAAGATCAGGGCAGCGTGTTTACTGTAATCCAAGCCCCGCCTGGTGCCACGTTGGAACGAACCAATCAAGCGATTGAACAAGTAGAAGCGTTTTACCAAGACCAGCCCGAAATCAAGACGGTGACAATGGTACGTGGATTCAGCTTTTTTGGTCGCGGGCAATCGAATGCTATGGCTTTTGTTTCACTCAAGCCGTGGGATGAGCGCGGTGATGCTGAGAGTAGCGCCCAGTCTCTAGCGGGGAGGGCGATGCAAACACTATCACAAGTCAAAAGTGCGGTTATTTTCACCTTAAACCCGCCACCGATAAGAGAATTGGGCGTAGCAAGTGGCTTCTCATTCGTTTTGCAAGACCGTTCAGGGCATGGTAACGCCGCATTGGTTAATGCTCGAAACCAATTGCTTGGCGCCGCCGCACAAAGTCCGCTGCTTACGCAAGTTCGACCCGAGGGGCAAGCCGATGCACCACAACTGCGTGTCAATATTGACCGCACTAAGGCTCGCGCACTAGGGCTAGCAATTAGCGACATCAACTCAACTCTGTCGATTTCCATGGGCGGTGCTTACGCCAACGATTTCGCGCGTGGGGGCCGTATCTTGCGCGTGTTAGTACAGGCTGACGCACAATATCGAATGACACCAAACGACGTACTCAGTTTGCATGTACGTAGTGCCAACGGTGAAATGGTGCCATTTGGCGCATTCACTACGGTTGAGTGGACCGCAGGCACACCACAGGTAAATCGCTATAACGGCTATCCATCGACCACCATTTCGGGCATTCCGGCATCGGGCTACTCAACTGGTGATGCAATGAATGAAATGGAGCGTCTCGCAGAACAGTTACCTGAAGGCTACGGCTTTGAGTGGACGGGTTTGTCATATGAAGAAAAGCAATCCGCGGGGCAAGTTGCCAGCTTGATGGCGTTTTCATTACTGGTGGTCTTTCTGCTATTAGCGGCGCTTTACGAGAGCTGGTCTATTCCTATTGCGGTATTGCTGATCGTTCCACTCGGTATCTTTGGCGCAGTGTTATTCTCACTAATGCGCGGACTACCTGCCGATATCTACTTTAACGTTGGACTCATTACGATTATTGGTTTAGCAGCCAAAAACGCGATATTAATCGTCGAGTTCGCGATTGAAGAAGAGGAAAAAGGCAAAGGGCTGTTTGATGCCACCATGAATGCTGTGCGGCTTCGACTTCGACCAATCATCATGACGTCGTTAGCGTTTGTACTCGGTATGGTGCCGCTGGCGCTTTCTAGTGGTGCTGGCGCCGCGAGTCGAATCGCCGTGGGCACCGGCGTTATGGGCGGTATGATCACCGCCACAATACTTGGGATTTTCTTTATTCCGTTGAGCTACCTCGCTGTCCGTCGCTGGCTTGCTGGCGACCGACATAATAGTGAAGACTCAACCGACCAACCGGAGGTGCGCAATGCGTAACACTTTGATATTACCGTTGGTGCTATTACTCAGTGCTTGTCAATTAGCGCCGCCACACATTAGACCCGACCTGCCGGTTGCCAGCTCGTATCCTGATTACGGCACCGTAAAAACGTCGGAAACTGGTTCCGAGGTTACGGCATGGGAGACTTTTTTCATTGACGAGCGTTTAAAACAACTGATTAATCAAGCGTTTGAAAATAATCGTGATATGACGGTTGCCGTATTGCGTATGGAAGAAGCAATGGCCGCCTACGGGCTGCAACGTTCATCGCGCTTGCCAAATGTATCCGCTGGCGCTGACGCACTGCGGTCTAGAACGTCTGTCGCAAGCGCAGGAACAGCAGCTGGAATCTCCGAAGCTTACACGCTGGACTTGTCGGTAACGGCGTTCGAGCTCGACTTTTGGGGTCGGGTTCGCAATGCTACTAAATCCGCGCGCAGTAATTACTTGGCCAGTCAAGAAGCCGCTCGCGCGTTTCGCTTAGCGTTAATCCGTGAAGTCTCGTCCGCCTATTTGAGTAACCTAGAAGCATCCGCGCGTATCGCACTTGCGGAACAAACGGTTGAGTCGCGTGGAGAGCAAGTTCGAATTGCTTCACGACGCTTAAGCGCCGGGGTCACATCAGAGCTCGAGTTCCGTCAAGCTGAGACTCTGCTGACGCAGGCCGAAGCTGAATTAGCCGCACTCAGGCTTAACCAAGCGCAAAGCAAAAACCTACTAAGTGTACTGATAGGCGGGTCTATCGATGGCGCGTTAACCACAGATAGCACCACGGTGGTTGAGCTTGGTAAACAAGTTGACACCGCGCGCCTGACTGCGGGTTTGCCTTCAGAACTACTTGAGTCTCGTCCTGATATCCAAGCTGCGGAACAACAATTGATCGCCGCACGCGCTAATATCGGCGTAGCTCGCGCGGCTTATTTTCCATCAATCAGTTTAACTGGCAGCTACGGTTACGCATCGACCGAGTTAGATACGTTGGTTGGCAGCGATGGGCGAGCTTGGAGATTTGGGCCCAGCATTGATTTGCCAATATTTGACTACGGTCGTCGACGCGCCACAGTACGAGGCGCCGTAGCACGAGAAAAAATCGCCGTTGCTCAATATGAAAAGGCGATACAGACCGCTTTCCGTGAAGTAGCCGACGCATTAGCTGCACGTCAATTCTTAGCCGATCAAATTGCCGCACAACAACGCGGCATCATCGCGCAACGTCGTCTCGCCGAGCTTGCACAAAAACGCTACAAAGAAGGCGTCGTAAGATACCTTGAAGTGCTTGACGCTGAGCGTAACTTGTTTGCCGCTGAACAAGCGTTGTTGCAAGCTAAGCGTGTACAGACAACTAACGCAATCGCGCTATATATTGCCCTCGGTGGTGATTTGGCCGAGCCCCCATTACCAGCTGGCGCTAACGCATCAGACGCGCCAGCGTCAGAGTAATAATCGGTTTGTACTCTTAGGTCTCTGCTCCTATATCGTTAGCTACCTATATGCGGCTAGGAGCGGAGAATCGAATGTCTGAAAGTCAGCAAATCAATGTAGAAGGAGCGCTAACTAAAGTCGCCAAGGCTGAGAAAACCTCAATTTCGACGTAAATTGTTTGACCTACGGTCAAGTCTAAGTAGTATGCTGTTTGACTATGAGCGCTTTGTCTAAAATATTCGCGGCACTTTCGATGGCTTGCTATTTAGCAACCTCGATGATGGCTGCAGCACATGCCTTGCCAATGATGACGGCTAGCATAAGTGGCTCTATGAACATCGCACTGAACGCGACAGACTCCGACTCGGTAGACACCCGTAATGAACAACAAACGCTAGCAGCGGGTAGCCACGCCGCTAGTAATCTAGAGCCGCTTGCCGACGCCATGCAATCCTGTCACCAGACAGCTAGTAAGTCCTCGAAGGCTGATACCTGTAAAATTGTCTGTTCTGCGATCGCTCATGCGCTGCTGGCTAGCGAGCAAGTAGGCTCCGCCGCTGACTTCCATACCACATCACCTCACTCCAACATAGCAAGCCTAACCACTAGGCAATCTACGGTCGAGCACCAACCTCCAAAATAGACTTCTGACACCAATTCGTTTTTCATAACAATTAGTCAGGAGGGTCCGATGACCACTCATATTATATTGTCGATTGGGCGCCGCAGTCTTGCGTGCATTGTCGACATCAGATCAAACATCATTAACGCTGCTATGCCTGTATTTAAACGCGACCGTGCGTCTAGACGGGCGCTAGCTCTCTACGCCATCAGTCTAACTTGCATAGTATTCAGCGGACTGTTGAAAGCACAGAGTTTCTCAGAACTCGAGGCCTTGCTGTCAGCGCATCCGCAGTTGCAATCAATGAGCTATCAAGCACAAGCCCATAGAGAACGGTCAGATGCAGTGATGGGGCTACCAGACCCTGTGCTATCAGTGGGCATCAACAACTTTCCGATATATGACCCTTCATTCAACGAGTTTTTGCCAACCAATAAAGCGATTGGCTTACAACAACGCTTCCCGAGTCGCGCGAGCAGAGAAGCACGTTCAGCAGGAGGGCGGGCTCAGGCGAACCAAACTGATGAAATACGTCAACAACTATTGGTATCGATGCGCGCCGAGCTTATCGCTTTATTGCATCAGAAAGACCGAATCAACAAGCAAACGCTACTCGCCGAGCAACGCGATGCTAAATACGATCAGCTAATCAAAGTGGTCGAGTCAGAGGTTGGCGGTGGCCGCTCATCAGTATTTCGCTTGGCCGAGATTGAAGCCGAGCGCGCAGACGTCGCCCGCAGCTTAATTGACCTACGCGCGGAAGGCGCGCAGATTGACTCGCGACTAATGTATCTAGTTGGGATGATTCCCGACACCAGCCCACCGACTATTGAACCCTCCGTTTGGTCAGGTAACCGAATGGACTTTCTCGCTAGCCGAGTTGCAGATACCGCCGTCAAAATTAGTGAGACAGGTATCGATCAAGCAAAGTCAGCGTGGAAGCCGGAGTGGGGCGCGCAGTTCACCTACCAACAACGCGATGCCGGCCGGAATTTTTCGGGTGATGATTGGGTATCTATGATGGTCACGGTCACCGTGCCATTTTGGTCTAAGGCCAAACAAGAGCCCGACTTAAGAGCCGCTGAGGCACGCAAAGCAGCTGCCCAATCAGCTCTCAATGACGCAGTACGACATGCGTCGGCACAATACGCACAGTCGCGCGCAAGCTATATTGCAGCCAAGCAGGCACAAGCAATTCTTGAGCTGAAAACCACCGCCATTCGCAACGAGATAGCAGCGCAGCGCGCAACTTATGAGTCCGGCGCCGGAGACTATGCGCCAATCATTGATGGCGAAATCGTGATCTTGAAACTCCGCGCCGAAATTGCCGCTCAGCAAGCCCTTAGCCACATTGCCGCTGCCCAAATGAACGCATTATTGGTGACACCATGACACTAAAATATCTAACAAGCATACTGTTATTGACCTTACTAATAAGCAGCTGCGGTAGCTCATCGCCGCCTAATAACACCAGCAAAGAACTAAGTTCAGAGCCGCAAGCCGCGCAATACACCTGTGCGATGCATCCGCACTATATTTCAACTGATCCTAATGGCACCTGTCCAATTTGTGGCATGGACTTAGTTCCAGTGTCGCCAAATAGTGCGAGCGAAATACACAGCGAGCCCAACGCTACGATTACCGTATCGAACGCAATGCGCCAAACTATTGGGGTTCGGACCGCGCCGGTGCAGATTGTTGAATTCGGTCGAGCGCTACGCGCCTTCGGTACTGTTGAGGCAGATCAACGTCTAGAAAACGTCAGTGTGTCACGGCTAGAAGGGTGGGTCGAAAACCTCAAGGTTCGCGCCGCAGGAGACGCCGTGAATAATGGCGACCTTTTGTATTTAGTTTATAGCCCCGACCTAGTTGCGGCGCAAAGAGACTACGTTAACGCGTTAGTGACCGGCGATACGCAGCGGATTATGTCTGTCAAACAGAGGTTATTGTCAACCGGCATGCAAGAGCAAGCATTACAAGAGCTTGCGGCGCGTAAGAGCGTTATCGACAAGGTGCCGGTGTATGCCGAGTCCGACGGAATCGTCGCGCAGTTAAATATTAGAGATGGAGATTACGTTAAGCCAGGAACGGCAATTCTAACTCTACAGTCGTACCGGCAGGTTTGGGTTATTGCTAGCATTCCAGAGACCGATTTACCGCTTATCGATCTGGGTATATCCGCTGGTTTACGTTTCCCCAGCGCGCCCGACGCCGCAGCGCATGGCAAGGTGAACTATATCTATCCAACGATCGACCCAAGCACTCGAACCGGACGGGTACGTATAGAAGTAGATAATACAAATGGTGACTTGCTGCCCGGTGCCTACGCGGATATATCACTAAGTTTCTCTAAGCGCGCGAGACTCTCTACTGTTAGCGAGGCCATCCTGCGTGATAGCCGAGGCGAGCACGTCATTATCGATTTAGGCCAAGGCCGATTTGGCACTCGCGCTGTAACAACAGGCATATCCGCTGACGGTCGAACCGAGATATTAAGCGGCTTGAAAGCCGACGAGCTAGTTGTAGCTAGCGGGCAATTTATGCTCGACAGTGAGGTTAATCTACGCGAAGGCCTTAGCAAGCTCTCAGCATCAAAACCTTCAGACACCTCACGGCCAGACAATGAGCAAATCAACGCAGCCAAACAACCATTATCAGCATTGACACCAGATGCCGGTAGCTTAGCAAAAATAGATCATTTCGTTGACATGGCGCTGTATTTTCATATGACGTTGGTAGCGCAAGATTCGATTGATCCGAAATTTGTTGAGCCGGCCATTTTGTTAGCCGATGAACTGATAGAGCGCTATATCGATACTGAACTTGCCGTAATCTTGCAACGCAGTAAGAGCGCGCTTCTATCTGCCCAGACCAACCTACATGGCAATGAGTTAGCAGCAGATTTGCAGCGACTGATGAGTGCACTAGAGCCCTGGCTATTGCACGGCGCGCCGCAACACTATGCCGACTTAGGCTTGGCTTTGTATCGTGAATCGACCACTCAACGACTCTGGTTACAAAAGGGTGGGGCAGTGACAAACCCTTACCAAGATAGTGCGTCAAACCATACGACATCGCCAGAAAAAGTATCATGGCCAGAAGCCGGCTATTTAAGAGAACCGAATGCAGCACGTGAGCATCTCGACCCTCATGCTGGCCATCGGTAGGGCTATCTCATGAATGATCACTCCAGCAAACCCAACTCTATCGCTACCCAAGACACGTCAGAATCGTTGGTTTCCAAACTGATTGCATGGTCAATGGCCAATCAGCTGATCGTGTTAATTCTGTGCAGTGCGCTCGGCATTTCAGGCTGGATAGCGCTCCAGAATACTGCGCTCGATGCGGTGCCAGATTTGACCGACACACAAGTCATTATTCGTACTGACTTTGCCGGTCAGAGCCCGCAAATTGTCGAGGACTTAGTCACCTATCCATTGTCGACCAACTTGCTCGGGCTACCTAAAACTAAAGACGTGCGTGGCTCATCGATGTTTGGCACTAGCTTTGTTTACGTCATATTTGAAGACGGTGTTGACCTTTACTGGGCGCGCTCTAGAGTGCTAGAAGCGCTCTCTAGCTTGGGCTCTCAGCTACCGGATGGTGCCGTACCGAAACTCGGACCCGATGCCACTGGGGTAGGTTGGGTCTATCAGTACGCACTGGTGGACAAAAGCGGCACAACCGATCTAGCCCAACTGCGGTCATTGCAAGACTGGTTTGTTAAGCTCGAGCTATCGGGTGTGGACGGCGTGTCTGAAGTTGCGTCTGTTGGTGGATTTGTGCGTGAATATCAAGTGTTGATCGACCCTAATCTTCTACGCTCATTCGACATTCCATTGCGACGCGTGTCCGAGGCGGTAACCGCCGCGTCAAGCGAAGTAGGTGGGCGTGTCTTGGAGCAAGGCGAAACCGAATACGTGATCCGCTCGTCAGGTTATGTTGACGACAAACGTGATCTCGAACAAGTGGTTCTAACCGCCAGCGATGGTACCCCGGTTTTATTGTCTTCGGTCGCGCGTATTGTCGAAGGTCCGGCACTCAGACGAGGAATAGTTGAGCTCAATGGCGAGGGCGAAACGGTCGCGGGTATTGTGATCATGCGTGACGGTGAAAACGCCTTGGATGTGATCCGCCGAGTTAAATCTAAGCTTTCTGAGTTGCAAAAAGGGTTACCGGCAGGAGTCGAAATTGTCACCGTATACGATCGCACACCGCTCATAGAGGGCGCAGTACAGTATCTCAAGGAGAAATTACTTGAAGAGAGCTTGGTCGTTGGGCTAATCATTCTCATATTCCTGTTGCATGTTCGCTCTTCGTTGGTGGCTCTGATCACTTTGCCATTAGGCGTACTCGGCGCATTTTTAGTTATGTCATACCAAGGTGTTACCGCAAATATTATGAGCCTGGCTGGCATCGCTATCGCCATTGGCGCTATGGTTGATGCCTCGATAGTGTTAGTTGAGAACGCAAGTCGTCGTTTAGCAGAACTGGGTTCAAAACCAAGCAAAGCGTTAAGGTATCAAGTTATTTTGACATCGGCGCAAGAGGTCGGCCCCGGAATCTTCTTTTCATTGCTGATCATAACGGTGTCTTTTCTACCTGTATTTGCATTGACTGGCGAGAGCTACCGACTGTTCAGTCCGCTGGCCTTTACCAAGACCTACGCCATGGCCTTTGCGGCGATTCTTTCAGTCACGCTGGTGCCGGTTCTGATGCTAGTGCTCATGCGGGGTAAATTTCGACACGAAAGCGCCAACCCAATAAATCGACTATTTGTAAGTCTTTACCGCCCCATTCTAGCAACCGCATTACGTTTTAAATGGCATACCATTGCCATTGGACTAGCGCTCGCGGTAAGCGTGGTAATACCGATCAAATACATTGGTTCAGAGTTCATGCCTTCGCTGTACGAAGGCGAACTATTGTATATGCCGACCACATTACCCGGCGTTTCCTCAACGAAGATGCGCGAAGTACTCGGGCAAACGAATAAAATTCTTATGTCGATGCCTGAAGTCGAGCGTGCATTTGGTAAAGCGGGTAGAGCCGATACCGCAACCGACCCAGCACCGCTCACCATGATTGAGACCTGGATCAAACTCAAGCCTAAAGAGACATGGCGCCCGAATATATCGGTCGATGACATTGTCGAACAGTTAAACCAGAAGCTACAAATCCCAGGCCTGGTGAACTCGTGGGGATACCCAATTAAAATTCGTATGGACATGGTGTCAACCGGAGTACGAACGCCAATCGGCATAAAAGTGACCGGCGACAATTTGCTCGAAATCGAGCGTATTGCGCGCCAAATAGAAGCAGTCGTAAGCGATATAAATGGAACGCGTTCGGCATTTGCGGACCGAGTACTCGGTGGAAAATACCTAGAAATCAAGCCAAACCGAGCCGAACTTGCGCGGCGCAATATTGATATGAGTGTGTTTCAGACGGTTATTCAAACCGCGCTTGGTGGCATGAAGTTATCCCAGTCAGTCGAAGGACGGGAACGCTACAATATTATCTTACGCTATGACCGTCAGTTCCGCGAAACAGCCGATGATTTGCACCGCATCTTAGTCCCCACGCCAACTGGAGCACACATTCCCTTAGGCGAGGTTGCTAGCATCACCTTCAGCGAAGGACCGCCGATGATTCGCTCTGAAAATGCACGGTTAACCGGTTGGGTATTTGTCGACATAGCTGGGCGGGACCTTGGTGGCTATGTTAGTGAAGCCCGCGATGCGGTTAACAACTCAGTCGACCTACCAGCTGGTTACGCGGTTGAGTTTGCCGGACAGTATGAACAAATGCAGCAGGCTCGCGAGCGACTAAAAATCGCGATTCCAAGTGCAATAGCGTTGGTGTTGTTGTTGCTTATGCTGCATTTTGGCCGCATTGACCGCACGTTAATTATCATGTTGTCTGTGCCATTTGGATTGATCGGCGGGCTCTGGACTGTATGGCTAGCAGGCTACAATCTTTCGGTGGCGGTAGCGGTCGGGTTTATCGCTCTTGGCGGTATTGCGATCGAAACAGCGATCATCATGTTGCTCTATATTGACGCACAAGTGAGAGATGCTGTGCCACAAAATATAACTGAGTTGCGTGATGCTATAAGTCAAGGCGCGGTAATGCGAGTTCGCCCTAAGCTAATGACCGTTTTGACTATTCTGCTCGGCCTAGCACCAGTGTTTATTAGCGATGGCCTTGGCGCAGATATCATGCGGCGAATTGCGTTGCCTATGATCGGCGGCATGGTATCGACCTTGCTACTGACTTTGATTGTGATTCCGACCATCTATTACCTCTGGGTTGGTCGACAATTCATTGATGGTCGTACTGTTTGAACTCCGGGAACCTAGTTAAGCATGATTGGTGGACTTTCGAAGAATTAGTGTTCGACTTGCATTAGCTTTAAGTATGGTGTAGGCGCGACGCGTAATACAAAGATTTAATGTGTTTCTGTGTTTGAAAAAAACGTTAGAAATTCAAATAATTCTACATGGTTTTAGATTCTTGGGCATCGCGTTAATTTTATTTAAAACAGTCTCTCCAGCGCCTTTATCTAATACGGATTTGTAACTTCAATTCTACCGAATCGATTGGTGATGTTGGTTAAAGTTGTAATCAACTCGCACTTAGCGCGAAATC
Source organism: Arenicella xantha (assembly GCF_003315245.1). Lineage (NCBI taxonomy): Bacteria > Pseudomonadati > Pseudomonadota > Gammaproteobacteria > Arenicellales > Arenicellaceae > Arenicella > Arenicella xantha. Next base: position 46,157 of record NZ_QNRT01000002.1, on the reverse strand, counting down.
AAAATCACGTCATATCCAATTCTGATGCATGTGCAAAGGCCATCTTATAATAGACGTTTGTTTGAATAGTGCAGGCTAACCGTTTTTACTGGCTGGCCGTTGAAAAGATAAAGTTTACACGGTACCTATTAGGTAAGTTATTGATTTATTTGTAATAAAAAAGGAATTTTGGGGTTGCATAAGCTCAAGATTATAAAAAAAACACGAAATTGCTCGAGTTTTATCATTAACAGCGATAAGATAATTTGGCTAGATTAAGTAAGAGTACTCTGCTTGTAGGTCGACTCGATCAAATTGATTTTTTGGTCTTGTAAGCAGATTAAATACTCTTCGTTTTTGACTCAGGTGTGACTGGGTTTTTCAGGTTAGGCTGAGTAAAAAGCGTTATGACTTAATTGAGCGACAGTTTGGTAAAAAACTAATTTCATTAAATAAGGGGGCTTTAAAATGAAAACAATTATTTCCAGAATTTTTCTATCTAAATCTATTCTATTACTATGCCTTACGTTGGTCGCATCCGGATCAGCGCTTGCTGCAACTGATGGAGCAAATGGTGGCGCCTGCATTGCAGCTAACCAACTTCAAAGCTCTGAGCTACAGTGGAATCACGCTAGGGTAATAAATCCTGCAGGGAATACTCGCTCTCGCTTTGTTACCTGCACAGCAACCACTGGTCCTCAGATGGTTGCACCGCTCGGAGTTTTAAACTACTCGATAATAGAAACTGGGTCGCTTTATGCATATTTCGCTGAAGGTTCCGCACCAGACGCAGAAGTTTCATGTATTTTTAGGGAAATGGCAGTGACTGCAACCACTGACGTCGCCAATGATTCCGTCGTCAAAACAATAACCGCCGATGGTCCAACTCCAAATGTAACACACACTACGTTTGTGGCTCTTGATGGCTTAGATCTTATGAGTACTACATCATTCACTGTTACATGTCTGTTACCACCAGGCACTGGTATAAACGCATTTGGCGTTACACACTCTCTTCTTTAGGTTGTGAGTTTCGTTACTGCCAGTGAAAAGGTATTCGCTGGCAGTAAGAATTATAGTAAGTGAGCATATACTTTGATGCCATAGATAGTGCTTTCGTATAGCTCACAGTGGTATCCATAGGTAGGGGTGTTATGAGTCGAAAACAAGTTATTGCTTCAGTAGTGTCGCTGCTGATCGTAGTGAGTGTCGTAGTTGTATCGTTGATTCCATCAACTAAGCCAACCGAAATTGCGTTAGATAGAAATACAAACCTAAGTGTCGAACATTCTCAAGTAGACACTATCCATAGTAGCGAAAGGGCAGAGAGTAACAGCGCTTTAAATCAAGAGGTTGCTGAATTGAGATCTGAGTTGTCAGACGTCAAAAAGGGTTTAAACGAACTAACGAGGTTGATCGATCGTTTGTCTAGTTTAGATGCTACCTCCCCACTACCAAGTGATCTGATAGCAAGAGCTGAACTGGCTGAACTATACTCACAGCTCGCTTCGGATCCAAATAAAGCACAGAAAATAAATGACTACGCAGAATCGTTGCTGCGTAATCGGGATGTGTTAACCGAACAATACTTTAATGGTCTTCCCGAGGATCCCGAATGGGCAATTGAATCAGAGACATTTATCCTGGATGCGTTGTCTGCAGGTCAGTCGGGCTTACCTGTAGCGGAAGTAGCGGCGTCTCATTGTAAAGCCGGTGTCTGCAAAGTTTCTTTAAGCCTTCCTACTGGGGCGTCGGACGGGGTAGATGCAATGCTTGCTGAGCATAACCTCTTATTGGCATTGTCCTCAAAGTTTCCAAAAGCAAGAGTGAAAAGTGTGAACCGTGGGGGACAGATTATGCTTGAAGGCTATATAAGCGAATCACAAACGGAGTTACCTGAAGATTTTGGTATTTTGAATGATGGAAAAGTGACGGCTCAAGAATTAAGCTCAATTATCAATTAATAGTTACTTTGGGTGTGATACGTATTGCTATTAGCTCGCTCACAAAGTCAAACTGGGTGAAAAGAAGCCTGTCTCTACTTAGTAGCAAATTTTGACGACTCGCAGTAACAACCTAGTGCTCGCGGTCTGGTCGATATTTGCGGTTATCGGACTTGCAGTAATTTTTGAGCCATTGTCTATTTGGCCGCTAGCCTTTGTTGGCTATGTACCTTTATTGAAAATTTGTGAGAAAGCTAAACCAATTTTGGCGTTCTTTGTGGTGTTCCTTATCGCGTTGATTTTAGAGAACATTTACTTTTTCTGGATTTATCAAGTTCAAGTATTCAAGCTAATGCACGCGAGTATATTGGCTCCGTATTTTGCCGTTTACTGGGCTATATGGGCGGCCATCGCAAGTTATATATTACGCGCTAGATTTTCTTTTGTTACGACGCTTATAGGCATCTCAGGCGCTTGGGTATTGATGGATTACATCATGGCAAACTTGAGCTTTTTGGCTTTTCCTTGGAACACGCTAGCGCATTCTCAATTTGACAATAAGTGGCTACTTCAATGGGCTAGTGTGTTTGGAGAGTACGGTATTGCATTCATCGTAATAAGTGCAAATGTCATTATTTTTTACGCCGCTAGGTTATCAAACAGAGTGTTGTTAGTCAGCGCATCTGTCGTAATTTCGATTCATATTATTGGCGCATTTGCTTATGTAGTTCAGCCGCAGCCTGATCTGTTTGTTAGGATTGCGTCTCTACAACCTAGTTTCGGTTTAGCTAAAGTTCATTCGGAACAGGACCCAAATCAACGGTTTCGTCGTTTATTGGACTTAACGCTCGAAGCAGCCAGCTATGATCCCACACTTGTAGTTTGGCCAGAAGGCGCATTGAGGGGGCGAGGCATTGCCTCAGATAGTCGTTTTTCACAAATTCAACAATTATCATCAACTGGCAACGTATCCATATTAACTGGGTACGCAGAGGATGAAAAATTCACTACCAGCACGGACTCAAAACCTGAACAGTATAATCAAGCCATTTTAATTTCATCCAGCGGCAAGCCTATAATTTATAGCAAACAGTTGCTTATGCCGTTTGCAGAATACCTTCCTTACGACGATATTATTGACTGGCCGACCTGGTTTGTATCGATGAATTCAAATTTGAAGCCAGGAGATAAAGCTGTCGAGATGAGGGCTTCGGGTATCGTCGCAAGCACTATAATTTGTTGGGAAAATCTCTTTACTAGATTTGTACGCGAGGGGCTATCTAGAGACACCAACCTAATTGTTGACCTCGTGAATGACAACTGGTTTGGAAAGACATCCGCGCCATATCAGCATAATATTGCTTCCATTTTCAGGGCAGTTGAATTTGGAGTTCCCGTAGTTATTTCATCTAATACTGGTCCTAGTCAGATTATAGATGCACACGGAAAAGTGATTGCTAGTGCCTCAGATACGTTTAAACAAACATATATCGTGGCTGACGTGCCTCTGAGATCTACCAGAACAATCTATTATTACATTGGCGATGTTTTTGTATTATTCCAACTCCTATTTCTAGTCGGTTTATTTGTTAACGACAAGTTAAAATTAAAATAGAATCGTAGCCTTCGCAGTTAACTAGTTATGACTATCCGATAGTTGAGGGTTGACCACCTGCCATTCGGGCTTCGAGCAATATAATAGAATACTGCTAGAATCACTGATCTGAAATTATGTGATAGGACTCAAGAGTGAGGGATAACTAACCAAGCTATACTTACCCAGGTACGAGTCAATGTACAGAATTAGCGACAATGAAATATTAGTAACTTTCGATTCGACTTAGTTGATATGCTCATACAGTGGAGTTGTTGACGGGCTATGTGCTCGATAAATTATAAAACTCTGATGGCAAGAACATTTCTTTATTTCGCACTACTTCTTGTCTCCAGCGCAAGCCATGGGGAAGGTGCGCGATACTCTGAATATTCCCTAGTCAATCAGAGTTCAGTCTTCTTAGACGATGCTCAGAACGCAAAAGACATTGAGTTTGATGACATCGACGAGAGTCATATCAGCGAACCGCAAGCCTCATTGCGGTACATCAAATCCCAGTTGGTCTTCAAACAACTTCCTCACCTCAGCGAAAACCAACCACTTAAGCTTCATTCGATAAGGGCACCTCCAAGTAATATTGTTTTACAGCATTCGTAAATAGATCTCACACGATTAAAACTTTATTAGGAGGGCAATCTGATGATTGTTTCTATAGCCTGTGGTTACAATGCCAATACAGGTAATACTCAAGCGGCTCAAAACCCGAGCCCATTTTCAAATTACGATTCGCCAATTAGTCATTTAAACCGACGATTAGCCAAGTTGCATCAACATCGTCAAGCATTTGACAGACTTCGTGAACCAACAATCTTAGGAGCAAACATCCATGAGTAAACTGAAATTTTACCCAGCGTCAGATGTTAGTGAACTAGCATGGCCTAACGAAATTCAAGATATTTCAATGGAGACGCGAGCGCTGGAATTTTTGACTGATTTCAAAGTTACAAAACCGTTAGTGATCGAGTCGTCTGTATCGGCAATTGATGTTAAGAATCTGATGATTAAATCGCATGTGAAGCTGAAATTTGTAATCAATGAGGGCAATCAAATTCTAGGCGTGATCAGCACCGAAGACTTAGAAGACCAAAAGCTGTTGCAAAGAGCATCTGACGGTTTCTTGCGTGAAGACATTGTAGTCACCGACATGATGCGCCCTAAGAGTGAGTTAGTTGCACTGTCGTATAAAGAGCTTGCAAACGCCACCATTGGCGATGTGATAGAAGTACTCAAAGACAGCGGCCAGCAACATTGCTTGGTTATAGATCAGACACTTAAGCAAATCAGAGGCATTTTTTCGGCCAGTGATATATCTAGAATGTTACAGCTGTCGATTAATATTCAAGATAAGTCCAGTTTTTATAAGGTATTTTCAGCAACCGAAAAACGAACTGCGATTGACCATATCAGATGACACTGTGTCACTTTTGAAGGGCAGTCGCCCCGTGGTTTGATCAAGCCCGCGTAACATGATCGTGATGAGGCCGAATAGTTCGGCCTCATCCAAGCAGATAACGCCGCTTTGGTTTACCAAGTTAGCGCGCCCATCGAGATTGTATTTGCCAACTTAATCGCTTAACACGAGTTCAACCACTTCCTTTTTCGCCGCAACTTCAATAGTCATTAAAATATCCGTCTCATTAATATCTGTCAGGTAATCGACGTCTTCGGGTAGCGCGCCTAATACCTCCAGCGTATCCGTATTGAGATCATAAGACCAAAGTTGATTGTCGGTATTGATGGCGTAAATCACATTGCCAGTTATCACAAACGATTTAGCCTTAGATTTTTGTCCAAGCAACGCTTCGATAAGTCGATCTTCAGCGGCGCCAGGTTGCCAAAATTGGTCAGATCGATCTTTATAGATCAAGCGCCCATCTTCACTTCTAAGTGCCCACAAAACGGTCTTATCGGTTAGCTGCCTAGTTACTAGGCTATCCAAATCAACCTCCACAAGTTTGAATATACCGCTGACACGTGAGATCAATAAGGCGCTTTGGTTTGCGCTATCCCATTGGAGAAGTCGAGCCACCGGATGTTGTAATTGATAAGGTATTTGCTTGCCATCCAGAAACACTTGAGTAAGCACATTGTTGGCACTTACTAAAAGACTCCGGCCGTCAGCCGCCCAATCTATTCCTTGAATATACGTATCAATTGGAAATTCGGTAAGTTGTCGTGGCGCACCGTGCCCATCGCTAATCCAAACCTGTTCCTCTCCGGAACGCTCCGACCAGAATGCAATTAACTCACCACTGGGTTGAAAAACAGCGTAATCCTCACCTAGGTTTGATCGCTCGAAACTTGCAGTAGTTCGTGGTTGTTGTGACTCGGCGCGAGCGGTTACCTCAATAGAGTTTGTCTCGATTACCTCGCTCAACGGCAATGACACGATATCACTGTCGTACGGGCCTTTGATCATCAGCATACGTTTGCCGTTCGGATGAAACTGTGGCTGTACCATTCTTTCCGTAAAAGCTAAGCTAATTTTGGTGATTTTTCCGGCATATGAAAGAGTAAAAAGCTGTCTACCGGTGCTAAAAACGAGTTGCTCATTTAACGGATCAAAGCTCGGGTAGATCGAACGAAAATTGGGTATTTCCGGCGTGCTTTCTATTTTCTGGCTTGAGATGATCCGCCCATCAGGGTTGAGTAATTCAATGTATTGCTGGCCATCATTGTGAATACTGGTAACGGCGATTACATCATCTTTAAGCGAATAGGCAAAGTGGATCAAATTCCCATCTTTGAGGTCGTATATATCGGTGCTGCGATTTTTGTTTGGCGAATAGCTGATTAATTTCCACCGATTTGAATGCTTTTGCAATAACGCAATATCGTTATTGTTCAGCCATACCGGGTTCTTTACCACTGAATTTTGACATTGCATTAAGGTGCTCGGTTGCTGTGGGCTTTCCACTGCCTGTGCAAAATCTAGACTCATTAAATTGTAGCAACTAGACTGGGTTACCGGTGCGCTACACGCTTCAGTTGCCAAAAACACAAGTTTCTTGCCGTCATTAGAAAAACTATGGCGTCCGTAAGCGGCCCACTCTTGGGTCAACTGGATCTCTTTTTGCGTGCTAATGTCCTTTGCCCATAATTTATTGCCACATTGTTTGTCCAGATAGCGGTGGAACACGATGTATTTACCGTCAGGCGTATACGTTGCATCGAATTCTTTGTCGTCAGTGGCGGTCAGCGAAGTTATCTCCTCAACGCTAAATACGCGATTCTGCGTATGTGAAAAATACTGATAGCTAATAGCACCTATAGTAATTATTGTCGCCACGATTGAGCCCAGAATGAAGACTGGTCTGGTTCGCTTTGAGCCTTTGTTCGGGCTGTTTCTTACATTATCTTGATGCGTGTGGTCGACCGTATCCCGAGCATCTTTAGAGGTTACTAAGCTAGGCTTAGCTTGCCATCGAACAGCACAGTCTAAGCTGTAGCCTTGTTTAGCATGAGTTTTGATAAGCACTTGAACTTTACCATCGTCGCCGAGTGCTTTTCGTAGCTGGGCAATGCTTCTCTGTAGTGTATTCGGAGATACCACCGTGTCTTTCCAAACCTGTGCTAACAGCTCGTCTTGGCTTACCACTTCTCCCTGGTTTTTAGCCAAACAGGTCAGCACCGCCAAAGCCTTGGGCGCAATAGTGCGAGTTTGCTTGTTTTGCGTGATTTGGTTTCGGGATAAATCAATAAAAAACTCACCTACCCAATACTGTGCCGACATATTACCTCTAACTAGGGTGAACGCTTATACGTAAATGTAAGTCTAAACATGAGAACTTGCCTGAGTATAACGCTCAATTATTTTTGAACATACCATCGTAACCAGTTGATATATATAAGACCAAACTGGATTCAGGTGGAAGTCAGACAGAAATCAGCATAACTTCAGGCATTTTTGTTTCGCCCCGTCTAAGTTTGACCCCTCTAGTTTATATACAAAACACTGGCTAATTAAAAGTTGGCGTTTCACCAGGGAGAATTAAATAGACATGAAAGAAATTTCGATATTAGCGATTTTGCTTCTACTGCTACCGTCTGTAGCTGCTGAGGGGAGTGAATATAATCCCTATGAAATGCCGAGAACCCAGGTGGTGCCGGTTTATGAATCAAGCTCGAACCGACAATATGAATTGTTGATAAAATTACCCGAAGACTATGCAAAGGACTCCAATAAAAAATACCCAGTAATCTATTTTACTGATGCCAAGTGGCATATCGATGCTTTGTCCGCCGCCGCTGAATATTTGATGGAAGACGTCATTTTAGTTGGTATCTCTTGGCAAAAGAACATCGACAAGAATTTGGTGAAAGAGTTTGGTGAACACGTTAGTCGGTTTCGCGACTACTCAATGACACCATCTGCCAACCCCGAGCGCCAAGCTAAAATTCAATTTGGACAAGCTAACAATCATCTAGATTTCATTCGCAACGTTGTCATCACCAAAGTAGAAAACAGCTATCGAACTGATCCTAACAACCGCACTTACTTTGGGTACTCAGCCGGTGGAAAATTTGGCGCCTATATACTATTCACACAACCCGACACGTTTAAAAACTATATCCTAGGAAGTCCGTCGTTAAAGAGAGATATTCCAGCGATCTCCGAACTTGCGTCTAAGTCTAAAGATAAAAACTTAAACGCTAATGTGTTTGTTTCATATGGCATGCTAGAGACGCAATTGGGCGAATACACGGAACAGTTTATTAATATATTGAAGAGTACAAGCGATAAGAGTTTGTTGTTAACCAATGTCGTGGTTGAAGGGGATCATCAGGCCGCATTCCCAATGACGAGTATCCGTGGCGTTAATTGGTTATCAGGCTTAACCGCTGGCAAGGAGTAGCGCATGAAAAAGTTTTATCTTTATCTCGCACTGCTGCTTACAGTGAATGCCGAAAGCCATAGCTTCGATCAGCTCCCAGCCCGGACTGGCGCTTATCTTGGGCAGCGACCGCCTGGAATAACGCCTGAACCTTTCGCCCCAAGCATAGTTACTACAGAAAATTGGGAGTATGGAGGCACTTTCACACCGGAACTAAATGAATTTTACTTCATCAGAGAGGTCGCCGACGTTGATGGCGTCAAAAAGCAAGAGTTTGTGGTACTCAAAAATGATGGAAGCCAATGGATTGAGACAATTGTATCTCCAAGGGTAGGGCAACCATTTATCTCGCCAAGTGGCCAGACCATGCATCTGGGTAAAAAGTATATGGAACGCAACGAGGCTGGATGGTCTGAGGTGAAAAGGCTCGGTTCACCATTTGCGGAAATACGCATCATGCGTCTTACGGCTTCCGCTAAAGGAACGTATGTCTTTGATGAAATAGGCTCATCTAATGGCGATGGCATAATCCGCTATTCAAGATTCGTGGACGGTAAACGCGAAGCGCCACGGCCACTGAGTAAAGAGATTAACAGCGGAAAATTCAATGCCCATCCGTTTATCGCAGCCGATGAGTCATACATTATTTGGGATGGTAGAAGAGAAGGTGGGTTTGGTCACTCTGACATCTACATAAGCTTTCGACAGCAAGATGCTTCATGGAGTGATGCCATTAACTTGGGTGATGAAATAAACACCTCAGCGTGGGAAGCATCTGCTAGCGTAACGCCGGATGGCAAGTATCTATTCTTCAATCGAAAGATAGATTCATCGCCACAAGGTAATGTGGATATATTCTGGGTCGACGCGCAGATCATCGAAGCGCTGAGACCTAAGCAATGACCAGCCAGAATCTACGTTATTGATAGTCGTCCCGAATCACCGCTGTGATCCCGACCACAGCGAACAACATGACTAGCACCTTCGAATTTAGCCTTTGGTTTTACGAATCGGATTAGCTCTACGCTTTCAATTACACGCAGTCTAAACTAGACTCCTGTGCAATATTGGCATCAAGCCAAGACTCAGAGAAATACCGTCGGTCCTCATGCATGCAAGTACGTAACGTTTTATCCTCAATCACCTTTGTAGTTTGTTTTATCATCGTCAATACCGCGCGAGCGGACGTCATAGAGTTCACTGGTGGCCTGGAATCGGGCCGCTTTATCGATGGCGTAAACCTCACGAGTAACTATCCAACAGTCGCTCTGTCCGGTGAATGGTCTGCAAACGGTGGAGGCTTTGCCGCGCTCTCATGCTTTGCTGGTGAGAACGTTAATCGAGTAGTTATTCAGCGAGGTTGTGACGCCAAACTTGGCTGGTTCACTCCACTCAATGAACGCCAGGCGATTAGCTTCGCAGTTTCTCGACACGATTACTCAAGTTCAACTCTAAAAGGGTGGGAGTACACCACGGCCAGCGCTAAATGGCATTTAGGCAAGCGTTACACGCTAGCAGTAAAGGCAACTGACTCATTGCTAGGGCAGGGAGCATCTGGAGTAACGACCTCGTTGCAATTTTCTCAACCATTACGTGATAACTGGCGACTGAAGCTCGAGGCCGGCCTAACCTCGCTACAGAGCTCCGCGCCAGTAGACTCTCTGGAGTACGGTCAGCTTGGCATTGAATATGCCCAATCACGTTGGACAACGGAGTTAAAGTTTATGCTAAGCAGCTCAGACTATAAGCGCTTCGTTAAGCTGAATATTGAACAACCGGAAGTCGCGATAAACGTTCGTTATCGAATCTACTAGGCTGATATTTAAGAGCTAATAATCTGGGGTTGCAGAATCTAATTTCTTAGCTAACTCGTTGGCGAGTTGATGTAGGTTGTTGGTGTTATTACGACTGAGTTGCGCAAAGAGCTCAGGTGTGCAAATCTTCTTATTTAACTGTTCTTCAACTTGTATACATAGCGCCAATATACCGCTGGTATAAGCCGCTGCAACCGAGTGGCCCTGCATAAAGTTGGCACGTTTTCGAGGTGCAGCCACTATTTTTTCACCGGGCGCAGAAAAAATCTCTGTCTGGTCCTGATTGAGGGAATCAGCGCGAACCGTCACTACGCCAGTTGAGACTGACGGAAAGCGATCGGTGGCTAATCGGGTCGGGTCAAAAGCAATGACCACTATCGTGCCCTGTGACACAATCTGTTTCACAAGCTGATCTAGTAATTCATCTTTGGGGCCAGACAGACTCAAATTTAGAATGTCTGCCTCGTTGCTCATCGCTACCGCGTCCAAAGCGCGCGCGAGAGTTAGGGTGTTGCAATTTGTAGCATCACGTGCCCCAGTATGACTCTCTGCGCGCTCCCAACAACCTCGATACGCCGAGAGGCTTGCGCCAGGCGCTACGCCAGTAACGCCAATATCACTGGTTTGATCAGCGACAATTACTCCAGCTACTGCGGTTCCGTGTACATCAGTAGTGGCTGGATAGTTCTCATCATCAACAAAATCAAGGTTTTTAATGACCTGCTTGCTAATTTCAGGATGGGTATCGTCCACCGCTGAGTCCACCAATGCGATGGCAACTCTACGCCCATCAATAGATGGGGGCAGTTGCAACTCTGGCGGAGCGAGTAGCTTTGTTAGGTTAGAAGACAACTTCGCATCGATGCTAGCGAGTTCAACAACGGGTAATATTTCGGCTCGTAACAGCTCGAAGCTGTTTGATGCTTGCACTGACTTCACATTAGCGTCCGATCTTAAACGATCCAAGGTTAGCGCTTGATCGCCATTAATCGCCGCGACCAAACAGTAAACCCCAAGACTTTCTATAAACCACTCTGCACGAATGGCCAGATCATGTTTATCGGCTACGCGTCGGCTAGCGCGCTTGAGTTCTAAAGCATTGCGATAATGACCATCTCCCGAGTATTGATCACGTTGCCAACCTTTAAGGCGTTCAGGGCGAGGGTCATTGAGCACCACAACCCACTCAGAAGTCTGCGGTTGAGCATTAATTGAAACCGACGATATACCAACCACAATAGCTAATAAAACTTTGCTATATATATTCACTTATCAATACCGTTGCTTTGCGTGTAATTACTCACACTTGTTTAGTTATTGTACGAGATCAGACTGACCTGTTTGAAACTCGCTACGGCTTCAAGTTGTGTTAACTGTTGGTCAGACAGCGGAGTCGACGATGCAACGATCCAGGCCGCGCCGGCACGGCTAATCAAGGTAAGCTGATATTGACCAAAAAGACGAGTCAATTCAGCCGCCGGCAATTCATTCACAAGCCACACTTGAGCAACTCGGCGAGCTTTAACCAAGTCATTAAAATCCGCCTGAGTCGCACTTTGTGGATCACTTAGTAGCGTGAAATCAGAAGTAGTCGTAGTCACCTCGGTCCCAACCAACAGCATGGCGACAAACGCTAAGCTAGCGGCGATGCCAGCGCCAGCGAACCAGTTCCGACTAACAACCCTGAAACCAGTTTTAGAGTCTTGGTGTTGCTGAATAGCAGCGTCGTCTTCTACCTCATCTAGTTTCGCGAACAGCTTCTCAAGCCCATCTTCGCTACTAGTAACTTCGTGCTCAGCGCTGGCGTGCTCAAGTGAGTGCAGGGCATCTCGCAATTGACGTTCTTCATCGACAGCTCGCTTAAGCCTTGCGTTATTTGCTAACTTTTTTTCAAAGTCGGCACGTACTGTATCGTCTTCAATGTGACCTCCGACATAGTCGACAATCATAGATTCGCTAAAAATATCACTATGTTCACTCGCTTTAATATTTTTCATCAATGAGCCCCCAGCATTGAATAGCCGACCTCTAAGGTTGCTTTAAGTTTTTTTCGCGCATGAAATAACCGCGTTTTAACGGTGTTTTGAGGGCAAGCTAAGATGACCCCAATTTCACTTGTGCTGTACCCATGAAAATACATTAATTCAATAACGGCCCTGTGATGTTCCGATAACTCCGCCATTGCCGCTTGCAGTGTTTCAGCTTGCGATACATGGGAATCAGTCTCGAACTCAAGCTGTTGTTCGACTGCGCTCAGCTGCGCGTGCTTGCTTTCTTTTCGTGAGTGAGCCATACGCTGCCGATACGCAATGGAAAATATCCAAGTCGACACCTTTGACTCGCCTCGAAAACTATTTGCCTTGTGCCAAATAGTAAGCATTACGTCGTTATAGACTTCGTCGATTAATTTGACTTCGCGCATGCCGCGCAACAAAAAATTCCTGACCGGCCGCTGGTAGCGCTCATAGAGCTCAGTCAACGCCATACGGTCTTTTTTGTCTCCAATTAAATTCAAAAGTTTATCGTCTTCAATTGAGCGGTAGTTGTTATGTTGAGCTGCATCACTATCATTTACTCTGTCAGCCACGAGAATCCTGTGCTTATAAAAATTGTATTATTGTAGGCCTAGCCTGCCACTTCTAACAGCTTGTTATCAGTTAGTGCCTCGATCGGAGCAAATGGTTCAATAGGGATCCGAATTCTTGGACCTAGCAATCATTTGAAAGCGCAGCGCAACATCGGAAGAACATATCACACAGCGCAATGGGAATAGGGTGGGCTATGGTCAGGCATCACTTTAACCGGTCCGGCTCTAGCTCAAATTTTCCGCAAGCCAATCGAGCATTACCTCGGTGGCTTGACCTTTGTTCAAATGCCCATGAATCCCGTGCGACCCAGATGGGATCTCTGTGCTCGCAATAGATGCCGCATCAAGTGAGTGGTGCGACACAATATCGAAACTTACTTGGTCTTTAACGTTAAACCCTTGGCGCATCGGTATTGACTTAAAGGGTTGTAGGGCCAAGTCACTCATCGTTTGCTCGGTCGAATACAGCCCTTCATGACGCACTTCCGTTCCATAGCCATATTGTAATCCGGCAGTGAAGTCTAAGCTCCACAACTTGTCAGTAAACGCCATAATCGCCTGCTTAGCTATTTCTGGATAAACAACCGCTTGCTCCGAAAAGTATCCATCCACCATTGAACCCACTAGGATTGCGTTTTCGTCATAGGGTAAGTCTTTCGCATTAAAAAAGTCATGATCGTGTAAGCAAATAGGTAATTGAACACCACTTTCAATTAGTTGTTTGAGGCCAAAGTATCGTGCAAAAAAAGCATATTTCTCGGTGAAATTTGGCGGAACCTTTAACTCTATGGCGCCGGGATAATCCAAATTAGTTAAAATTATTTGCTGACTCCCCATGCGCTGTTTTAAATAGCAATGTAAGTCGAAATAGCGTTTCAATTCGGCTTCTCTCGCTTCTCCAGCTGCTGGCGACAACCAATATGAACATACGTAGGTAATCATACATCCACCATCAATTCACGAAAACTCGTCGACATTTTATGTAACTTGTCAGCACTCAACAAACATTCTTCCGTTATGCAATCAGCAGCCGTTAAAAATCCTGCAGATGTGATCAAATTTGCTTGGAACTTAGGCGACTCAATAATTTGAATATCGTCGCCACCTGTTTGAAAGCTTTCGAAGTTGGGAAGTGAATTATAAATCGCTGTTTCAAACTCCAACTTGCTATCAGTTTTCGCTATCAGTACCAATACATTGGGGAGGCCGTGCTTTACTGACTGACGCAATAAGCTTGTCAGCATATCTTTAGACGATGCTGTTTGAATGATCCTCTGAACACCTAAACCAGTTAGAACCTCTGAGCCAAAAGGGATAGCGGAATACAGGTAAACGGTGTCGTAGCCCCAAAGTGGGCTCTGTTTCTCGGTTAGAAAGCGCGCGTAATTCGCGCTGGTATTAACCTCTCCGAGCGTCTGCGAAAAGTGTTGTAAAATTTGGCTGGTATCCAAGCCTAGCTCATCCCATCCAATAAGGTAGTTTCGAATACGATCTTCCCATGAGTTGGTATAAGTTGGTGAATTAGGGCGGTCAAATCTATGTGTCCAACGTAAGAATGGTAAGCACAGAGCTCTGCCACCGCGTTGACGGAATTTTTCATGAATATAGCCTTCTTCGCCGCCAAAGCCGCGAAACTTTAGATTAAAGCCTGGCCACTGAGACTTGACACAAGCAAACAGTCCAAGCCCTTGCATTGGTATTTCAAAGGGCGGGTTGTCAGAATTGCCACCTTGCGGATTACTACCCCAACGCCCGTAAAAACCGTCATACCAATCTGCGGTCATGTGCGTACTGAAGTTATTGTGATCGTCGTAATAAATTGGGCCGTGTAGAATATCAGGAGAATTTGGATTCGCATCAAAGTAGTCGATCAAACGGCCCAATGAGCCCGTGTGCAGAAATACATGACAATCCATACAGAGAACGTATTTGCCTTTTGCTTCCTGAAACACTCGTTCACGAATGGCCGTTCCACGATACTCTTGCGCAGCAACATACCGAATCTGTTTAACTCGCTGAGCCAAGCCGCGAACCGCTTCACCATGTTTAGAATCTGGGTTGTTGTCGATGATGAGAATCTCAACGTCGTTCAAGTGGTCGCGGTGATACAGCACCAAGCTCATTACACTAAAGTAAACGCCATCGTAGTCGTCGTGGGTAGCCATACCAATCGTAAGCTTTGGCTGAGGTGACGGGTAGGGGGATGATGCTTGTGTCGTCAGGGTTTGACAGTTGCTCGTTTGGCCTACTTGAGCCGACGTCTCTTTTTCGGCGCTTGCTAAGGCTACTTCGTGCTCAATATCACCTAATGCCACGCGCACGTCAGTCTTGACGCTGAGATTCAACTGCGGCGCTATCAGGTCATTCAGACATGCAATAGCCTCTTCACTTCGACCTAACTTATGCCAAGCGTGTGCTTTTAAAACCTCCGCTGTATACCTATAAATATCAGGTTCGTAGTAATCCACCGAGACGGGTCGATCCATGTCGGCTATCTCGGCCGTGAGCCGAGCGGCGGAGCCATAGTCTTCTTCGGTATAGTGTAATTCAGCGAGCCGCATCAGTGGTTCTGCTCGATCGGGCATAAGATCAAATGCCGCTTGCCAGTGATAGATTGCGCGAACTAGGTTTCGTTGAGCGGAACAAATCACGCCAGCTAAATAGTGAGCCGTCCATGAAATTGTGTCCGATGCCATTAAGTCTCGAATCGCCTCAAAGTGCAGCAACGCTGGTTTAAGCTGACCATTCGCAAGTTCAACCTTGCCTAATAACAACGATAGCTCAGCACTTCGCGGGTATTTTCCGAGTACCGAATCGAGCAGAAACCGGTTAACTACACGATCTTCAAGCAAGCTTTGTGATGGCGTATGACTGCGTACTGCGCAGCCTGATACCTGAACCGAGTTGTCGCCATTTGCGCTCGGATACTCTGCCACCGGATAGCTAAATGTTACCTTAGCGTTGGCGCTAAATAATCTTGCCTCGGAGGTGACCGATTTACCTCTTTTTATATCGAGCAAGCCAATGTCAGCAGCTTCAGGAATTTGCAGCCTCGGCGTAAAAACACAAAGTTCTTCGTTTGCATCGAGCATTAAAACCCAATCGGCAGATAGTTGTGCTTCACGCAGTAATGCGCATTTTGCTTGGCCGTAGTCATTTTTAGCATTGCCTACGAAATGACCTTCGACCCCCGCGAGCGCGTTACGGATAAGACCCTCTTGTTGCGCTTCCAAGCTTTCACCGCTAATGATCCAACGGTCAATAAATGGCTTAGCAGTGAGCAACGAGGCTTCAGATATTTGCGTATTTGGCTTGATGAATATGGCAAGACAAATTGCTTTAGATATTGATTCAGGCATCGACTCAGAATAGTTAGCTGTTGGCCGGTGATGGCGTCGTAGTCGGGGCACTAGTCGTAGTCGGGGCACTGGTCGTAGTCGGGGCACTGGTCGTAGTCGGGGCACTGGTCGTAGTCGGAGCACTGGTCGTAGTCGGGGCACTGGTCGTAGTCGGCGCACTGGTCGTGGTCGGAGCACTAGTCGTAGTCGGAGCGATCGCCTCGCAAGCACCTGCATTTGAATTAATTGAAAAATCAAATGAGCTGCTAGAATTACTTATGTTGCCTACTGCGGTTTCAGCGCTAGGGCTAAGGTCGACGGTACCCGAAATTGTGACACCTTGTCCGCTGCCAGTAAAAGCATTGCCTGACACCGCGCCTTCGATGATGATCTTTGGTTCCGCAACAAACTCTAAATCAACTGTAAACACGCTGCCGGTGATGCTCATTGTCAGACATGCGCCGCCCAAATTTGGCTCACTCTCTTGTGCATAGGCAGTCCCAACGAAAAAATCAAGAATACCATTCGTTTTTTGACTAGTGTTATTAACAACTGGCGTTAAGCCAACATTACCAGCAAGCACTACGGAGACGACTGAAGTTTGTGCGTGGGCCGGCAATATCACTGCATCGAGTAGTGGTTTCGACCAATTACCTACTGTTGCCGCCGCCGTTATTCCGCTACCGGCCAAAATAGTGCGCACCGCTTTACGTCGATCAGTAGCGATTGGCTGTGCATCCGCTAGTGAGTTTTGCGCGGCATGATGGGTCGGTTTATTTGAATTCTTGTCCATGTTTTCATTTGTCTCAGGTTATCCACTGACATCGTATAGTTTGCCAGTGAGTGGTTGTTTAGATGAGAGTGCTTTTGAATAGTACTTACGTCCGAGCCTGGTTCGAGGTTCGGCAGTTATGTATTAGTGTCGGAGACTGTCGGTTCGGTTCACTTGGATTAATTTTTTTGTAAATGCAGCGAAAAAACACCAAACACAAAGCCAGTCGACTTAGAATTAATGGCGAATGAAGCTTATCGAAGTTATCTGGCTTTCTTACAGCGCAAAAGTGACCAACTTGCCATTCTCTAAAGGAATGATAAAGAACGTTTCGACTTAAAAAACTTCGAGAGCCCCCACATCACAGAAACCGTCGCTGAAGTCACTACACAGGCGGCAACAATGCTGTTATTAATAGCCGATAGAACGCTGCCGAGGACCGCTGCGTTTCCGGTGACGCTGGTATTCCGTAGTGTCATTTTGCAGTGTCATTTTGCAGTGCCATTTTGTAGTGCCATTTTGTAGTTCGTGCGTAAATTCGACCGCAACATCTTGTCCATCTTCAAGGGCTTGTCCGCCCGTGGTTGCGATATTTTCCTACGACAGAGTGATTTGAAAAACGCAGCCTAAAAAGGGCAGGAATAATTGTGGCTGGCACGAGGTATGCAACACTTTTCGTTCTTCGCTATATCTTGAGTACTCGACAAGACTAGAGATCTGATCGAATGCCGAAACGGGCCGCCAAATAGACAATTGTGAGTGTAGCGGTTGCATGCGCCCAGATCTTGTGAGACGTTTGGTTGATCGACATATCAACCAGTACCTAATGGAATATGGAAGGCCGTCTGAACTACACCACTGAGCTGCGTCATCGCCAGCGTTTAGACACATCGGTATCTTACGTTTTGGAATCATTGGATCGATCGATCTCATTACAACAGGCAGCCGATTTTAGCTGCTACTCGCCTGCGCACTTTCAGGCTCTGTTTGCTGACTACTTGGGCGAAACATTCTTTGAATATGTGTCACGAAATCGACTTTTTCTGGCTGCTAGCAGGCTAACCAATACCCATGAAAAACTATTAGATATCGCCGCGTTAGCCGGATTTTCGAGTCAGGCGAACTTTACTCGTGCATTCAAAGATCGGTTCCGGCTATCACCAGCCAAGTTCAGAACTGAGCATTTTGGGGACTCATTCCCCCCGATGAATGAACGCATGCGATGTCGCAAGACGGCATTAGCGCCAACACTCGAGCAGCTACCACCTCGGCACCTGCTGATGTGCACCGCCCAAGGTTACATGTCATCTCGCTTTGATCACACCTTATGGAATGCTATGACCCAATTGTGTGATTTGCTTAGCGGTTTAAAAGGGCAATTAACCGTGGCAAACCAAGCAATTTACTTGGCACGCGACATCATGGACCTAACGCGTTTAGAGCAGGGCATCAAAATGGCGGCCGTTGAAGTATTAGATGGCCAAATACCCGATTCGATTAAAGATCATTCTATTCACGTTTCTGGGGGCTTATACGCTACCTTTGAACACCAAGGAATTCTGCCTGAGCAAACCTTAAACCTAAGCTTGTTCGATTGGTTGCCTTCCAGTGATTTCTCGCTGGATCGAACACGCCCAGTATTAATGCGATCGCAACAGATATCGCTCACGCAATTTATGCAGGCCACAGCGACTAACCATATTGGGTCAACTCAATGCGTGCTACGCGACGGTCTTGGCTTAAGTTTGGCGAAGATCGGAACATTTCAAGTACTCGTGAGTATTCCAATCTCAAGTGATATTCCTGCAAAATAGCCCCTTAACGACATTAGCGTTAACCAGCTTATAACCTGGTCAACGCTAATTTTTATGCTCGTCACTGCCGATCTCGGCTTACCGACAAGGCTTCAGATGAAGAATCAGTTCGATGCAGCAATTGATTCAGCGCGTTCCCACATGGTCACAAACCGCTCAGCAGAACCATCCAAATGATCAATGTACTGCTGCGGCACACCAATATTCTCTAGATCCTGCATTAACTGGGGTAGCAAACCTACGTGCGCCAGCCCTTTGCGTTGCACATCTTGCGTCGCGGGGTCATTGTCGGGGTAGCAACGAGGTTTCATTTGCGTTATGAACCCGTTCAGGTCTGCGCCAAACCCCAAACTAAGCCCTTGATCAACGCCAGCCATTAAGGATTGCGCAAAAGATCGTATTGAACCATCGCAATAGTTCCCAATGTTCGCGTTATGCGTGGTGGTAGCTTCCAACCCAGTGCGTAAGCCAACCATACCGCCAGTCGCGTTGATTAAACTGATTTCGCTCGGTTTGATGTGCTTCTCATTCCGTTGGTCTTTGCTCCCATCTATCGAATTGAATAGATGTGCGTGAGAATAGAACATTGGGTAGTTACTATTCTGCGCCAAAATCGAGTGAATTTGTGTAAGTGATAAGCGCGACACGTGCGCCACATCAACTAACATACCGCGATCGATCATAGCATTCACCAACAGCGACCCATCGCCAGTCAGCCCTTGCGAGTTTAGGTGCGTGTCACCATCACAATCGTTCCCGCAACTCACATCGTTAATCGGGCTCATTTCACCTTTAACGACCTCAACCAAGTTCACTGTTTGCACTAGCTTGGGAATCGGCGCTGCACCTGAAAAGCGATTATTATGGTGATGAACCAATTGCACTGAGCGAACACCTTTATTGTAAAGCTGGTCAAGCTGAGTCGTAATACTACCGCTCGGAATCAAATTGCTGACCTCCACCGCGACAACTAAGGCGAGCTTGTTTTGTGACGCTAGGCTACGCGCTTCCGCTGGTGATCTGGCAATGCCAACCCAGCTTGAATGATTAGCCACAAACTGATTTAGTTTGTCTATTTGGCGATGCACAGAGGCCATTTCATCGCAGTTATACAGACGTTTTGAAGATGGTGTATTGCGACATAGGAAATTGGATTCCGCGAGTGATACAACCATAACCTTCATTCCACCGTCGAATGCTTGACGAAGGTGCCCATGCCACATCTGTTGATGCGCTAAACCATCATGACGTGGCCAGTGTTCAAAATGAGGGCGTGGACAGGTGCCTGGAATTGTAATGCCGAATACCTTTTTACACTTGCGTCGGTCGTAGCCACGTCGCTTGCCTAAATGAATTCCAGTATCGGTTGCGATGAACTCGGCTATTCCGGGTAAATTGGCAATAGCGCCGTGGCTCTGGGCTGGGTTGCCATCACATCGACGCAAGGCCCAGTCAATTGATCCTTCGACCGTTCCCCAATACCAACTGCCACCAAAGGTATGTTCGGCCATTAAGTGTGAGTGTAGATCTGCAAAGCCAACAATAGGCTGCGCTTGCGAATGTATCGGCTTGGTGAGAAGAAGAAAGCCGAGCATAATCGTAAATACTAAGGTCAGCCATTGTGGCCGGTAACTAGATGATAGGGTTTTCATTTATTTCTCCTGTGATGGAATATTGATCAGAGTTATTTTTTTTATAAACGGCGGGGTATTCGCGGACAAATCAATCGCCAAAGCCGGTCGGCCGTACTGATCTCCGAGATACAGCGTGTTGGTTGCTTCATCAAACCCCATTCCATGGAGTGGTTGAGAAGGCAGGTTTAGCAGCACTCGATCATCTCGCGTATCCAGTTCAGTATCGACTGTCTGCACTTGAATTGCGCCGTCGAGATACAAGTATCGAGTATGTCCAAATGAAGACTCGACCAAAAGCTCGAAAGGGTTTTCAAAATTTGACAACAGGCTAGTTACTTGCGACCCATCTTGATTTGCTGTTTTAAAGGTCGCGTCCCCGGAACTGCTCCAGATCAAGCGGTTACCAATAGGCTCAATTGCAAAACCATACGGCGCGTTAAGGTCGGCTATGAAGGCTTGCCAGTCTGGCACTTTGACAAACTCCGATGGGCTTGATTTAGCGCCTGACTCGAGCTCGGAAGAGGGCGGTGACTGATTAGATTTAGCGGTAAGCGGTAGTGAATGCGTGAGAGGTAACGTGAGGTCGGTAGTAGGGCTTATTTCAAGCAGCACTACACCAGCTAGCCCGATGCTCCCAAGCAGGGCTACCAAAACCAGATAGTAGCTACACTTGCGCATTGCTCAGCGGACACAATACGCGGTGAAGTAGGGCTAAATAATGCTGAAATACGACCATAGTCAGTAACACCAGATTATTGAAGGTTGCTTGTTAGCATACAAGTTCTGTCTGAAACGCGAACAGGGTCAAAAAAATATAACAGCTCTTGCCGTCATATTTTTTTCATATTTAAGGATTATTCAAAGGCCAATATAAAAAACTTAGAGTGAGCCGTAAACTGCTGGTCTACGCTCGAAGCATCATCCTTGGCTTCAGGTTTAAGCCCTCTCACATATGAAAGGGCATCGGATAGCGGCAATGGAAGAAATAGGTAAAGTTACCGCTTAGGCGAGTAGGCCAAGTCTAAACCACGGCATTGAAAGTCCCAACTCTATAATAGCAGAGGCGCTCGTGAACGAGGCATTGCGACACCTAAGTCAAGAGTCCACTTTCATTATATCTAGTATCTGTTTACTGTAATTTGCCGTGGCTAACTGAGCGTGAAGTGACTGACCTGCAACCACTAATAGTAATCCGAACAAACTAATAGCGATCGATATTGGAATGGCTATTAGCCCAACCTGACCAGCCTTTTGGATCATAAAGATAGGTGCTGTACAGGATAATATAATGACGGACCAACCTAGAAATGATACAAACCCACCGAGTGCGGAACTGGTTTGGTAAGCGCTGCTTGTGTTACTCATGTTAACCTCCGATTCGTTTGTTATTGGCTGCTTTAAAAGTGCCATGCGAAGCCGACACTGGTGGTAGAGATATCACTAGACAAAGCAAAGTACTCTGCTTTGATAGAAAAGCTCTCAATGAAGTTGAGCCTAAGACCTGCCCCGTATGAAAAATACCCTCCGTCAATTTCACCTAAACTTCCGTCAACTACAGCAATTCCATTTACTCGACCTATGGTCTGGACGTCGGCACTAATCAGGCTGTATCCTGCTAGCCCGTACACTGAAAAATTGTCAGTCAAAGCCAAATCCGGTGATGCCAAGAGTGACGCAAACTTCAAATCCGCAGCTGTTTCACTCAAAGTCGACGTATAACCGCGGGCTTCAGCAGCCTCACCTCCAAGCCCTAAATTGGTCTCATTTTCTATGTCGTCCAGAGCCGCTCCCAATCGAATGAGAACTGCTACTGGATAACTCTCGAGCTCAAAGCCATATGCGAGTTGTGCAAATTCAGTATCGCCATTCCCGATCTCGACTTGTCCAGCAGACAACTCGAATAATTTTTCGGCCTGTGCATTCAAAACAAACATTATTAGAGTCATACTAACTAAAAGCTTAATGATTTTTTTCATTGGATATACCTATACATTGTTATTTTAATTTTCTTGATCAAGATTGATATGCGCCCATAAAGATGAGCTACGTTTTGTCATCAACTCTACGATTTTCGCGTTTTTTAACGCATACTTACGAACACTAATTCGATCTACACATCAACCAACAAGCTACCCATCCTTAGGTTGATCTGATGCTGTCGATTGGCTCGCATAAAATGCTTCCGCGATATCGCTCGCCACGTCATTTGATGATTTGGGCTTCTTATAATTCGAAGACACAACTAAAATTATTTTTTTTGATTTAACGTCAATTAACTTGAGAGTCGCCCCTGTTATTCCTTGTTTCATTCCCATACCAATCCCCATAAAGCCTGAGTTAAAATCCTGCCCCACTTCAACTGAACCTGAGAAAATCGCATCCACACCAGCCATTTCAGCCGCCACCAAAAGCGAGCCTGTGTCTGAGCCTAGCTTGTTTTCTAACACGAGGCTCTCTAGCATTGTGTACTCCTCTACATTTAGCCCTTTCATCAAAAACTCCTTCGCCAGATTGTCTGCAAGAGTAGTTCCGGCTCCAGGTGAGAATGGATTATTACCACCTTCCGCAACCAGAAAGCTTGCGGATTTCACGGACTGAATTGAGGAATAGTCAAACCCTTGTCGAAACACAATTTCTATATCTTTGAACTTATTCTGACTACTTTGCACTGAAGCTCTCGTCCCTTCTAGGATCAATGCCGGTACGGCCGTACAACCAGCAAGCAACAGCAAAAATCCTGCAACTACAATTATCTTTCCGCTTAAATTCATTCAATTCTCCTTTGTAACTATAATGAGACTGTTGAGAAACATTGAGTTTGTGAAGGCCGATTTAGTCGTTGTCGCCCTTATTACCCAATAGCAAGGTTTGCCCAAGTGCATCCGTTTTTACTATTAATTATTAGCCAGCGGGCTTGAACGACACCAATCTTCTATAACAGCGGAAATATTTCTGTTATTTTTTTGTTATTCGACGTTATATTCGACTAAATCTGTTAAAAATAGCTGTAGAAACTTAATTAAACGGATATTGGCAGATGTACCACCGACCACCACCAGCCATTGCACTAGAGTGGCCCTTAGGCCTAGTAATGGATGTTTGCCTCAAGGTCGGGCTAGGAAAGTCTGACTCGGAGACGGATTCCTGGACTGAGTCCGAGATTTCCGAGCATTTAGCCATAAGTCAAATCCGCCATTGGTACGAACAACCTCCAGGCATGAGTAGTGAAAGCCTAGTCAGATTCACTCAATTGGTTACCTCAGGTGAAGCTTACAGTCAGGAATGGGCAACCTTGATCTCTCATGCCGCGTCCCGCAAGGGAAAACGCTCTGCAGATAGGAGGCGCTATTTCGGAATATCACGATTCGGAAAAACGTCTGGTCGAGATGTAATATTGCCAAAATTGGCTGGTATGCGCACAATCACCTTAGCGGGAATCGAAAAAAGCCTAGCCTTACCTTCGCCTCCCTTTGAAAAAGGACCTCGTTCTATAAAGTCCAGTACTGCCATTAAGTATATTCTCGTGTTTTTTGTTGCCTTGGCGGCTATTGTGGTGGCCAAGTCGGTACAGAAACATCATGAAGGTGAAGGTTTCGGCACTGTATTTGGCGAAATACGATTTTGTTCGAATGAGAATTTCGCGTACTTACCGCACAATCAATGTAAATCCGATCAGCGCGTTTTCACTACAACACACAAAAAGATTTATTTGAGCTTTGAAGCGATCACGGAAGTAGAACCGGGAACTAAATTTAGGCTGCAGTGGCTTAGAAATGGAGAGGTTCAAATCGAGCGCGAGCGCCCATGGAGACAAGCATTTGCCTTTGATCATCGATACGCATCAACTCATATTAAAATGCAGAAGTACGAAAACCTCCCGAAAGGTTGGGCAGAACCAGGACGTTATTACGTTCGATTTTTTATAAACGATGCCTTTGTTGATGAAGCAAAGTTCGATATTGTCTCAACAGACCCTCTAGGGCTGTAATGATCAATCAATAACTAGACAATCTCGGCTATCGATCCGAATAGTCTCTGAGAGCACATCGTTTACTCAATTATTTTAGACGTTACCGAATACGCTTTTAATACCCAAAACACAGGCGATGGCGTGATCACTAATTCATTCAACAACTGTTTTGAGAATGCCATCAAGGGCGGGGTTGGTTGCTCGGCCATCGGCTTAGTGTCAAGTGACTCACGTGACAACGGTCTGCAGCACCAGCCGCTCCTTGAGGCCAACTCAAACTTACACTCAGCTGGGGAAGAGGGCGACCGAATCGGCGCCAATATTACCAATAAGACCGGTATAGATGGATCACTCTGGAGCGACCCAGGTTTCGATATGCCATCAATCGAACCACTGCGGCCTTGGCCATATCAAGAAAGAATTAGCAACGATATGCGTACTGCGATATTGAACGGCGCGAATACTTCCGCACGCTGCCGACAATCAGGACGCTGACCAACTAGATATGGAGCGCCTTGGAGAACCCAACACCATCAGATATTGACATCGTGCGACCAACAACGTCAGAAAAGACCAGCGATCTCCACTTTCCGATTAGCAGCCAAGCAGCGGTTTCAGCTGTTTGTTGATGATTAGGAGTCCCGCGATAAATAAGCGGTTAGTTATTACTAAAGATTAGAAATCGACGCTGTTACTCCGAGAACGCAAACGTCGCCCAAGTCGACTTATCTTCATCTTCCGCTTTTTCTGGGTACCGTAAATCCATCCACTTACCATCACGCTTAATACTCACGCCAAACATCATATTCCAAGTATTCCCGGGGAACTTTTTGCGTAACACCTGAACCTGCCTGTGTAACCCTGTATAGAACTTAGGGCGCTTTCCATTTTCAGAATCTTCATTGCCAAAATAGGGTACCCAGAATCCGGCCCAATCTTTGAGAATCCATGTTTCGGGGTCGCTCCACCCTTGGTCGGTGAATACCCGCTCTCCCATTTGAGCGGAAAGGTGAAATTTGTGAAGATAGCCGGTTTCTGCATGCTCTATGTAAAGATCTAAAACCGCCGTGTCTGTTGCCTCTCCTTTGGCACAAATATAAAAGGACTCGTCATCATGCATTAGGTACACGAATGCCTGGTGTGGTAGCTCAAGTTTTGTTGCTGCGTGCCATTCATCATCATTGCCGCATCGGCCGTCCAATAGCGCAGCTGTGCCGGTCGGGTTAATGGTAATAGCTTTGGAATAACTAGCATCAGTATTTACGAGTAATAGGGCAGCGCCCAATAGCACCAGTATTGACATATTTTTCATAAATTTCCTCGAGTCAGTTCGAATTTAAGGCGTTTACCTACAGCCCATGATCTAAGTTCTCTTTATTGAAAGCGAAACACTAGAATCGACTTTAGGGCATCAAGACTTAAATCACATGAAGTTCAAATGATTTTCACCTGACTTCTTGCTGACATGAAAAATAAACACTATTAATCAGTATGTTACAGAGACAATCTCAGCTTAAAAATCAGGTAACAACAAAAGTAGGTGCGGCGTATTAGCGAGAATCTAGATATTATCCGTGCTTCTGAGGTTAGCGATAATAGACAAAGCGAACACTTAATTCGGAGGTTTGAAAGGCATACTTGAGGGAAATAGTACCCGAGATAGTCCTCTGCTTAAAAATGAGTCAATCGCGAAATATTGGCGTCGAATATAGCGATACAAAAGTTACAAACAATGTTATCCACAGGTTGTGTGGACAAGTATAAATAGCTCGTCGACACACATTGCTCCTCTCATTAAAGCGGCAATCAACGGCGAGCCTGCCGAAGCTGCCTACGTGCGACTCATATACGGTCAACACAAGCTGAACATTGCCTAGAATCTATTTGAATATCGACGCTAAGCCATACTCTGCTGCCACGAACAACTTCTCAGACGGCTAAAGCCGGTTCCGTTCTATGTCAGCTCGTTGCGTGAGCCATCCCTGTTCATAACTCAAGCACTTTAGCTGACTGCCCTCAAAAATGGCAGTTCTACTAAAGTGCTTAACATTCGAGGAGTTTAGAGCAAGGACTGACCACCTTTTTTAAAGGCTTCTTGTTCTTTTTTACTCGCCATTAACGCGGCCAAATCGATAGGCACTTTAATGCCTGCAATTGCGGCTGGGCGTTCATCGATTTGTTGCATCCAGCGTTGTAGGTTATCTAAACCGGTAATATCTGCGCCGGACCAATTATGAATTCTTGCCCAACACCAATTGGCAATATCGGCTATGGAGTAGTCGCCAGCCAAGTACTCATGGTCTGATAAGTGTTTATCCAATACGCCCAAAAGACGGGTTGATTCGTTCTGGTATCGATCAATCACGACTTGGATTTTCTCAGGGAAGTAACGATGAAAAACGTTCGCTTGACCCATCATTGGTCCGAGTCCCCCCATTTGGAACATAAGCCATTGCATAACTTGAGAACGGCCTTTAGCGCCACTTGGCATCAAACGTCCTGTCTTTTCAGCCAGATGAATCATAATTGCGCCAGATTCAAAAATAGCCAGCCCGTCTAAGTCATGGTCAATGATTGCTGGAATACGACCATTCGGGTTTATTTTTAAAAACGAATCCTTCTTTTGATCTCCGTCAGTCAGGCTTAAAAGGTGAACGGTGTAATCTAGCCCCAGCTCTTCTAACGTGACCGATACCTTATGGCCATTAGGCGTTGGTGCGGTGTATAAATCGATCATTTCGAACCCTGTATTTTTTCTTTAACGGCGCTGATAACAGCGATCTCGGTTTGCAATAATTCTTGTGATGTTGGTCGCGCTTGTATTTTGGCGAAGTGCGCCATGAGTGAAGGGTACAACTCAGCTTCTGGAAGGTGACCGGTGTGCAACAAGCTTGTAATTTGTGAATAGACGGCTATATCGGCTACCCCTAGTTCGGAACCTGCGAACCACTCCTTACCATCGATTTGTGCTTCTAAATACGCAAACCTTGGAGGCAAAGTAACCGTCAAAGCCTCTTTGATAGCCTCAAGATCAACCGGCTTGCCCATCATTGGTTTAATTAAGGCCGGACGAAACACACCCAGACCAATGTCAGAAGCCAAAGCCGTGTCAGCGTATTCTTCAATCCACAAAGCCTGACCGCGAGCTTTAGGCTCAGATGACAGTAAAGCAGGAGAGGGCTGTTTTGCATCAAGGTAAGCCACAATTGCCGAGCTGTCAGCCAGAAAAAAACCATCTTCTTCAAGGACTGGAATACGGCGTAACGGACTTATTTCTTCAAAGTTCGCAGGTGGTGCAAAAGGGTTTAGGTCTTGTCGTTCAATCGCGATATTTTTTTCCGCCGCAACTAAGCTGACTTTACGAACGAACGGGGACAGAATAGACCCATGAATGATTATTGACATTAGTGAGTTACCTTAAATTTAATACAGTTATCAGAGTCAGTGGTAGCCGACAATCTAACACAGACTGTCAAATTATATATTTGTGTTGGAACTAAGACCACGGAACTAAGAGCGCGGAACTAAGACCGCGGAACTAAGACGCCGCGGGATAAAAAGCAACTTCGGTGGGTCTTCCGCCAAACAAGCGTGGTGGCAGGTTACGGATCTACCGCATGTGTGGACAAGACCACTGGTCCATGGATGTAACCTGCGCAGAATAGGGCAGGCTTTCAAGGCTTAAACACTGTTCAAGCCCTAAGCTAATTTAAAAAATCTCAGAGCAGCTCTTATAAACCCAGAGCTACTCGTTGATTTTTTTCACCGCATAGCCAGGCCTAGTTTGACACGGTAACGTTGACATGGCCTTTGCTGAAATTGCCGTTGCCATCGCTTACCCAGTAATAAAAGGTGTCTACGCCGGTAAATCCAAAATTGGGCATGTAGGTAACACTGCTAGCCGAATCTTGGAATACCCTTCCGTCTCTAGGTTGCACAATGCCATCCACATACAAGGAGTCGTTTTCTGGATCAGTGTCATTGGTTGTGAGGTTAAGTTGTACGGCGGTTTCTACCGTGGTGCTCGCTGCATCATCGATAGCCGTTGGCGACGCACTCGCTATATTGATGTCGCCCATGTCTACGGCGTCTGCCCAAGCATGGAATTGATTGCCTAACACGGACACAACATCTGGGCCGAGAAACGTCTTAAAGCCAACCTTATGAATCTCGCCAGTGGCGCGATCACTGAAATAATTTTCAACTACAGTGTAAATATCTCCAGAATCGGTGTCGTGGTAGTAGCCATTAATCTCAACATTGGCAATCATGTCGCGAACAAAGATGCCATAGGTGTCAACTCCAGCCGGCACAGGCGTCTGCCCGATGCTATCGGTTTTAAAGCCCGTATAAGACACACCGGCGCCGGCGGAGGTCGCAGCGGACAGGTATTCAAATCGACCACCGTTGTTATTCACGTCTACGCTGAATCTACCCGGCACCAAATCGTCATTACTAATGATTAGATCGGTGGCGTCTTGTTCCACGAAATGGGTACCAACATTGGTAAAAGAGCCACCGATCACAACAAATTGATCTCTACCTGAATCCTCAGAATTCGTCTGATGTTTGCTCAATAGAATGCCTTCAGGAAAGCCGTTAATATGAATATCCTTAGCGACCATGTCAGTAGTATTGGTGCCAAACTCTAAGCCAAATGCAGGTGCATAGAACGGCGCAAGATTGCTGGGCGCGGCGATTAGATCAAAGTTATTAACAAGGTAATGCGAGGTATATTCAATTGCCGCTCCTGCGCGCACATTCCAAGCAGTAAAGTCACTGAGGGTTGTCATTATGTCGTGTTCTTGGTTCGGGTTTGCTTTAACAATATAGAGCCCAACGGTGTTCGCGAACGCCTCATTGTTGTCAAAGTCCCTAATCGGTGCATCGTCAGGCGTCGCGTCACTTCCAAGGCCTAGAGCCTCAGGCAACATAAACCGGTCCGGTGGAAAATTCAGCATTCCCGACCCGCGATGCAGGTATACAAAGCCATGATTCACGCTTGCGGCGATATTATCAATACTTCTTACCAGTCGGCCTTGGAACCAGAACCCGTCTCCGGTTCGCCCCATGTCAAAGCCTTCTCGGTCGTTGCCATTCTTTGGATTGAATGCGGAGTTACCCTCAGCTTTAATCGCAATATTGCCTGACCAAATTCCGGTTTCATTGCCGGTCTCCGCAACAAATCCTGCGCCAAAGGTATTGAACGACGCATTGTCGTGGAAGTCTGCATGACTGTCGTGATGTGTGTAGCCCCATCCTGGCGAGCCGAATACAGCATTACCGACCGCGACCGCAGGCTGACGTTGATCGGCTGTGCCGGTTCTATGAAAGTGAAAACTGTAGCGCCCCTGTACATTGCTGTTCGCGCTAACGGGTGACACATTGCTGATATCAAGGCTAGGAACGGATTTGTCCGTGCGGCCCAATTCATCAAATTCGGCGTACCGAACATCCACCTTATTGCTGTGCATAAACATCACGTGGCCGCGCTGGTGAACAGCTACCGAATCTGCGTTTTCAGTTCGAATTGCCACGTTCCGAGTAAAATTCGCAACGCTGGTTTTTAAATCGGCGCGTGGCGAAGTATGGTCGAATGCCAGTGCTGAATCCAAGGTGATGCTGTTGCCTGCAATAGACTCAATGGTACGCACTTCATCCTGCGTACCAAAGTAACGTACGGCACGAATGTCATTGTCCCATTTCCAGCCAAGATAGTAAGTGCCGGCAATCACCAGCTTATCGCCAATACGCCAACCAATTGGGCTCTCAGTAAGAGTCAATGAAGTTTGGCCCGCCAGCGGATCGCTAGCTACTTTTAGGTGCGTTGTTTTGACCGCGCCATGGATGCGAGTGGTGCCATGTGCAACCACACCGCGACTTAGCAGCATGGGGTCATGTTGAACATTAATATCACCGTTATCCGCGATCACTATTTCGGCGGATCGATTGGCCGGCATCGGGTTTGCTTTAGTGCCTATTTGTAACACGCCACGAGGGTCAACAACGAGCGTGTCCAGTACCATGCGGGTCGAACTTGAGGTTGAAAAATTCAGGTTTCCGTCCACTCGAACTGTATGTAAGCGTACATCGCTGTCAATGTCATAACTTACCGTAGTGTCCACCGGAATCACCACCTTAGCGCAGTCAGTCGGGATTCGCCCCGCGTACCAAGTGCTTTGACTGCTCCAGTTACCGCTTTGCACTGCTACGTGAGTGGCGTTGTCATAGTCGACAAAATCAAAAATTGCCATATGCTCAGCCATTTTGCCTGGGTCGGTATGCCCCGGCATAGGGTTTTCACCTAGGTCTGGCAGACTCGGGTCGCCGACCGCGTGAGCGCACAGGTCAAGCTCTTGTTCATCCAGCAACAGCATAATTGCACTGATATATTTTGCTGCTTCTGGGCCGGCAACGAGCTGAGACGGCATGCCCAAAATGAAGGGTAGGGCGAGTAATAGGGAGCGCGCAGGACTCAAAAATTCTAGTGATTTCATAGTGTTAGTGGTAGGTAGGTGGCTATGATTATGGTTCAAGCATTATCGGGCGCGCACATATATAAATCAATTGATCGCTAAGAGCATACGATACGTCGCGAAATATCCTTCATGCGTAGCCGGCAACGCCTAACGTGTCTTCGTAAAAATTCCCTCGCATGCTCATTTATTGATTCGGCATTTAACACCGTTGTGAAACCTGTCTGCGCTAACAAAGCATTCCAGCAACGAGCCACTTCAATTTCCGAGCACCTGTTCGAAGCACGGGGAGCGTGAGTGTCAGTATTCATTTTGGTAGTGAAGGTAACTCTTAATGCGCCCCACAAATCTTAGCAATGTTCAAACTCGCAGTAATACTCAATATTGGTGGCAACAATACCTAATTTTCAACCAACGACCGGTGTGCAGCGAAAGAATCTAGGGTTATGAATAAGTTAATATCAATATCCTCCGTTCCAGCAGAAAGTCATCAAGAATTAGGGAGGCTTAGATTATCGTTAAGAGGAAAGTAGATGTTCAGCATTTACCGGGCACATTTTCCCCAGCGTAATTAGGTCTTACTCCTCTCACGAGTTTGTTAGTAATAGTCTCTTAGCGCGCAAGTGCTTCGGCAAGCAAGTCAAATACCAGTCGAATTTTTTTGCTGGTGCGAAGTTCACGGTGTGTGGTTAACCAAATCGGAAACTGTACCAGGTCGAAATCTGGAATTACGCGCTGTACCAGCGGTTCCGTATCTCCGATGTCTTGCGGTGCAACACCAATTCCTAAGCCGATTTTAGTCATCTCCCAGTGGACAATATGATTCTCACAAAGCACTGAAATATTCTCGTCTGTGAGAGTTAGACCGAATCCAGCCATCGCCTTTAAATAAGTCTCGCGGCTACCTAGCGAAACAAAACTAGCACGCCCCAACTCTTGAACTGTGTTGATCGGGCCTAGCGTTTTTAGATAAGAGGGCGTAGCGTAAAAAGTTCCGCTCATCTCTTTGATCTTTTTGGTGATCAGCTCAGTTTGTGTAGGTCGAAAGGCGCGAACAGCAATATCAGCTTCGCGCTTTTGTAGATCACTGGTCTCATTTGATGCGACGATTTCAATTGTGATTCCAGGCTCTTCATCTTTGATTTTTTTAACAATCTTAGGCATCACCAACGAACCATAAATCTCACCTACTGAGATGCAGACGGTGCCCGAGACAGATTGCGACTGCCCCATTGCGGCCAACGAAACATGCTCTGCCGCCATGCCCATCGACGTGACATGCTCAAGCAAATAAAGGCCACTCTGTGTCAGCGTCAAGCCTCGTCCTACGCGTTCAAAAAGAGTGACATCTAATTCTCTTTCTAAGGCGTTCACTTGTCTTCCTAGGGTCGGTTGTGTGAGCCCTAAAACACGGGCCGCTGCCGACAACGAACCCTGTTCAGCGGTAACTAGGAATGCTCGCGCGTGATTCCAATCAAATTTTAAAGAATCCTTTTTCATACAAATACGCATAGAAAACATGCAATTATAGATCTGTAAAGGTTTAATATAAACCAATATAATTGATTAATGTCCAATACAGCGACGGTATCTCTTCGCAAAATAGCGAAAAATCAATTATGACCAGCCATAAGAATACGAATTCAAAAGCAAGTAAATTTTGGGATAAAGCGTCAAACAAGTATTCCAAGCAAGCAATTTCAGATGTGCCAAGTTATGAGAAGAAGCTTGAAGTTAGTCGGCGTTATCTAAGCGCTCAATCAAGAGTGTTCGAATTTGGTTGTGGTACCGGCTCGACCGCTTTGATCCATGCGCCTTACGTTGAACATATTCATGCTATTGACTTCTCAGAAAATATGATCGATATCGCAAAGTCGAAGGCAGACAAAGAAAAAATCACTAATGTCCGGTTTGAAAAAGCATCTATTGATAACTTCGTCGCGGCTCCCGAGTCTTATGATGCTGTATTGGGGTTGAGTGTGCTTCACTTACTCGACGACAGGGAGGCCGCGATTGCAAAGTCATTTGAGCTCGTTAAACCCGGCGGTGTATTCATCACTAGCAGTGCCTGCTTACGTGAAGGCTATTACATTCTACTCTGGCCCTTACTCTGGCTTGGAAAGCTGTTTGGGCAAGTTCCAACCGTAAAATTTGTTTCAGTCCGAAGCTTAGTGAACAGTTTAGTAGCCGCCGGTTTCGAAATCGACTACCAATGGCGACCAGCTAAAGCTCTGTGGGTTTTTATCGTCGCGAAAAAAAACAAATAGCTCATGACTAAGAACTATCGCAAAAGCTTTTGGGAGTGTTGCAGACATCAGTAATCTTTCAATTGGCCATACGAAGAATCAATTAATTACACTCTAACAGGACAGAAACATGAATTTGAAAACCAAATATCTAATACCTCTATCGCTAAAACTCTTCTTTTTATCAGTAATTAGCCAGCCTGCGTTGGCAGAAAATAACGCCAAATTGGAGTCACGGCACTCACTAGAAATCAATCTCTTGGCAGGAGAGTTAGATTCCGACCTTGCTCAACTAGGTTTTAATGACGAAGATACAAAGCACTATAGTTTGTCTTATAATTATAAATTTGATAGTGGTTTCTACACTGGCATTGGCTACCTAGACGGAGAGAGCGGAAGTTTGTCTCTAGTTGACGACTTGTTTGGAGAAGACGAACTTGTCTATGATGCTATTTATGTTAAAGGAGGCTACCAGTATCTTTTGTCTCAGCGACAAGCGTTTTTCGCCGACGTGTCAGTACTAAGGTATGACGTCAATTTACTTTTAAACGGTGAGTCTTCTATATCTGAAAATGGCACTGGTTTGGGTCTTACCGTTGGTTGGCGATACCAGCCAGGCAACCGAATCGGCTTTCAAGTGGCCATAGATAATATTCAACTGAATTCCGATTTTGATATTCTAAGTGTTGGTGGCGGCCTCAGTTACAGCTTTTAGCACGACGCACACAGAACCAGAGTGCACTTTTCGAACGTAGAATCGAGCTAGTACCTTTGTTCTCGCCGCTTGAATTATCTGAATTGCATGATCTGGCGGTCAAACCAATGTGATCTTCCGACTTCCTATCAGAAAAAACTCTAGATCAAAGCCGTCGCACACTCGAAGCGAACATTTAGGGCTTAATGCAAAAAGTCATAAATCACTTTCTTTAGCTCCTGTCATACCCGCAAAGGCGGGTATCTAGCAACTTTTACGCAAACGTAAATAACGTTAATCCAGCCCGACCTTTTTTTCTCAACCATTGAACCATTAACTGACTTTCTGGCACTAACGAGAATAGTGGATCTAAAGATCCACTGAATTCGCCAATAAGAAACCTAGTTAAGAGAGTACATATGCCGCCATTGAGCCCAATGAGTAAAACCTGTGTCGCACTAGCCATCAGTCAGTTGCTAGCCTTACCTTCATTGTCGCATGCAACCACCATTGTCGTTAATTCAAACACCGACGATGGCGTTGGCTGCACCTTGCGCGAGGCCATTGTATCGGCCAACACCTCGGTCGACCAAAACAATGGTTGTGCGCTTGGCAGCAACTCAGGTACCGATACCATTACGTTTTCAAACGGTCTGCCATCTAATACCATCACCTTAGTTAATGGTCGTATATTGGTTAGCCCCAATAAAGATATTGCGATTAATGCCAGCGCCAATACCGATGGCATTACGATTAACGCCAACAAAGCTTCACGTGTGCTGACGGTTAACTCGTCATCTTTAACACTCGACAATTTGACTCTCACAGGCGGGCTTATCGAAGGCGGTGAGTCGAATGGCGGAGGCGTGCTGGCTTATTCTTCTACCCTAACGCTCAATAACACTACCGTATCTGGCAACACGGCTTCCCGCCGCGGTGGCGGTATAGCGGCTGCCTCCAGCACCATTAATCTGTATGACAGCGCCGTGAACAATAATTTAAGTACTGGTGGTGAGAGCACCGGTGCGAATGGTGGTGGAATTTCTGCGGGAACCGCTGGTAGCATCAATATCACTAACAGCACGGTATCGGGCAATACCGCGTTTCGTGTTGGTGGAATTTATGCCAGCAGCGTCAACGTAACGCTAAGCCATAGTGTAATGAGGAGTAACGCAGCTTTAGATCAAAATTTTAGTGAAGGAGGGGCAATTCACATTCGCAATCAGGCAAGCTTGACGGTCAATAACAGTACTTTGTCGGGAAACTCAGCGCAGGATGGTGGAGCCATTGCCGCCCTAAGTGGACCAACTATTTCGGTGAACAACAGCACCCTCTCTGACAACTCAGCGGCAAGTCGCGGCGGCGGCATTTGGGTTGTCGGTTACCTAACCCCGCGAGCGACCACCCTAACATTGAACAACAGTACCCTCTCTGGCAACTCAGCGGCAAGTCGCGGCGGAGGCATCAACTCATACGGTTCTACAGTAATATTAAACCAAACGACACTGTCTGCAAATTCCGCCGCTACAGGTGGTGCGGGAATCGTTGCATCCCATGGGTTTAACGACACAGGAACGCTCACCCTTAACAATAGCATTATCGCCAATTCCGCTGGCGGTGACTGCTATTATCGACGAACTTCCGCACCGGTAATTATCGACTCAGCCAGCATCATCGAAGACGGATCATGCAACGCAAACCGTTCTGGCGACCCTGGCTTATTACGCTTAGCGAATAACGGCGGCCCAACCCAAACACATGCTCTAGCCGCTAACAGCATGGCTATCAACACCGGCAACATTAGCAACTGCACCGACACCGACCAACGAGGGGCAACACGCGACTCACTGTGCGACGTAGGCGCATTTGAATTTGTCGACACCAGCTTCTTTGTGGTGCCTCTTAAAAACGGAAAGTCGGTTATTTTTGGGCTTTAACAACAAAAAATGATCGGTCTTTTCAGGGGCGCACTAGCGCAAGGATGCGCAACCAAATCCAAGGAGGGGTAATTAGCCGAGGGAAGTAGGGCGGCAAACAACGGTGATTTAACCTTTCCACACAATGGGAGTAAATGCTAAAGACATCCAATGCATATGAGTAAAAGTGTTAGCGTGGATCAAGCAGTCACCGATATGCGATAGGCTCGACCTAATGTCGCAAGTTGACTTACTGGATACCCCTCGATCTTTGACTGTTTTACCTCATTCGCTGTCGTCCTGCTCTTCCAGCAAATGCATCACACTTGGTAAGAATGCTGTGTAGTTCCCTACGTTGAACGCTAAGCTAACTAGCCGGTCTCGATATCTATTTTCAAACAACCCAGTATCGCTCACTTGTCGTCGGTATAGGAATAATACGTCATCCGAAAACTGCTGGTATGTCAACAAACCTTCGCCCGAGCTTGTGCCATAAATTTTAGTGCGCTGACTATCTTCTGGGGTAAACACGTAGTCGTACTCGTAAGCCATCAAACCTCGTGAATCAGGGCCGGCCAACAAAACCTTGTCACCGATGCATCTTGCCTCCACATTAGGCAACGACTGCTGGGAGCCGTCGCGCGAAAAAATATCCACTCGATATTCAAATTGATACTGACCGTTAATAACTTCCCAATCATTGTAATCAATATAGTTCGCAACCAAATAATTACCGGCGGTACACAGGTCTGAGAATGCTCCATTGCCCGCAGGCACCAGTTTAAGCAACCGGTTTGACGTTGTAGGTCCTGAATTTTGCCAAATTTCCCGACCATCGTTGAGAGTGAAGTAAAGCATTTCTTTATCGGAACTCACCGCCGCATCATCATAATCGCCACAATTTTCAGCAATACGCGCCAAAGTATTGGAATTTGAAAGTCTCCATACAGAGTCTTTAACCATCCCGTCGGAGCCTTCTCCTTGGTCTATGCCTTTACGACAAAAAAACAGCCCAGCCCGATTTCGAACACTCCACTGCCACTGTGATACTCGTAAAAAACGACCTTCGGCATTATCGAACAATGCTAAAGGCTCAATGTCATTCCTATTCGGAGACGCTAGCCACAATCCAGTTCCAGCATCACCTCTGTCTGCAAACACGATCACAGTCTCGCCGTTATCATCGCTATCCAAAATTTTGGTTTGTCTATATTCGGAACCCTCATCTTGGTAAATCTTTGTTCGACTCAAGTTACGCAGATCAATGCGCCAGAGCGCAGGTTCCTCCTGATCTGTGCTCTCGCCGTATTCCAAGAACCTTGACTGAAACAGGTATACGAAGCGCCCAGCCTGAACGACTTGTAATATCCGAGAAAAATCATACCCTAACGACCCGCCAATGCCCGTGTATCCAAAGTCAGCAATAAACCGAGTTCCTGCTCGCGTCCCATCGGTGAAGTAAAGCTTGCCGAAAATATCTATCAGCGCACCATTTTTTAGTGAATGGAAATACGAATCCCAGATTCTATCGGTGCCAAAGAAACTATTATTAGCCAGAATGAGTTCTGAATTCCCACTTGTGCGACTCTGGGCGTACACACCCTTACCCTCATGACCATCCTTATACGTAATAAATAGGTCATCATTTACTTTGGCGAATCCACCTGCATAGACTTTATTCCCAGGGAAGCTAAAGATGGTGTCAGCGGTGTAGTGTTGCGCAAACGAAATGTCGCAATTGAGTAAAAGCAGGCTTATGAGCCAAAGAATCCTTTTCATAGGTGAACCATTAGTAGACATATACCTACTATACTTTGGCGCTCAGTCGTGACAAAGTCAATTCCCTCAAGGAAAAACACTACACAAAAAAGTCATACAAAGCGTAGTTTATGTCGAAGCTAGAGAAGCAGGGCGGTGTTAGCCATGTGTTTAATTTTACTAAGAAGAAAAGCCGATGAAATCAAATAAACGCATTTTATTGCCATGCGGTATTGTTACAAGCATATCAATCTGTATTTATTTCTTAGTACAGGATAAATATCTACCAAATTCAACGTCACATGACTTTCAACAAGTAAATATCTCAACAAACAAGCCTGAAGTACTGGGGGAAACCAAAACTAGAGACGCGATCAAAAGTAATGTTGGATTAGAGGATGAGCTTTCGTTTTTAGATGGTATTAAATATAAAAATATTGAGTTTACTGACCATGGAATCCAACCCAAAAACTTGGCTAATGTGTATGACGAACTTGTTAGTAAAGCTCTGGACGGTGATGTTGGCTCTGCTCGAAATTTAGCTTTTGAACTATATCAGTGTAATTTTGCATACGATAGTCGTGAAGCCCTAGACGGGGCTATAAAGCGGATTGACGAAGAAAAGGTATTGGCTCATCCGAACCTTGAATCTGATAGGGAGTATGAGGTTGACGTGAGCCGAGAAAGCGCTGAGATGATCACTCTGCTTGTATCAGAATTGACCGAGGATTATGAACGTTGTGCAGATATCACTCCATCACAACGAGCATTGTCAGAAGTTGCTAAGTGGGCAGAAATTGCGGCGGATCAAGGTGATTTTGGTGCAATAAAGCTGCTTCAATTGAAAGCAGGTAGAGACTCAAAAGAAGCCGTCAAATGGCTCAATAAGTCATGGGAAGTCTTTGGGGATGTTGATGCCCTAAGTGATATGGCTATTCATTATTCAATGGGGATCAATGAAGACTCAAGAGGACAAAAAGAACCAGATTTCGAAAAAGCATATGCTTACAACCATGCCTATAAGATGATCAAAGAAGCCTCAATTACAAAATTTCACTCTGACTATAACGACAAGGTTATGAGTAGGTTCTTTGATGCTGTTGATCAGCGTGCTGCATATTATGGCTCACAGCTTGGACCTGCAGAAACATTAGCTGCTGAAGCTTTTGCTAATCAATTAGTCAGGAATAATAAAAATTGCTGCTCAAGTTTAAAGTGGTGGTAGATTTATTGTTCACAGATCACTAGTAATACCTTTTTTGATAAGAGTGAAGAAATCGAATTTAGTTACTGCGGTTTGAGGGTCACCTAGCCTAAGACTTGTACAAAACTTGAATCAGGTGGTAGCCAAAGCGGGTTTTGATAGGCCCCAAAAATGGTTTGTCTTCACTGCCTTTGGTGAACACCGCATTGTCAAACTGCTTGACCATGGTGCCTTTTTTAAACTCGCCTAAATCACCGCCTTTATTTTTAGATGGGCATGTAGAGTGCTTTTTCGCCAGTGCAGCAAAATCTCCGCCTTTGCGTAACTGCTGACTAATAGATTTGGCGTCTTTTTCTGTTCTGACAAGAATGTGTGAAGCGCAGGCTATTTTTGACATGGTGGCGTTTATCTAGGTTTTTTGTGTATTGTACTTTATTGGTAGAGGGTTGACTGTCGTGAATCTTGTGTGAGAGGTTTTAAACCTTGTTCAGCAAGCTTATACAGGGCCTTGTTTAAGCTATGAGTCTAGCAGATCCAAAGGTCCTCGCGGAGTTTGAGCCTACATTGTAGCTAGCTTGGCGACGCTTCAACTTTTGTATGGTAAATACCAAATGAGCCACTACGTAAGGCGGCGACTGCTAGCGCACGCAGAAGTTCCCAAATGGCTAGCATTACTTTGCTCTAGTTCTTTAACTATAGGTGTCACTCCATCGAACTCTAATGGAACCACCACTTTTGGATTTGCTAATGTAATTCCGTTGCATAAAAGCGCAATACCTAAGAACGTGACTAGGTTTATACATTGGCGCACACCACACTCCAGTGGGGTAGTTATGATCTAGAAGCCTGTGAGTACGCCAACTTCTGGTCTTACTCGGTGCGCTACGTGCCTTAAGTGATAATGCTGTTCAATCTGC
This sequence comes from Arenicella xantha, assembly GCF_003315245.1. Classification (NCBI taxonomy): domain Bacteria; kingdom Pseudomonadati; phylum Pseudomonadota; class Gammaproteobacteria; order Arenicellales; family Arenicellaceae; genus Arenicella; species Arenicella xantha. The sequence goes on along the minus strand of NZ_QNRT01000002.1, from coordinate 6,645 downwards.
TGGCACTCAGTTTTTCGCCCGATTATTTTTAATTCGATAGCCATACAAGTCAACCAGAGTATCATTCGCGTTGCCAGTTCAGTGGCCGCCCCGGCTTAATAAATCAATGCTCCATGGTACTGATGTTTCCACATCCCTGTACCGAAATCGATCACACTATAGTCATCATTTGGAACGTACCAAGTCCGCACTAAAGAGCTGGTTGTCGGTAAACGAATTCCTACCGTACGCCGAGTGATGGGGTTGGTCGAAGCGCGGTTTGAGTTGTGACAATTGTTATGCAACAATTTTATTTATCATTGATCACAAAAATAGTTGGTCTGGCCCTGAATTGAGTAGGGCCTTGCTGGTGAAGTAAGAATCCCACATGAATTTGTCGGCTTTTAGGTAAGTGAGTGTCCAACTATAATTTTTAGCAATGTAACACTGATTTCTAATTTTACTCTGACTTTGATTACTTATAGAGCCGTTGACGTGTGTGACCGGCAAGCATAGTATAAAAAACACTAAGTCCGCACGGTGCACTTGGAGATGGCTTATGAATAGGCACTTGAATACCCATGTTTTGCGGCTCGCGATATGTTTCGCTGTCGCCTCGACAGCGGCTTACGGCGAGGGTCTGCCTAATGGCAAGGGCAGGGAGGCCGTTGAAGCACAATGCTCGGTGTGTCACTCTGTTAATCGGATAACCCACAGCCTTGGCTATAACCGTGAGGGCTGGCTGGAACTGGCCGCTACCATGGTCGACCTGTCGGCCGATCCCGCGCACGGGAATACCATCGTAGAGTACCTCGCCGAACACTTTCCACCTAACAATCGCCGCTTGCCGAATATCGTTGATGGTGGCACTCGTATTTCTTTTAAAGAATGGGTGGTTCCAACGCTAGGTCAACGCTCGCGCGACCCAGTAGAGGCACCAGATGGCAAGATTTGGTGGGCAGGCCAGTGGGGCAATTTGGTCGGGTCAATTGATCCGAGCACCGGGAAACTGCGTGAATACCCATTGCCGACAGGGGCAATGCCGCACTCGGTAACGCTGGATCCCGACGGCGGCGTTTGGTATACGGGTAATAAAAACGGAACGATTGGCCGGCTCGACGCCGCCAATGGGGAAATCAGAGTCTACGATATGCCCGACCCCGCGGCGCGCGACCCACATACGGCAGTTTTCGATTCTGACGGCATCCTCTGGTTCACACTTCAGCACGCCAACCGCATTGGTCGCCTCGACCCGCGAAGCGGTAAAATCAAGTTGGTAACCATGCCGGCTGCTGGTTCACGTCCGTACGGAATCAAAATTGATGCTTCGGGTACGCCCTGGGTCGCGTGCAACGGGCGCAATTGTCTGGTGCGGGTCGACCCCAAGACTATGGCCCTCACCGAAATCGAGCTTCCCCATAAGGGGACTAAAGTGCGGCGGCTTGATATCGCCGCCGACGGCATGATCTGGTACGTTAACTCCAGTCGCGGCCGCCTAGGGCGCTATAATCCGCGTAGCGGCGAGGTTCAGGAGTGGCCCTCACCGAGTGGTCCGCTCTCTCACCCCTACGCGATAGCGGTCGTCGATGGGGCAGTCTGGTACAACGAGTCTGGGATGCGCCCGGATGCTCTGGTGCGTTTTGATATCAAAACAAAGACTTTTCAGAGCTGGCCTATACCATCAGGCGGAATTCACTCCGGCATCGTGCGTCACATGCGCCCCAGCCGTAATGGCGATTTGCTCATACATCAAAGCGCTACCAACCGAATCATGCGGGTCGAAATCGACGACTGATGAAGTAACTCAAATCTTGAAACTGAATGCATCTGAAATCCTCTACTCAAAACTGAGATTACAGGGGTATTCCAATCTACTTTTCTGCCCGTATTTATTCCTAGAAATTAGGCTGACTTCTGGTTTCTTAGGCTTCGGGTAGGTTCGCTCGATCAAATGTTGAATTCAAGACGAGCCACGTAGCCAATACCACTGCCGACGCCACCTTTGAGGAATATGCTTGGGTACATAGTCGCACCGCCATTGGTGGCAGAACGCACTAAATAAGTGACTTGGCCTTTGCATCGGAATGACTAAGGCCAAGTCATAAATGTCACCGCGTTGACTTAGGTTGGTCCTGTTCTAAGCCTTTGCGTTGCACGTCTAACGGCACTAATCCCGCGTAAAATACAACGCGGTTGGTGCGATACCAGCAAAAAGCGTGTAAGGCGTCGCGTCCCAGCCGGTTGAGTAAATGGTGCCTCGGAATTCAGCTAGAAGACTCACGTTCAGCTTGGCACCTGCGGAGTACTTTACTTTGGTACTGCGAGAACCCTCATGCGATACTGAGCCTTGATGCCGCGCTGAGAACGAATTCTCATGGCTCCAACCTAATTGATTGTAGCCTTGCTTTCGGCTAAAGATTGCCGCGGTACGTAAGTACATATTGGAGGAACTGCTGACCGTCGTTTTACGAAAATCAATATCGTAATAGAGTGCGGTGTCAACTGGAATAAATGACCGTCGTTGCTTATTAGATCTGCCTGCACGCGCCGCTTCGGCATCACCAAAATGGCCATGGATGGTGATATTACCGCCGTCGACTATGGTGATTGGGGCGACACGTCTCACTAACCATTTTGTATCAAAATCCTGTTTGCCAGCAGTGCCTTCAAAGATTTTTGAAGAGTTATAGATAACGTTTGCTGATTCGGACGCAATTACCACAGGCTGAGTTCGAGTTCCATAGTTATTGGGGCCAGTATCTTCGCCAAAGTTCACAGGCCAAGCATTGTTCATCATGGCATACGCACCGCCAGCTCGCGCAATAGCGGTAAATGCGCCGAAAGCTATTACGCCTTCTTTGGCTGTTTCGTCTGTCACTATTTCGCCGGTTAGCGTATCAATTTTTTTCAACTCGAAAGGGCCGGTGTGCCAAGGCAATGGGCTGTCAATTTCGAGTTTCTCGTTATCGGAAGCATCTAAAACAACGTCGTAAATACGCCATGCAGGTGCAAAATGAACCTCGGTATATGGTTTGTTGGCGGCGGAGCGGGTCCACCAGTCTATATCTGCAGAGCTGGTTATGGTGCGTGCCCGTTCCGCTTTGATACTCTTTTTATTAATCGAAAGCGTGCCAGAAAAAGCATCGCCGGCGGAGATAACACGTCCGCGCATGCCTTGGCGATTTGGCAGGTGTATCGCAGCAAAAAAATCCGCCGAGATGAAAACGTTGATCGCGTCTTCATGTAGAAAATTACGATTAAGACTACTGGGTGAACTGTGTTCCAGAACCAAACGTTCTACGTTGTCTCGAAATAAATCAAGCATGGCAGTTCGATGTAGTGATGAGTTACTGCGCATTTGCTCTGAGCTCGTGGGTATCGCAACACACTCTTTATCTTGCTCAAGCAGTACCGCACATCGTGCTTCCAGCATTCGCACCGCCCAGGAGTACATCATTTCACCTTGACCATAGTACATTAAGGCACTTTAGTCTATTGCCGCTTCGATCAGGACTTAAGGGCGCGCAATTCGTGATTTCGAATTCGTCGACGCGCTTACTGTAGGCGCTGGGTTTGCATTACAAGCCGACGTCGCGATGCCAGCAAATAATCAGCGCCTGATTTATCAATCCGTCTAGGCAGCGTAATGATCTATATGGCTGCATTGCTGCTCAATTTAATCATGATGATCATCGTTATTGCGCCAAGTAACGTAATATCACGTGGCTATTCAATGGTCACGAAACCTATTGTGTGCTTTTTCTTCGATACTTCATCGTAAATAATTAAGGGCTTTTTACCTGGAGTTTCTAACAAGGCAAGAGGTATTGATGAAACGAAGCCGAATTTTCGGGGCGAAAGCTCGAGTCGGTCGTCCACTAACAGTAGCTGGGCTTTTTCGGGTAAGCAATCAGTGTGAGCCCAAATGCCCATCGAACCATCCGGCTGAGGGTTGGTGGCAGTGCCGGCTACGGTTCGTTGTGGCCCCCATTTTGTAACCTCACAAAAGCCCGTCTCTCTTTTGCTTGGGTCTGCTTTAATAACTAGCTCGCCGATCGGCTGCTTGATTTTACGGATAGGATCGACCAGTGCCACCTCATAGCTTCCTGGAGTGGCGAGAATTCGATCTTGCATTTCTCCAAATAGGCCGGAAGTTAATACTTTTTCATTCACTGCAGTTTTGAGTAGCTGCCCGTCGATCATTATTTTCGCATGGGATGGCGCACCATCAAACTGAAACCACATTCCGCTATGGCCATCTCGTTGTTCGTTAAACTTTTTACCTTCAGTTGTTGATTGTGGACCCCATTTATTAAGCGGTGCAATAATGCCAGGTGTCAATTGATCTATTAGTGACATCTTCTCAGTTGCAGTCGATATCTTAAGATTTTCAGGGTTGGCTTCGATAGCCAAATGCCGAAGGCCCGCCAATTGGCACTCCATCAGACTAAGCTTCCAGCCATTTAACTCGCATAATTTATTTTCAGAAAAATCTTTTAATATGCGAGACGAGGTAATTGCGGGTAAGTCACCCGCATCAACTTTAATCCGTGCGCCCACGGCTTGCGCGGTCTGCGCTAAGGTTGGCGGCGTACTAAATGAAGTGACCCATGCTTTCCCTACCTGTTCGGTGCCCTCGAGCGATAACAAAAAGGTGTCCATTTTTTCCCCTAGCCCGGTGGCAAGGGTGTAGGTTGGCGCGACTTGCTCTATTGACGTTGTTGCTTTTTCGGGTGGTAAACAGTTGAAGTCAGTGACCGAAAATAGCGCAGTGGTTGCGCCAGCGGACAACCCCGCCACCATGAAATCTCGACGATTAATCATGCCTTTTCTCCATTTTGTTTTGCTAAGTGGTTAGCCAGTCGTATCGATAGTGCGACAATTGTGAAAGTAGGATTAGAATAGCCGTAACGAGGAAAAACCGATGAGCTGGCAACGTACAAATTTTCATGGTCGAAGACCCTGAGGTTTGGATCCACCACGCCGTCTTCGGCGTTGGCAGCCATTCTGGTGGTGCCAAGGTGGTGGCATGCTCCGTTGGCTGCAGCGATAGATTTAGGCGTGTTTGTGTCAGCCATGCGAGCGCGACCAAGTCCAGAAGCTGAGAGCTCGTCGCCTAATGCGCCTAAGAGCTCATAAGCGGATTTATAGTCGCCAGGATGTAGCTTCCAGTCAAGCTTCATCTTACGTAAGCCTAGTTCGCAGCGTTCATCGGTTAATACAATTCTGCTCGAAGGGTTGGGGCGTGGTTCGACGATTGATTGGATATCATAGTGCCAATATTCACTAGACTTAAAGCCTAGGCCTGTGTTACCACCGTAGTTAGATAAAAGCGAATCGGAAGAAGGTTTTGGTCGCAGCATCATGCATGAATTATGTTGGCCAGCAGCTCTGATATCATTTTTTGAAAATGTTAGTACCGGCATCACTGGTGCGTCACCATCTAGAAAGCGGCTATATTGCAAGTTTTCAATTGCTAGTAATTCTCCAGGTCGAGCGCCGTAATGGTCTGCAAAATAACGACCTAGGTGGTTTGAATATATACCTTCGCCTTGAGCGGTATTATTCTCCTGCATATTTAGTAGTTGTCTCGTCGTTTCCATTCCGCCCATTGCCAATACAAAGTTATCGGCTGTAATCGTAATAGACTCGCCATCTAATGCGCGTACATGCGCAGCCGAAATACGATCTCCATTACGGGACAGGTCGTGCAGGTTTGCGTGAAGTAAACAAGTGAGGTTGTCCTGTTTTTCAAGCTCATCGACATACCGCTCTGCGAACCGGGTCGGGGGGCTGAAACGAAATAGATGTTGGCTAACCCGAGTGTTCGGTCGGAGCTCAAGAAGCTTCTCAGCGTGTCGGTCGCGAATTTTCTCTATGTCGTAAAAGTCGCCTTTAATCTCTAACCATTTTTGAGTTTGTTGGAAGAAGGGCTCTAGCTCTTTCTCAGAGAAAGGCCATGCCGGAACGTCCCATGCATGATTGTCTTCATAGTCAGTGGTATCGAGGGGTTTGCACCACCCACCCCAATGAGTTGATGTGCCGCCAAGTTTCCGGCGTCGAGAAATGTCGAGGACGGCGTACTTTTTTTCACCTAGCGATGCTTTGTAAATTTGTTTCTCTCTATTCGTCGCTAAGTTTTGCCCGCCGGCTTCACACAGCACAATCTTCCAGTCCGGTCGAGCTCGCGCTAATTCGAGCGCCAGAGTTATTCCTGCTGGGCCCGCGCCAACAATACAGGCTTGTGCTTTTACTTCTTTTTTCCCCAGAGGCGATGTCTCAAGATCGATGATCATTTTGTGTTCCTTTTTGCATTTTCTATTGGCCGGCGTACAGCAATTTTTGTTTGCGTTAATTAAGGGTTGGTAGGGCGATTAATTGAACGTGACGCATTTTACACGAGTATAATCAAAATGGTTTGATTGAGCCATAATTTGACGTCGAGGAGTCACCGCCAGTTAACATTAATATATAAGGACACCCATCGTAAGAATGGTTTGCAACGACCGAGTCAAAAATATATAAGGACATCCATCGTAAGAATGGTTTGCAAAACTAAAACCAGTCCCTCACCTTGCTTGCAAAATCGACCGAGTCGTTTCGGTTAGAAGTGATGCGTAAATAGCCGGATTGGGAGTTTTAGGCTGCTATAACCATATGCAAGAC
>NZ_QNRT01000001.1:1263456-1387034 GCF_003315245.1 Arenicella xantha | reverse complement strand
TCACGATAAAAAAAATGACTAATATCAGAATTCCAAACCCAAATAGCAGCCTTAAGAACTGGGAAATACCTAATTCTAAACTAGACATACATAACAGCTTATTAAATTGCATGCGAGATATCTCTCCGTGACCAATTCAAGGAATGAACCGCAAGTCTTTGTTTTTAATATCTTAATTTCTCCACCTTCAATTTTGGCTCGGTGACAAAGGGGGCGTGCCCATAACGACGAATATAGCCGTCCCATTAGCAACCCTTACTATTACGTTATCTTATTGAATTCTATAGTGAATTAATATCACCTTAGCTACAAAGTGCGCAAGGCTACGCATGTAAATTGACTAGTTTTTGGAGAGCACAAAAATAGGCTGTATATACATACAGTTTTTAATTTGGCCATTTTTTATGCTTTTACAACGCAGAGTGCTTAAAAATTGGCAAAAAAAACAGCACGCAGGTAAGAACTGCGCGCCGTTGAGTAGAAAACTAGGAGGTCTTTAGGTCATAGATTAAATTCAATCCCTTGCGCCAATGGCAAATCAGTCGAGTAATTCACTGTGGAGGTTGCTCGGCGCATGTAGCCTTTCCAAGCATCGGAGCCTGACTCGCGACCGCCGCCAGTCTCTTTTTCCCCACCGAAAGCACCACCAATTTCGGCTCCACTGGTACCAATATTCACATTCGCAATACCGCAATCACTGCCTACCGCAGACGTAAATTTTTCGGCTTCACGCATGTCCATGGTGAAAATCGCTGATGATAAGCCTTGAGGAACGTCGTTATGTAGTCGTATGGCTTCGTCGAGGTCGTTATAGCGATACACATACAAAATCGGTGCAAACGTTTCTTCTTGCACGGTTTGCTTGGTTTCACCCATTTCAACAATAGCGGGATTCACATAATAGGCATTCGGATATGTGTCTTGCAATGCGCGCGACCCACCAAGCACTTCGCCGCCATTTACCATCGCAAGATCCAGCGCCGACTGCATGTTAGTGAAGGCTTGCTTGTCGATTAATGGGCCGACCAACGTGCTTTGTTGCATTGGATCACCAACGCGAATTCCGCTGTAAGCTTCTTTAAGTGCCGGGACTAATTCATCGTAAACATCACTGTGTACGAACAAACGTCGGGTTGATGTACAACGCTGACCGGCGGTACCAACAGCTCCGAATAAAATCGCTCGTACTGCCATATCCATATCTGCACTCGGCGTAACAATAATCGCATTATTCCCACCAAGTTCCAAAATAGAACGACCGAATCGCGCGGCCACAGCAGGGCCTACTTTGCGGCCCATGGCGGTGCTTCCAGTTGCACTGATTACCGGCATGCGCGAATCGTTAACTAATTGCTCTCCAACGTCGGCGTGTCCAATAATGACTTGTGACAGTCCTTCAGGAATATCTCCCACTTCAGCGGCAGCCGCGTCAAATAACTTCTGGCAGGCGAGGGCAGTGAGTGGGGTTTTTTCAGATGGCTTCCAGATGACGCTATTGCCACAAACTAAGGCCAATGCTGAGTTCCAACACCACACCGCTACCGGAAAATTAAAGGCTGAAATAATCCCTACTGGACCAATCGGATGCCACGTTTCAGTCATGCGGTGGCCAGGACGCTCAGAGGCAATCGTTAAGCCAAATAATTGTCGAGATAGCCCAACAGCTAAATCACAAATATCGATCATCTCTTGAACTTCGCCCAGACCTTCTTGATAGATCTTGCCGCATTCCATAGAGACTAACGCACCGAGTGCTTCTTTATGGTCACGTAGTTTATTGCCTAGCACACGCACCAATTCGCCACGCTTTGGCGCAGGAACGGTTTTCCATTGTTCAAATGCAACTCGCGACTTGGCAATCGCCGCATCGACTTGATTGGAATTATGTACCGCAACGCTGGCAATCGTCTTACCATCAACCGGGCTGGTAACGGCCAAATCACCGGCATTTAGTTGCGCTTCACTCAAACCAAGTGCGGTGAAAACTGACTCTATATTCATACTCATTGATAACTCTTCGTTAATAAAAGGCTTGAATGCCTGTTTGCGCGCGACCTAAGATCAGCGCATGAATGTCGTTGGTGCCTTCGTAGGTATTCACCGTTTCAAGGTTCACCATGTGGCGCATAACAGGGTACTCTTCTGAAATACCGTTACCGCCGTGCATGTCTCGAGCATTACGTGCAATCTCGAGTGCTTTGCCGCAGGAGTTGCGTTTTAGGAGGGAGATTAATTCCGGCGCTAACTTGCCTTCATCTTTAAGACGTGTGGCGCGTAAACACCCTTGTAGACCTAAACTAATTTCCGCCATCATGTCGGCTAATTTTTTCTGAATTAATTGATTCGCCGCCAATGGCCGACCAAATTGACTGCGCTCTAGAGTGTAATTAAGCGCGGAATGCCAGCACGCTTCGGCCGCACCTAATGCGCCCCAAGCAATGCCTAAGCGTGCACTGTTTAAACAAGACATTGGGCCTTTTAGACCTTGCACGTTTGGCAACATATTCTGTTCCGGCACGAATACGCTATCCATCACAATCTCACCGGTAACGGAGGCGCGCAATGACAACTTGCCTTGAATTTTTGGTGCCGATAATCCGTCGAAACCTTTTTCAAGAATGAAGCCACGAACGACCCCATCATCAGTTTTCGCCCACACTACAAACACATCTGCGATAGGCGAATTCGAAATCCACATTTTTGCGCCGCTTAAGCGATATCCGCCATCAACGGTCTTGGCTCGTGTCACCATACTCGATGGGTCAGATCCGTGGTCTGGTTCGGTTAACCCAAAGCAACCAATCCATTCACCACTGGCGAGCTTAGGAAGATACTGTTGTTTTTGCGCCTCAGAGCCAAACGCATGAATCGGATACATAACCAAGCTAGATTGTACGCTCATCATCGAGCGATAACCTGAATCAACCCGCTCTACCTCACGCGCGATTAGGCCATAAGAGGTGTAGCTCATGCCTGCGCAGCCATAACCTTCTAGCATGGCGCCGAGCAGGCCGAGCTCACCCATTTCGCGGAATATAGCTGGGTCGGTGGTCTCATTACGATACGCTTCAATCACACGTGGCTGTAATTTACCCTGTGCATATTGATTTGCAGTTTCACGCGCGAGACGCTCTTCTTCGGTAAGTTGATCGTTTAAATGAAACGGATCTTCCCAATCGAACTTACTCCAGTGTGATTTCGTACTCATTCAATAGTTCTCGTTTAGGCGGCAACTTGCATAGTTTCAGGTCGCTTGTAGTATTGCCCAAATCGGTTATTAATAAAGTCATCAAACAACACATCTTCTTGTTTCACGAAACCTTTTTGCGGTAGCTTTCCTTCAGCCATTAAATCGAGTGCCGCACAAATGCCGGCAGCGGTAGTGATTTGAATTGCGCTCCACAGCTTGCCGTTAATCATCTGACTGTAGTTTTTACTGGCGTACGACTCTTGCACAAGTTGGCCGTTTTTCATGCCGCTAACATTAATAAATACCAACACCACGTCTTGATACGTCAGCGGCAGTGCGCTCTCGAAGATTTCTTTAAGTAGCTGGCGGTTATCGCGAAGGCGCAAATCGTCTAGCAACATTTTCATAATGTCACGATGTCCAGGGTAGCGCACTGTACGGTAATTCAGGTTTTTAACCTTACCCTTTAATGTTTCACATAAGGTACCTAACCCGCCCGAAGTATTAAAGGCTTCATACGCTACTCCATCCAGGGAGAACGTCTCTAACTCTTCGAGCGGGGGCACCTGCGTCAACTCCCCTTCAACAATTGCTTCACAGGGATTGCAGTACTCATTGATCAACCCGTCGGTTGACCAAGTTAAGTTATATTTCAACCCATTCGATGGGTATTTTGGGAGCGCACCAACCCGCATGTGGACGTTATGCAAAGTGTCAAAATGCTTGCACAAGTCGTAAGCTGCAATGGTGATAAAACCAGGCGCTAGCCCACATTGCGGCATCAACGCTGCAGTGGCATCGCTGGCTAGGCTCTTGACCAAATTCGTACAAGCCACGTCTTCGGTTAAATCAAAGTAGTGCACGCCCGAGCTTGCGGCTGCTTGCGCGACAAACTTGGTAATATGAAAAGGGCACGCGCTCAGTGCCGCATATTTGTCTTGCATAGCGGCATACAGCGCCGTTTCATCCGTCACGTCGAGCACTAATGTGCTTAGGTTTTTATGCGGAGTAAGGCGCGCGAGATTGTCCTTATCCATATCGGCAACGGTAACGTGGTAGTCACCACACGATGTCAACAGCTCAGTAATAATGGCACCGATTTTGCCGGATCCTAGAAGTAATACATTCTTCATCGCACTAACTCATTTAAATGACGGGTTGGTAGTTGCTAATAGCTTATTGTCCTTTACGGTCATTGTGTATAGCCATATTGAGCATAATGATTGATTAAATTGGTCATTTCGACGAAACTATCGACATTATGATCATAGACGGCAAAGACAAAGAGTTAATCGCTCTGTTGAGCACTAATTCACGCGAGAGCACCGCTAACCTGGCGCGAAAACTCGGCATGTCTCGCACCACCATCACTAATCGCATTGAACGATTGGAAAAACGTGGCATTATCAGTGGGTACACCGTTCAATTCAGTGAAGATTACGAACGCGGACAGATCCAGGCCCACGTAATGATTAGCTCCAATCCAAAATCAGCGGCAAAAATTGTCAAAGCACTACGCGTGATTCCAGCGGTTCGCGCCTTGCACGCGGTTAATGGTAGCTACGAAATGCTCGCCATGGTGAGCGCTGAGTCGACTCAACATTTGGACGAAGTACTGGATCAAATTGGCAACACCGATGGCATTATGAAAACCACTTCGTCGATCATTTTGTCGACCAAATTCGCGCGTTAGTAACCAATGGCCCACGCTGAAAAGACCGAATCTAGCGCTTCAATATTTCCGATTCATGGTCGATACCTTGTATTTGTATGGTTATTCCTACCATATTGGGTTCCCGGCTTAACCGCTCTGTATTTTTACTTGTTGCTAAAATGGCCAGTGCTTGAATCCTATTATTGGTTTGACGTGGTGTATTACTACTATTTTTATGGTCTGTTCGGGCTTACCTTAGTCGCTGGCATGCTCATTACGCGAACATCCTGGCAACCCTTCTTCAGTCCCATACGTCGCTCTGCAATTTTGCCGAGTTTAGAGTTAACCTTATTTATATTCGTGTTTTCTAGCGCGGCGATCTATTGGGTATTTTGGCCGCTTGCCTATGTAGCGCCAAATTTTGTGCAAGCATGGTTAATTGACTTGCCAGGCCTGATCTATTGGGATGGCGCAGGGTATCCAGCATTAGCCAATTTATTGGGTTTCTGCAGCTTAGTAATCTTAGCGCCAGTTTTCGAGGAGTTGGTATTTCGCGGCGTGTTGCTCCAACGTTGGAGCACAAAATTCAGCACACACATCGCCGTAATGCTGTCGTCGGCGATTTTTGCCGCTGTTCATACCGATCCACTCGGTGCCTTCGCGTTCGGACTTGCCATGAGCTATCTGGCGATACGCACCGGTAGTTTGTGGCTTCCCATCCTTTGTCATGCTTTAAATAACCTAGCAGTCTGGCTGATCGAGTTAGCGTACCTAATAGTCGATGGCCCAGACACCATGTGGACCTTACAAGACCTCAAAGACGAGTGGTGGCTGGGTCTAATCTACACGGCGCTGGCGTGTGTTTGGGCGCTACGCATTGTGAAACGAATACCACCAATACACACATGGCGTGCAGCCGATTGAGCGCATCAATGCGACAACCGTATTAGCTCCTTGCGAAGCACTGTGCGCTCGGGTAAAACCAAATCATAGGCAAGACCTAGTCGCGCCAAACCGTTGAGTACCCACCAACCTGGGTCCCATTGACCTGGCTCCAAGCCCATTTGCGCAGAGTAGGGGAAGGCATGATGGTTGTTGTGCCAGTTTTCGCCCATCGCCAACAACGAGGTCCAAGAAACATTATGCCCCTGAACCGCAACGTCTCGGATATGCCAATCACGCAGTTTATGTGAATTAAAGTCTTCATTATGAGCAAAGAATCCAATTAACCAATGCCCGATTAAACTTACGCTGACACGTGAACAAATTCCCCAACAAACCCAACCCCAGCCGCCTATCGCGTAAAACAACACCGCCCACGGTAATTGTTGCAGCATCCAAGTTTTTTCCATCCATTTAATGACGTTATCGTTAGCGATTTCGGCTTCTGGCTCAAGGCGTGGTGGAGCGTCGAGATCAATGGTGCAAAATACTTGCCAACATAGATCGCGATACCAAACCGAGTTTTGCGAAAACATAGGGTGACAACGTGCCTGCCGTTGTGCCCAGTCTCGCACATCATGCGTGTGCAGCATTCCCAACGGACCAGCAATGCCAACGAGAGTGCCAAAATGGATCAACAACAACTCCAACCAACGTGGGCAACTAAAACTCCGATGAATAAAGCGGCGATGCCTACCAAGCGAATGACCGATGCACAATGTAACCCAGGTAGAAATAATAAAAAGCGCGAACGCGCCCCAACTAAAGGTTAGCAAACTACCAATTGAGCCAGCTAAAGCCATAGCACTGACCCAAATAGTTTTACTTAACGAAAGTCGAATTCGGCCTTGATAAGCATTTGCTTGTTGGTTGGGGCGATCGATTCGAGGATTAGTATAATTATGTGGCATAGTATTCTCCGGTTGAGAGACCACTTTAGAGCGTAATACTCACCACGGCTTTCATGCCTATAGATTAACTATATGTTTTTTATTTTCCTCATATAATCAGCCACTTAAATAACTTCTAGATTATAGATCGAGAAATCAGAATGACTAGCCTAATAGCGAAACCGCGAAAATATTGGCAGAACTCAGGCTTGCTTGTCGTGCCTAAGCGCAAATTCGATTAAACTCAACAACCATGACATTTATCGAAAAATTAGAAGCTCGCTGGGAACAAACTAACTCACTATTGTGTGTTGGTCTCGACCCAACTCTGAAACGAATTCCGGCGCATCTACAGGAACACTCAGAACCGATTTATCAATTTTGCCGCGCGATCGTAGATGCAACGCATGATCTGGTGTGCGCCTATAAGCCGCAAATTGCGTATTTCGCCGGTTTAACAGCCGAAGACCAGTTACAGAAGACAATCGACTACATTCGCTATAACTACCCACATATTCCGGTCATCCTTGATTCCAAACGCGGCGACATCGGCAGCACCGCGGAGATGTATGCAGCCGAAGCATTTGACCGCTATCAAGCACACGCTGTCACAGTCAATCCGTATATGGGGCGCGACTCGGCTCAACCATTCTTAGACCGTGCCGATAAAGGCACGATATTACTTTGTCGCACCTCAAACCCTGGTGCCGGCGATTTGCAAGATCTCGATGTGGGCGGCTTACCCTTATATGAAAAGCTGGCTGGAATGATCACCAATGAGTGGAACACTAATAACAATTGCAGCCTTGTGGTTGGCGCTACATGGCCAGAGCAAATGGCTCGTTTGCGGGAAATTACCGGTGATATGCCATTCTTAGTGCCTGGCGTTGGCGCTCAAGGCGGCGACGTAAAAGCACTGGTCGAGGCAGGTCAACGCCGCGACGGTAAAGGACTCATGATCAACAGCTCACGCGGCGTTATTTACGCTGGCAACGGCTACGATTTTATGGATAAGGCTCGCGAAGTGGCGATAGAAACTCGGGATTTAATAAATCAATATCGACGCTAAATAATGAAGGTTTTATCGGAGGACACCTTTAAAACATTAGCCGGCGCAGATGCGTATCAACGCGGCCTTGATTACTACAACGAAGGTCGTGTCGGCACCATTACCATTGATGGCAGTCGTATCAGCGCCGAAGTTGCCGGCTCGCGCGCCTATCAAGTTGCATTGCATCACACCGCGCGGATCTTTGAAGGAAGCTGTAATTGCCCAGCCTCAGACGGCTTTGAATTTTGTAAGCACTGCGTCGCAGTCGCACTAAGCTACTACTATCAAACGCAAACCAACCAAGAGCTAGGTGAGGCAAGCACCGAACATCGGGTATTCAGTTACTTAAGTACACTGACTAAACCACAATTGGTGAAAGAACTGCATGACTTGCTACTGAGCAACTCCGATGCAATGCAAAAATGGGAATTGAAAGCATCCATCGCAAGCGGATCATTTAGCACCGCAGATATACGCAAACAAATAACCAAGGCCCTGCCATACAAGTCGGCTGGATTATGGCGTCATCGCGAGATCGCCAATTACTTTGAACAGGCCGAAGCAATCCTGTTAACAATCAGCGAGCCATTGTTGCTACTCGCCCCAGAAGCGATTGAAAAACTGCTAATGTACGCCTTAACGCGGCTCGACAAAACCCTAAAAACAATCGATGACTCGGGCGGATATCGCGCTTCCGTTGAAGCGCTTTTGCGCGCTTGGTTTAAAGCCATGATTGAATCAGAGCAATGGTCAGAAAACGCGAAAGAAGAGAGCATCACCACTATTATTTTGTCCGCCGACCATGCCTTTGAATCGCTCGACTTGCCAGACAGCGTAGCCAACAGCTTGCCAACTGATTCGTTTGCGCGCATACACACCAAAATTGAAGCAGCGTGGAATGCGCTAACACCGAGCAACCAACGTTACAGCGACGCCTATTCGTACTATCGCAAGCTCGAACAGATTCTCCTCAACCGCGCGCGCGCCGAGCACAATGTCGATAAAGAGCTAGAGATTCTAGGCCGCGGCGCGGTTAGCGTAGACCGTTCACTCGAGTTGGTGCATCGCGCGATTAATGCCGGTCGCATCAGCGAGGCTCGAGATTGGCTGCATGTTGCAGGCCATTTCGACGAACCCAGTTCTCGCGAATTGTATGAAATAGAAAGCGCGCAGATTGAGTTATGGCTAGCAGAGCAAAACTACCAACAAGCACTTGATGCTCAATGGGCAAGATTCGAGGAACAAGAAGACGCCGAGATATTGCAAGGCGCTATCACCACCGCGACGCACCTAGATGCTGAAAGCAGCGTTCTGGACAATGGCATTGCCTATTTGCGGCGGCGTATTCGAGACCACGATACAAGCCACAGAAATCGCCAACGTGCAGAAACCTTGGTGCATATCTACTTGCTAAATCAGCGCAGTGATGACGCCATTAAGCTCGCGCGCAGAATGCCATTTAGCAACGCCACCTTGCTCGCCATAATTTCAGCCACGAATCAACGTGGGCAGCCGGCAATGCAATTAATTTTTCAGTTAGCTCAGCGACTGATTGAGGGCGATAAAAATCGGCAGTACATCAAGGGAGTCGAGTTCCTTGCGGCACAACAGAAGCGCCTAGACGATGCGCATCAAGCGGCGTTCCAACGTTCGTTGCAACAACTACTTAAGCGCCCGCAAAATATTCGACAACCTAATTTAGCAAAAGTGCTACGCGCAAATTTTGCCTTTTTGCAGGAGAGCTAGTGCAACAAGACAAACCCAGCTTAATTACCGCGACGTACTCACGGCATGTAATTAACTGTCAATTCGTCCAATAAGGGTCTCAAAAATTCTTGGTGTACGATATCATTTCATTTCGTGTGAGCAGGTTCACGCTCACCATCATAAAATTTACTGTAGGGGGTAAGTTACAATGCTTGATGCATTACTCAAACTGATTGTTGAAAAAGACGGTTCCGATTTATATTTGTCTGTCGGGGCACCGCCAAGCATGAAAGTACAAGGTCGCTTGTTACGAGTCGGCAAAAACGCGCTTACCGCCACTGACGTTAGACGGATTGCACTGGAAATCATGGCCAGCGATCAAGCTGCTGACTTTGAAAAAAAGCCGGAGATGAATCTGGCGATAGACAAACCTGAGATCGGCCGATTTCGGGTAAATGTATTCAAACAGCGCAGTGACTATGCAATCGTCATCCGCGTCATCAAAACCGATATCCCGAATTTTAAGGACCTAGGTTTACCGGACTCATTAACCGAACTGATTATGTCCAAGCGCGGACTCATCTTATTTGTCGGTGGTACAGGCTCGGGTAAATCGACATCACTCGCATCACTCATTGATCACCGCAATATGAACCATGCGGGTCACATCATCACGATTGAAGACCCAATTGAATTTGTGCATCCGCATAAGAAGAGCATTGTTAACCAACGCGAAGTTGGTGTTGATACATTGTGCTACGAAGACGCCCTAGAAAACACCTTGCGACAAGCGCCTGACGTTATCCTAATTGGTGAGATTCGCAACCGCGAAACCATGGAACATGCCTTGGCATTCGCTGAGACTGGGCACTTATGTCTGTCGACCTTACACGCCAATAACGCTAACCAAGCACTTGATCGAATTATCAACTTTTTCCCCGAAGATCGGCACAAGCAGCTACTACTGGATATGTCGCTGAACATGCGCGGCATTATTTCGCAACGCCTGATCCCAACAGTCGATGGCAAACGTGCTGCCGCAATTGAGATTCTTACCGGCTCACCACGTGTCAAAGATTTGATTCGCGACGGGAATATCGAAGAGTTGAAAGAGGCGATGGAAAGCTCGGCACAATACGGTATGCAAACCTTTGATGATGCCCTTCTTGGCTTATATAAAGCTGGCAAAATTACCGAGGAAGAAACCATTAAGAATGCCGATTCACCGAATAATTTGCGCTTGAAAATCAAGAACTCAAATGGCTTCGAAGCTAAAACAGACTTTACTCTACAAGTAGAAGAGCCGGACGACGATGACGAGGATGAAGACGACAATACTCGCTTTCAAGATAACAACGGCGAAATGTTTGAGCGTGCCGGTTAGACATCGTTGCTAGCGCCTTAAACCGAGCGAACTTCATGGACGAGTTCGCCAGCGCAGCGCATAGGCCATCACCGGTAATGGTGATGGCAGTAGCTTAACTAGACACGAATAATACAATAGCGCCGTAGATCACTATTTTTTACTAGTATTGTGATTTTAGACCGCGATATTCTTATAGGAGAACGGCTATGGAAGAACAGTTTTGGCATCAACGCTGGCAAGATCGCAACATTGGGTTTCACGAAGGTAAGCCCAACACTCTGCTAGTCCGGCAGTTAGAACGTTTAAATCTGACGACCGGAGATCGAATCTTTCTACCGCTGTGCGGCAAGACTCAAGATATCGCCTACCTTTTGTCGCTTGGATTTCATGTAGTCGGCATCGAGTTTAGTGCGATTGCGGTCGACGAGCTATTTTTAGAACTAGACATTAAACCAACTATTACGCAACATGCTGACCTAAGCTTATATCAAGTAGCCAAACTGGATATTTATGTTGGCGACTTCTTCGCCCTGCAAAAAAATATGCTGGGTCATGTTGATGCTGTTTACGACCGTGCCGCACTGGTCGCGCTACCCCTAGACATGCGCAAACAATACACCGCCCAACTAGTGCAAATATCGTCCGCCGCACCTCAGCTACTAATCGTTTTTGCGTACGATCAAACCGCTATGAATGGCCCGCCATTCTCTCTTGTTGAAGACGAAATCATGCAACATTATGCCGAGCACTACACACTTGAGTTACTCGAACACTGTGATGCAAGCGCACTATTTAATAAGCGCGTTCAGGTCAGCGAAAATGCTTGGTTATTGCAAGCACTGGGCCAGTAAGGCAAGCCCCTTTGACTAGCAAACACAGGCCACTTCACGCACTCGGTGTCGCGTCGTTTTGAATTATCGTTACGATCCGTGCACTTGTGTATTTGCCATCATCCGCGATCAGGCTGGTGCTGGTCAAAAGAGTCAACAGCGCTTAAACTGTCTGCACCAGGTTAATCGACAGGCCTACATTTGTATCACGCCCTACCGTGTTCCAGCTGATTGATTGAACACCGACTGATACAACAGAAAAATGAAAAAAGAGACCATTGAAATCTACTCGACCGCCCGCGATAACGGAGTCGTCCGCATGCCGAGCAGTCATTATCTGGGCTCAGTAATTCAAGGTGATTCACTTTTTTTGTTACACGGTGAAGCCATCGACATGATCGAAGAGTTGAAACACAATCCCGGCAGCGATTCATTTTATCGTGCGTTTCGCATGGCACAAAACCTTGAAGAGCGGCTGAACCATTACATAAAAACCTGTCAAGACAACGATATCGAATTGAGTTTCGATATCGTTTGTAGCGTCGAAGACTATCGTGAACTATTGTACGACGAGTAAGCCTGTTACTCGCCGGCTGGCACTTTGCTATCTGCTGAGCGGGTCAAAAGGTAGTCTGTAAAATCCTGCTGATAGCGATTCTTTAGTGCCACACACTGCTCCGAGTTAGACCGTGCGATCTGCCAGCTGCGACCCATTACCGGGTAGTCCACCGCCACTTTCTGGTAAAACGCGTCAGCCAACTTAATATTACTTTGCGAGCAACTTTTTGATAAATACTCAGGCAGTCGCGATACGTGATACTCCGGCAGTTTTTCAATCAATGTTGATACGTTCTCAGTCAACCATTGATACATCAGAACGTGGTCGTCACTAGCATCGGCCACCTCTGCCACTAAGCCAATTGTATCCGCAGAATTAACCGCATCACTCATTGCAAAATCAAGCACACGCAGCCGCTCAGCTTGACCTGGAAATAACATAGCTGAACCAATAACCGCCTGAACGTTGGCATCATTGGTCGCGGTATACGACGCAATAAACTTGTCTAGCCATTGTTTGTCGCCACGTTTAGCTACCGCGCGCATCGCACGATATGCCATTTGGCGGCGGTCGGAATCGGGTTCGGCCAAGTACTGCTCGGCAAGCGATTCAGCAACGCCAAGCACCTTTGGGTTTGAGGTGTAAGAACTCAATAGCCCAAACACGGCGTGCCGCAAACGAGTTACCTCATCTGAATCGGTTTTGCTATCTTGCGTGCCAAGCTGCTCCAACCAAGCCTGCAGCGAATCGTCTAAAAATTCACCAAACAGAGCTTGGTTTTGTTCATTGACCAAATAATCGTATTCCGCCAACGTCGAGGCAACCGCCCGCACCACCATTGGATCGTCATCTTCGGCCAGCCGGTTGAGGACTGTCATCATATCGCTGACACCAATGTGGCCAGCTTTTAACAATGCCTGAAAGTTGTAGAGCATTGATTTTTTCTCAAGTGCAGACAACGCGCTCAAGTCGCTCAACAACGCCGCCCGTTGGGCAGCCGATATCTGCCATCGGTAGTAGCCTTTGGCGCGATGATTAGGAAATACCCATTGCGCGTCCGCCAAGGCCTTAAATTGCGCCGACGGTTGGCTTAGTAGAATAGACTCCTTAGTGATTTTACCCTTGCGTTTAACCAACAGCTCTATCGGTACCACCCATTGTTGCTCAGCGACTTTCGCGCCGGCCAAACGGTAACGTTGCTGACTCACAGTGCCGTCTTCGGTCACGCTGATCAACGGATAGCTGGATTGTTCTAAATAGGTGCGCATAATAGATGGAATATCGATCTCGGAGTGACCCGCCAACGCCCGCCATAAATCATCGGCCTCGGCATTCTGCCAAGCAAACTCCTTCATGTACTCGCGTATTGCGGCCTGAAATGCAGGCGCTCCTATTTGCGACTCTATCCATTGTAATGTGGCCTCACCTTTACTGTAATTCAGCCCTAGGCCTTCCATCACATCGGCGTTTACTTTAACTTCCTTCTTAACCGGCCGAGTGGTGGCAGCAGCATCTGGGTCAAACGCGTTTTCAGCCACCAGTCGTGCTGCATAATTATGCTCAGGGTAAAGGTCTTCCATCAACTTACCGGCCATAAACGAGGCAAATGCTTCGTTCAACCATAAGTCATCCCACCAAGCCATCGTCACCAAATTGCCGTACCACATATGTGCCAATTCATGCGCGACCACCATTAGTGGCGTCGCTTGCTCGGTCAGTATTGGCTTATCACCGCGCAGTAAAATACTGGTTCGATACGTCACTAAACCGACATTTTCCATCGCGCCATGGGTAAAGGTCGGAACCGCCACGAAATCAAGTTTCTGGTAAGGGTAGGGCGTTGCAAAATAGCCTTCAAGATAGTCCAAAATTGCGGGCGTATGCTTGGCTGCAAAGCTGGCTAAATGCGCCTGCCCTTTAGGCGCGTAGATACGCCCTGGTACTGACAAACCTTGTATCTCAATAGAGTCGTACTCGCCCACTGCAAACGCGACTAGGTAACTCGGCATCGGTTGGGTTCGCTTGAATTCCACGGTTTGCCAACCCGCCTCTACAGCGCGCTGTTGAACCGGCGTATTAGATAACACCACGTGTTTTTCAGGAGCACGAATGGTCAACTGATACGGTATCTTATTACTTGGCTCATCAAAGCTGGGGAACGCTTTACGCGCCAACATGTCTTCAAATTGCGTTGAAATATAATTACGACCTTCAAATTTCGATATATACGCGCCGTCTGATGTTGTATTAAGTTGGCCGTCAAACGCTATCGTTAATTGATAGTGCCCAGCAGCGATCTCAGAACCTGTCTTAGCATGCTGAATATCATGTTGTGCTGGGTCAATGGTAAGCACAAACGACTCACCATCGGACACTAACTCCGCTTGCTTAATGTTCAAGTCAGACTGATAAAACCCAATGTGCGTCACGGGCTGGGTAACGTTAATATCGATAATGGTTGAACCCGAAAAATCGAGATTATCTGGATCTAACGTCAAACTGATTTGCTGAAAGGTCGGTTCAACCGCGCTATCTAACCGGTATGCAGACTCAGCAGCATGCACCACGAAGCAACTTGAAACAGCGAGTAAAAATACAACAAAGTGGGCAATTCTAAGCATTGGTATATAGCCTTGAGGAGTTAAGTAAAAAGTTAGGTAGGTGGTTAGACAATTAGTCAGCTTGCTCGAGATCAATCGTATCCGCGTGCTGATATAAACGGTCAAATAAGGTATCGAGCAGTTCTCGTTCCTGTGGATTGAAGCAGGTGAGCAATTGCTCTTCGTAGTCATAGGACACCGGAACGATTTGCCGATAAACATCTTGACCGGTTTTAGTAAGCGATAAGTTCTGGCGACGACGATCGGCACCATCGACCTCACGCACTACTAAATGTCGCGACAACAATTTTTGTAATGAACGACTAACAATCGACTTCTCTATTTGGATCTTGGCGGAGACTTCATCGGCAGAGGCCCCTGGATACTCGCCAAGCACCGCCATAATCCGCCACTCGGTCACTGACAAACCAAATTTGTCTTTGTAGGTTTGCGCAATGATGCCACTGATACGGTTTGACAAGGTCGCCAGCCGATACGGTAAGTAGCGTTCAAGCGTCAGAATATTTGGGTGTTGCTTGGTCATTGCCAATTTCTCGGAGGTTCGGTATTTGCAATTAGTTGCAACACCAACTATATTAGTTGTTATTGCAACTATTCTAGCCTGCGTAAAGAAAAATCGCAAAACTGACCTATATCAAAAGGTACTTTAACGTCGGCACCAAACACTGAGACAATGTCATGACTGATCTTTTTGAAAACCCGATGGGCCTGTGTGG
Organism: Arenicella xantha; assembly: GCF_003315245.1. Classification (NCBI taxonomy): domain Bacteria; kingdom Pseudomonadati; phylum Pseudomonadota; class Gammaproteobacteria; order Arenicellales; family Arenicellaceae; genus Arenicella; species Arenicella xantha. Next base: position 1,371,508 of record NZ_QNRT01000001.1, on the reverse strand, counting down.
CTTCGAGTTTATTGAATTTTCCTCCACCACGCGCGGCGTTTTGGAGCCTACATTTGAAATGGCTGGTTTTACTAAGGTCGCTCAGCACCGCTCCAAAGACGTTCATTTGTTCCGCCAAGGCGGAATCAATCTACTGATCAATTATGAGCCGAAGAGCGTCGCTCACTATTTTGCACTCGAACACGGTCCATCCGCATGCGGCATGGCATTCCGCGTCAAAGATGCCCAAAAGGCCTACAAACGCGCGCTGGAACTTGGCGCACAACCGGTAGACATTCCAACCGGCCCAATGGAATTGCGTTTACCCGCGATTAAAGGAATCGGTGGCGCTCCCCTGTATTTGGTTGATCGATTTGAAGAAGGCTCATCTATTTACGATATCGACTTCAACTTTATCGAAGGCGTTGATCGTAACCCAGAAGGCTGTGGGTTTAAGGTAATCGACCACCTCACTCACAATGTGTACCGAGGTCGCATGCAATACTGGGCGGAGTTTTACGAGAAACTGTTTAACTTCCGTGAGATACGCTATTTCGACATCAAGGGCGAGTACACCGGCTTACTATCTAAAGCCTTAACTGCGCCGGACGGCTTAATTCGCATACCGTTGAACGAAGAAGCATCCAAAGAGACTGGCCAGATCGAAGAATTTTTGATGGCCTACAACGGCGAAGGCATACAACACATCGCCTTCTCTTGCGATAACTTGCTCGAATGCTGGGACAAACTGAAAGCCAAAGGTATGCCGTTTATGAGCGCCCCACCTGAGACTTATTACAAGATGTTAGATCAGCGACTTCCCGGCCACGGCGAACCGATTGACGAGTTACAAAGTCGCGGAATTTTACTCGACGGCACAACCGACGACGGCGACGCGCGTCTGTTATTACAGATCTTCTCAGATACGCTCATTGGCCCAGTGTTTTTTGAATTCATTCAACGCAAGAAGGATGACGGCTTTGGCGAAGGTAATTTCAAAGCGCTGTTCGAGTCAATCGAGCGTGACCAGATCGAACGCGGCGTCATTCAAGCTACTAAATAAACTACGATACAACCCAACACTATGATTCAGTTAAACGAGACACATAACCCTGACCTCAAGAGTTGGGTTACATCGGCCAACGACAGCGCGACCGATTTTCCGATTCAAAACCTGCCTTTCGCAATATTTCGCCGCAAAGGCGAGCATGACATGTTTCGCGCTGGCGTGGCAATTGGTGATCAAATTGTCGACCTAAGTGCAGCTTATCAAGCGGGCATATTCGATGCCGCTTTAGCCCCAGTATTAGAAACTCTAACCGAGCCTACGCTCAACGAGTTTATGGCTCTTGGGCAGGGCGCGTGGTCATCGTTTCGCGCAGCTCTGTCTAAGGCGCTTAGCGACGGTGCTAGCGAAGCCAGTGCCTTAGCGAGCTGTTTAGTGGCGCAGTCGACAGTCGAGTACAGCGTGCCCGCCAAAATTGGTGACTACACTGATTTCTATACGTCGATTAATCACGCCACGAATGTTGGAAAGCTATTTCGCCCAGACAACCCATTATTACCAAATTACCAATGGGTTCCGATTGGCTATCATGGTCGCAGTTCATCAATTGAAGTGTCTGGCCATTCCTTTCATCGCCCACACGGCCAACTAAAAGCACCCGATGCCGAGCAACCGGTATTGGCACCGTGTAAACGTCTCGATTACGAACTGGAAGTCGGTATCTATATCGGATCAGAAAACCAGCTAGGTCACCCAGTTAAACTCGCTGACGCCGAAGCGCATGTTTTCGGATTGTGCTTGTTTAATGACTGGTCGGCTCGCGACATTCAAGCCTGGGAATATCAACCATTGGGGCCATTTCTTTCCAAGAGTTTCGCCTCAACAGTGTCACCGTGGATCGTGACCATGGAAGCTCTGGCACCATATCGCCAAGCATGGACTCGACCCGCAGATCATCCACAACCGCTACCGTATCTAGATTCCGCGGATAACCGCAACACTGGCGCGGTTGATATGAAATTAGAAGTATTGATCCAAACCGCGTCGATGAAAGCTGGCGGCCTACCACCAGAGCGCTTGGCGTTGAGCAACTTTAGTCAATCTTACTGGACCATCGCGCAAATGGTCGCACACCATTCGGTAAATGGCTGCAACTTGAAACCCGGTGATTTTTTCGGCAGCGGCACGCAGTCCGGTACAACCTCAGACAGCGTCGGCGCTTTACTCGAAGCCACCGTCGGTGGCCGTGAACCAATCACTTTAGCCAATGGTGAGAAACGTGCCTTCTTGGAAGACGGTGACACAGTGATTTTACAAGGCTGGTGCGACAGCGAAGTCGCACCACGCATCGGTTTTGGCGATGCAACCGCGACCGTATTACCCGCCATCGACTACTAAGTCAGGCGCGGCAATTCAAAATTTATCAGAGGCAAGCGCAATGAAAATCGAAAAAATTCATCACGTCGCGTATCGTTGTCATGACGCGAAAGAAACGGTCGAATGGTATGTCAAAAACCTGAAAATGGATTTCGTGTTGGCAATCGCCGAAGATCAAGTTCCGTCGACCAAAGAACCTGACCCGTATATGCATGTCTTTCTAGATGCAGGGCAGGGCAATGTGTTGGCTTTTTTCGAACTACCAACTAAGCCACGTATGGGCCGAGATGAAAACACTCCCGAGTGGGTTCAGCACATCGCCTTCAAAGTAAAAGATATGGATACGTTAATGGCTTATAAAGCGCACCTCGAAGATAACGGCATTGAGGTGCTTGGCGTGACCGACCACTCGGTATTTCATTCTATCTATTTCTTTGATCCGAATGGACATCGATTGGAACTTGCCGCACCTGACGCCCAAGAACAAGCAAAATTAGATCGCTTAGATGCAGTCAAGTGGGAGATGCTCGAAGAGTGGTCTAAAACTAAGCGCGCTCCTAAACACGCAGACTGGATGCACAAAAACGAATTTCATAGTCTAGACGGATGAAACTATCGAGCTATTTTCGCAGCACCGCGGCCTACCGAGTAAGAATTGCATTAAACCTAAAACAAGTCGACTACGACATAATACCGGTGCATTTAGTGCGTAACGGCGGTGAACAAAAGTCCGCCGCATATCGCCACAAAAATCCCGAGGGCTTAGTGCCCGCGCTCGAGGTGCAGGGCAGTGTGCTATCGCAGTCATTAGCTATTATCGAGTATTTGGAGGAAGTCTATCCAGAGCCCGCGCTACTGCCGTCAGAGCCGCTACTACGCGCCTATGTCCGTGGCTTAGCACAAGCCATCACCAGCGATATTCATCCATTGAATAATTTACGAGTGTTGCAATACTTAGTCAAAGAGCTCGACGTAACCGAGCAACAAAAGCTAGCGTGGTATCAGCACTGGGTCGCAACTGGCTTTTCGGGGCTGGAAACACGCCTGGCGACGAGCCCACGCACTGGTGACTATTGCTTAGGCGCAACACCGGGGATTGCCGACCTATGTTTGGTGCCACAAGTGTATAACGCGCAACGCTTCAATTGCGACATGAGCGACTACCCGACGATTAGCCGAATCAATGAGGCATGTCTTGCGCTGCAAGCATTTCAACAGGCTGCGCCAGAGCAGCAGGTCGATGCCGAATAGCCAATTAGTGCTGGCACAGACTTGCGCAGCTTTAGTCCTTTTGAGGTCGCGCTGCCCAACTAATCTAACAAAACTCGAACAATGACTAGTCAACAAGCAGTAATCGACCAACTTCCCGCACACTTACAGCCTTTCGTGGCGGTTCAAGACTACGCTAACTACACGCCTCGCGATCACGCTATTTGGCGCTTTTTGTTGCACCAATTACGGTTTAGTTTGCGCCACAGTGCCCATCCTACGTATTTCGAAGGGCTAACAAAAACGGGTATCGGAACCGAAGCGATTCCACGTATTGAGGAAATTAACAGCTGCTTAACTAAACTTGGCTGGCAAGCCGTGGCAGTCGATGGTTTCTTGCCACCAGCAGTATTCATGGAGTTTCAGGCACGAAAAATATTAGCCATCGCGCTAAATATTCGATCCTTTGAACATATGTTGTATACGCCCGCGCCAGATATCATTCACGAATCGGCTGGTCATGCTCCATTCTTAGTCGATATTGACTATGCTGAATTCCTGCAACGCTTTGGCGAATTGGGAATGCAAGCGATAGCGAATCAACACGACATGAATATCTATGAAGCGGTGCGACAGCTTTCGATAGTAAAAGAAGACGGTAGTTCTGCTGCGCAGGATATAGACGCCGCTCAATCGGCAGTTGAAGCCTTACAAGATATGCACGTTGCACCATCCGAGGCCAACTTGTTAGCCCGCTTACATTGGTGGACAGTCGAGTACGGACTAGTAGGCTCAATTAATAACTACACGATTTATGGTGCTGGTTTATTGTCTTCTTTGTCCGAAAGCCAAAGCTGTATGGATGACCGCAAGGTCACTAAATTGCCACTGACATTAAACGCGTTAAAAACTGCCTATGATATTACCGCGCCACAGCCGCAATTATTCGTCACTGAATCTTGCCGCCACTTGAGTCAAGTACTCGAGGAATACGGCCGTCATATGTGTTGTCAGCGCGGCGGAGCCAGCGCACTCGAAGAAGCCCTAGAAGCGGCGACCGTCACCACCAGTGAGTTAAACTCTGGCCTACAAATCGCCGGCAAAATAAGCCGCGTGGTGACCGACCCTGTGGGCAACGCGGTTTACTTGAATACTCAAGGTCCCACACAGCTCGCCTATCAACACACAGAATTACCGGGTCATGGCATTGAATACCACGAGCTCGGATTTGGCTCACCGATTGGCCGACTCAGAGCCATGGAACGCTGTTTATCAAACTACACGGTAGACGAGTTAAAGCGCCATCACATAGAAATTGATACTGACGTGACACTGAATTTTCTTTCTGGAATTTGTGTATCAGGACGACTGGTGGCTATTCTACGACGCAATCAGCGCAATTTACTTTTCACCTTTGAACAATGCACGGTAAGCGATATCGACGGTGAAGTATTATTTGACCCAGAGTGGGGCGTATACGATATGGCGGTCGGCGACGCCGTTATTTCAGTGGCGGGCGGCTCGGCTGATCAATCGGCCTATCCAATGTACGACGCACCGTCCACACAAGTTAGCGCTGCAAGTCGTGTTGACGGACAAACTCAAGCACAATTTACTTGGTACTCAAAACTTCGTAAATGCCGCGAGAGTGGCTCAGTCGATTCAACATTAATCCAAGAAATCACCGCGCAGGAATCGCTAGACTGGCTGATCAAATTTGAGGCTTTTGAATTGTCCAATGACAAAGCACTACGTAACCAACTTGAAGAAATTTCAACACACGCCGGAGACGATGTGGCTGTGCTTATTAACGGTGGGTTAAAGCGCTTATCAGAACCGTCCTAGCGTGCCGACAGCTAGCAGGAGCGTCGACCAAGGACACATCACGACGAAAAAGCGTTCGTGCAACCGCAAGAAAATTCCCTATCTTACTGTTGCACACATTGATACCAGACCAACAAGCAGGGGGTTCCCTAACTTCTAGGTCTGGCGTCAATACAAATGTAACTCAGTTTATAACGTCTTTTGGTAGCGTTCAGCCGCTTCAAGGATCTCTCGACGAGCTTCGTCTTTTCCGACCCAACCTTTGACCTTTACCCACTTACCTTGCTCTAGATCTTTGTAGTGCTCGAAAAAGTGTGCGATTTTGTCCAACATTTCTTGTTGAACATCACGGTAGTTGGTTACTTTGTTGTAGAACTTAGTCAGCTTTTCGATTGGCACAGCCAAAATTTTGGCATCACCACCAGCTTCATCATCCATCTCTAACATGCCGATTGGGCGGCATCGAACTACCGAGCCTGTTACCAATGGGAACGGCGCAAGAACCAGCACGTCGGCTGGGTCACCATCATCGGAAAGTGTCTGCGGAATATAACCATAGTTACATGGGTAATGCATTGCAGTCGACATAAAGCGATCCACAAACATTGCGCCTGTTTCTTTATCAACTTCGTATTTAATCGGATCACCATAGCGAGGTATTTCTACGACAACGTTAATATCATCAGGTAAAGAACTGCCTGGACCCACATTATTTAAAGACATCTTGATTGCTCCGAAAGATTGGTCTTGAAAAAGTGGCTGTATTATACTGATTTGACGGCCATAAACAGCCGCACACGACTAAAAAGAGTCGAAAAGTAAAGCAAAAACTATAATTATTATTTACTCCCTTATAAGTGGATTTGAGGTCGAACCAAGTTAGATTTTTTAGTTTCAAAAACCGTTAGATAAACGCCATTAACCGCCTTAGATTCGAACCTTGATGTTCGGTTCGCAGGAACAGTGCGGGGTTACTTATCGCTTTATCGGCTTTCTTGGCAAGTCTGTCACCGCATGGGGGAAACCACCGGAGGACAGTCTATGTCTGTACAAGCCGTACCAGCCCTATTTGGAATCGTTGGCCTTTTATTTGCCCTAGTCATCTATGTGATGATCTCAAAACAGAGGGTAATGGAGGGCAAAGTCACCAGTATTGGTAAGCAAATCCACATTGGTGCAATGGCGTTTATGCGACGCGAATACACTATTTTGTTTGCCTTCGTAGCTGTTCTTGCCGTACTAATTGCCATTTCAGATCTCGGAATACATTCGATGTACGCCTTTTTGCTCGGCGCAGTTTGCTCAGCAGTAGCAGGTTATATCGGCATGTTCACAGCCACCAAAGCCAATGTTCGCACTACCACAGCAGCCCATGAGAAGGGCGCCGCAGCGGCATTGATGACAGCGTTTAATGGCGGCTCAGTCATGGGCCTCACTGTCGCCTCAATGGGGCTACTCGGCCTCGGTACACTCTATTTTGTCTACGGTACAGATGTTGAAAGCGTGCACACTATCCACGGCTTCGGCATGGGCGCATCAGTTGTCGCGTTATTTTCTCGTGTTGGCGGTGGCATTTTCACAAAAAGCGCTGATGTCGGCGCTGACCTAGTTGGCAAGGTTGAAGCCGGTATACCTGAAGACGACCCTCGCAACCCTGCCGTGATCGCCGACAACGTCGGTGACAATGTAGGTGATGTGGCGGGTATGGGTTCAGATATCTTTGAATCTTATTGTGGCTCTATGATCGCCACCATTGCCATTGCATCTACGCTGGGCACTGGCATGGTCGCGGCTCTAGGCGGCGACTCTGCGGCCTTAATGGGGCTCCCCCTAGCACTCTCGTCGGTCGGCTTAATCTGTTCAGTGTTAGGCATTCTATTAGTCTCTCTGATGAGTGGTAGCTCAGCCGAAAAAGCATTGCGCGCCGGAACCATGGGTTCTTCCATCTTGTTTATCGCTGCCTCTTATTTTCTAATCGACCGGTTTGGCATTGCCACATCGGTTTGGTATTCGGTAGTTATCGGCTCAGTCGGCGGCATCATTATCGGCTTAGTCACTGAGTACTACACCGCGGGTAAACCAATTCGAACCATCGCCGCTGCCGGCGAAACCGGCGCCGCTACGGTGATAATCGCAGGCTTGGCGATCGGCATGCAGTCGGTCATTATTCCGGTTTTAACCCTGTGTGGCATTATCTACTTTGCCAGCGAGTTCGCTGGGTTGTACGGCGTTGCTATCGCCGCAGTCGGCATGCTCGCGACCGTCGGCATTACCATGGCGATTGATGCCTATGGTCCAGTCGCTGATAATGCTGGCGGCATAGCTGAAATGGCCGGTCTTGGCGCTGATACACGCAAGATCACCGACTCGCTGGATGAAGTCGGCAACACCACAGCTGCTATCGGTAAAGGTTTTGCAATCGGTGCGGCAGCGCTCGCGGCATTAGCCATAATTTCAGCCTACATTGAAACAGTGTCACTACGGATTGAAGATTTCAGCCTACAAATTAACAACCCTGAAGTATTAGTGGGAATGTTTATCGGCGGTATTTTTCCATTTTGGGTATCCAGTCTTACCATGACAGCAGTCGGAGACGCGGCGTTTGACATGATTAAAGAGGTGCGACGTCAATTCAAGGAGATTCCAGGATTACTAGAAGGTACCGCCGAACCAGATACCGCTCGTTGTGTTGATATTGCGACAACAGCGGCACTCAAAAAGATGATTTTGCCTGGTGTATTAGCGGTTTCTGCGCCAGTCATAGTCGGATTTGGTATCGGCGCTGAGTCTTTAGGCGGAATGTTAGGCGGCGCACTGCTAGGGTGTGTATTACTTGCAATTACTATGGCCAATGCCGGTGGCGCTTGGGACAATGCCAAGAAATACGTAGAACGTGGTAACCACGGCGGCAAAGGTTCAGATACCCATGCGGCAGTCGTTGTCGGTGACACCGTAGGCGATCCATTTAAAGATACTTCAGGTCCGTCGATGAATATCTTAATTAACGTAATGGCTATTGTAAGCCTCGTTATCGCGCCTCTACTTACATAAACGAGTTCTACTAGGTTGTTAAAAAGGAGCCAGCATTGCTGGCTCTTTTTTATTCCTAGTTCGCTAGTTCGCGTGTATTAGCCTATTCAAGTCAGAAAAGAGTAGATTGCTGGTAGAAAGAATTCACTCACTAAAATGGTCGATCCCTGATAGTCATAAGGAGTCCGCCTCGCTGCTAACACGGTAGTATTCAATTCTGGGGTCGAGAACTCGCGCTTGGAAACTCGTATTCGTCCATCCTTAAACAATAGATGCCCCAACGGCGTGCGGCCGAGATTAGCAAGGCCACTTCTACCTTGGCTGACCAGCGTTAACGGCACAATGCTGCGCGCATAAACCACCGGCACATCATGCACCAACAACTCTACCTCGCGAATCATTGCGGCGGCTGAAAGTGGCCTAGCGAGTTTCCTTTGTTCGTGAAAATACGGCAAGGCAATAGCTTGCCGCAAGACTCTGACCCGAAAGGCTCCTCGACCTAAGCGAATGAGTGCGGCGGTAAGTGAACCCTTATCCGTAATCAAAGTTTGCAAGCGCGGTTCGAAGCGATGTACCGCGTTCGGCGTATCACGTAGCCAAATCGGGTATTTGGCCAAATTAGTGTAGTGTGGACTCATGCGTAGTTAGTTCGATTGAAAACAAACTCGCCTAACACAAAACACATCGACATAAACATGTAGCTGAACCAGCTTAAACAGATGCGACTTCGTTTAAAATCGGCAACGGTACATGAATTAAAGAACACAGCACGCGCAACATTTCGTGTTCTTCTGTAATTATTTTGCGGTCATCCAATACAGTTCGCACCAAAACCGCAACCACGGTCGACTTATCTTTAGAGGTTAAGTTATCAAGCTTATCTATGGCCTTATCAACTTCCTCATGCCAATTGTCTGTGAAACTTAAATTGGTATGATTAATATCAGCTACCGCCATACCGGCTCGGAAAGCTTTTTGAGCCGCCTGTAAGCCAGCCGCGGACTGGCTATTTTGACCATGTGCAGCGACCACGCTAACAACCGTAGTTAGTTCGCCAACGCAAGATGATAATTTCTTAGAACCGTGCAATCGTGTCTTACTCGGAATGTTAGCCTCGTGCATATATTGTTTGATTAGGCGCGACAATAAATACTCGAAAGAATCAATTCGATTATCAACCGATGCCATGAGGTCGACCGTAGCCAAAAGCTTCTCAACATCGGTAAAAGGGCGACGTTTGAGGCTTGGAAAACAAATTTCCAATAGCGGGAGACGTTGATCAGCGCGTACGGTGCCATGCGCGGTTAACAAGTGTTGTAGCTTTTGCTCACTGATATCGCCCATTTTTTCAATTACGATCATAAGCTGCTGATCGCGTAACGCTTGGTCGTTGTCGAGTAGGCAATAGAGCATTACTTCTGGCGCCCACTCCAGACTGTGTGCCGCGCTCGACAAGCCGTCAGATATAGAAGCAGTTAACATCGCCGCAGCGGCGATTCGTTCAACATCAGGATTGCCAATATTGCTGATAATATTTTCTATATCGAAGATGCCACCAGATTTCTTCTTTTCGGCTTTACGCTGTTGCTCTTGTGCGGCAATGGTAGCTTCTTCGTGCTCGCGGTGCTCGTTACTCCGTAACTTAGCGGCCAAAGCAGTGATCTCACTTGGGTCGAAGCGCTTTTCGATACGCTCGATGCGCTTTTCGAGTGGTGGATGTGTGGCAAACATAAACTGCCGATAGCCACTTCCAAACAACATGTGGCTGACTTCTTCAGCATCACCTTTCAAATAGGACGAATGACTGTATGCCGCAATTTTTTTAAGCGCGCCAGCAATACTGCTCGGGTCTCGGGTAAATTGAACGGCAGACGCATCAGCGAGGTATTCGCGTTGGCGAGAAAGTGCCGATTTCATCCACCGCGCGAAGAACAGCCCAATGTAGCCTACGACCATTAATCCTAAACCGATTGCGACTACTGCACCGGCATTATTATCACGTGAAGATGAGCGGCGAAAACTAGTAGCGTGTAAAAACTTTCGTCCAGCAATAGCGATTACGGTAATCCCAAAAATAATCCCCATCATGCGGATATTGATACGCATATCTCCATTAAAGATATGGCTGAACTCATGCGCGATAACACCTTGTAGCTCACTACGACTAAGTTTTTCTAGTGCACCTTGAGTAACCGCTACTGCAGCATCAGCCGCCGTATATCCAGCCGCAAACGCATTGATACCGGGTTCATTTTCCATCACATAAACTTCTGGAACCGGTGCACCAGAAGCCAATGAAATCTCTTCTACCACGTTGTATAAACGACGTCTAAGCGGATCGCGAGTGTCGGCTGTGACAATGGTTGCGCCCATATCACGTGCGACTTTGCCGCCACCGCTGCGTAAGCTGGCAATTTTGCCGAGACTAGCAAGACCGATGAGTCCGGCTGTCGCGCCACTACTTATTAATAGAATGCCTGAGTTGGCGATCCATGCATCTGGATTGGTAAACTGTGAAAAAGCACCTTGTGACACATAGTTAACACCATCAGCCACCGGCGCTTGTACGGCGAAAACGGCCATAACGATTAGGTCTATCGCCAACACAATCAGCAACGTCACGACAATAAACGCGATGATGATCCAACGCGATTGTTTACGTGCGCGCGCTTGATGTTCGAAAAAATTCATAAAGGCAGCGTCCTATACCTACTGGCTGTTGATACGAGTAAGGCGATACAACGTTGTTGTATCGCCTTAGCAGTCTTACCTAACTAGAATGATACTTTTGGAACTTCACGCATTTTTTCGTCTTCTAATTCCAATAGCTCTGCCGGTTTAAAAGTAAACCAACTGGCAATGAAATTACTTGGGAATTGCTCCCGAAGATTGTTATATAGCATCACGGAATCGTTATACGCCTGGCGTGCAAACGATACTTTGTTTTCAGTGGTAGTCAGCTCTTCCGACAATTGCATCATGTTTTCATTAGCTTTAAGGTCAGGATACGATTCCGACAAAGCAAACAGTCTACCTAGCGCTCCAGTTAACCCTTGTTCCGCTTGTCCTAGCTCTTTCATAGCATTCGGATCAGTGGGATCGGCTTTTGCAGCACTTAACCCCGACACAGCGGTGTTACGAGCTTGAATAACCGCCTCTAAGGTATCCTTTTCATGAGCCATATAGCCTTTAGCCGTTTCCACTAAATTTGGGATCAAATCGTGACGGCGGGTCAGCTGCACGTCGATCTGCGCAAACGCATTTTTGTAACCATTACGGCCGGCTACCAAACGGTTGTACATGCTAATGCCAAACAGCACTACTGCGATAAAGACGATAAGAAGAATAGTACCAGTGCCCATTTATGTGTCCTCTAAAATTGTGGTTGCCTATTTATATCAGATAAGGGCGATGTTAGGTAAATTCACTGCTTTGCGTTAATAAACCATAAACTTGCCATTTCTATACCGGTAAGCCAAAAAAAAGCCCACTACTCAGAAAGTAACGGGCTTTATCGTCGCTAAAACAAGTTCTAACGTCGTTTCATGCGTTTTTTTAGTGCTTGTAGTTGCGCTGCGGCTTGTGCCAATTCAGCTCTCGCTCGGGCGTAATCGATATCAGCTTTGCTGTCTTTCAACGCTTGCTCTGCTTTACGCTGGGCATCCAAGGCAGCTGCTTCATCTAAATCATCCGCTCGGATCGCAGTATCGGACAACACTGTAACCTTCTTCGGTGTCACCTCAAGAATACCACCGGACACGTAGATAACTTGCTCTTCGCCATCGGCTGTCTGTACACGTACATCGCCAGGTTTAAGACTGGTTAACAACGGAGTATGTTGAGGATAAATACCCAGTTCTCCAGATGTCGCGGTGGCGATCAACATAGTCGCTTCACCTGAAAAGATTTCATTCTCAGCGCTGACTACTTCGACTTGCATTGTACTCATAACATTTCTCTCAATCTGCTCGTGGCGTGACGCCGACTAAACAGCCGACATCACGATTTCGAATGAGCAAAGCGTAGCGAAATAAGCTTAGCTCATTCCTTTAGCTTTCTCGATCACTTCTTCGATTCCACCGACCATGTAGAACGCTTGCTCTGGATATTGATCCATTTCACCGCTCAAGATCGCTTTAAAGCCGGCGATCGTGTCTTTCAGAGATACGTATTTACCGTCTGCGCCAGTAAATACTTGCGCAACAAAGAATGGTTGTGACAAGTAACGTTGGATCTTCCGCGCACGGGCAACGATCTGTTTGTCTTCTTCAGACAACTCGTCCATACCCAAAATAGCAATAATGTCGCGCAACTCTTTATAACGTTGAAGTGTATTTTGCACACCTCGTGCAACTTGGTAGTGATCGTCGCCGATGACTAATGGGTCAAGTTGTCGCGACGAAGAGTCCAATGGATCTACCGCTGGGTAAATACCAAGCTCGGCGATTTGACGAGACAATACTAAGGTCGCATCCAAGTGAGCAAAGGTCGTAGCTGGAGAAGGGTCAGTTAAGTCATCCGCCGGTACATATACCGCTTGGAAAGACGTAATTGAACCTGATTTAGTCGAAGTGATTCGCTCTTGAAGTGCGCCCATTTCACTCGCTAGGGTAGGCTGATAACCTACCGCAGAAGGCATACGGCCCAACAGTGCTGACACCTCAACCCCCGCCAATGTGTAACGGTAGATGTTGTCGATAAACATCAATACGTCACGACCTTCGTCACGGAAATATTCAGCCATCGTCAAACCTGACAACGCAACACGCAAACGGTTACCTGGAGGCTCATTCATCTGACCGTAAACCATGGCTACTTTATCAAGTACGCCGGCTTCCTTCATTTCGTAGTAGAAGTCGTTACCCTCACGAGTACGCTCACCAACACCAGCGAATACCGACAAACCTTCTTGCGCTACCGCGATGTTATTAATAAGTTCCATCAGCGTCACAGTCTTACCAACACCTGCACCACCAAATAGACCAACTTTACCGCCCTTAGCGATTGGCATAATCAAGTCGATTACCTTGATGCCAGTTTCTAAGATAGCCGTATCAGAGGCTTGATCTGCATAGGCTGGTGGCTCACGGTGAATTGGATCACGTCGAACTGCGTCTACCTCACCAGCGTTATCAACTGGGCGACCAAGAACATCCATGATGCGACCAAGAGTACCTTGACCAACCGGAACCGAAATCGGCGCGCCAGTATTGTTGACTGCCAATCCGCGCTTCAAACCTTCAGTTACGCCCATCGCAATGGTACGGACAATGCCGTCGCCCAATTGCGCTTGAACTTCCATCGTCAAATCCGCATCGGGTACCACTAACGCGTCGTAAACATTTGGCACAGCGTCTGCGGGGAACTGCACATCCACAACCGCGCCGATTATTTCTACAATATTTCCGGAACTCATTTTGGTTTCCTCTTAAATACTAAATTTTAAATTCTTTCTAAAAATGTTCTAACTGCTAGAGTATGACTTCGTACCGATGGGCTTAAACCGCAGCGGCACCACTCACAATCTCAGAGATTTCTTGAGTAATCGCTGCTTGTCGCGCTTTGTTGTATACCAACTGAAGCTCACCAATAAGATCGCCGGCATTATCACTGGCCGATTTCATTGCGACCATTCGAGCCGACTGTTCACATGCAACATTCTCGACCACGGCTTGGTAAATCTGCGATTCGACGTAACGTTTTAATACAACATCAAGAATCGGTTTTGCCTCAGGCTCGTAGATATAATCAAACAATGCAGGAACTTCAGCGCTCGCTTCTTTATCAGCGACCACCGGTAACAACTGCAACGAAGTAGGGGATTGCGTCATGGTATTAACAAAATCGTTTGAAACCACATACAGGCGATCAATACGTCCTTCTTCATACGCCGTTAACATCGACAAAATAGCACCGAGAAGATCATCTAGATTTGGCTTATCACCATAGTTAGATGCTTCCGAAACAACATTCCCGCCAGTACGCCGAAAATACGCTAAGGCTTTGGAACCAATTGTCGCAATATCAATCTCAACGCCTTGGCTATCCCAGTCCGCCATCTCGGTCATGGTTTTACGGAACACATTCATGTTCAATCCACCACATAAACCGCGGTCAGAACTCACCACAATATAACCAACACGCTTAATGTCACGAGCAACGGTAAACGGGTGTTTATATTCCAAATTAGCTTTCGAAATATGCGCTACAACGGAACGGATTTTTTGAGCATAAGGTCGCGCCGCCAACATGCGGTCCTGCGCTCTACGCATTTTACTCGCCGCCACCATTTCCATGGCTTTGGTGATCTTTTGCGTGCTTTTTACGCTGGTGATCTGGTCGCGAATTTCTTTACCGACTGCCATAATATTCTCTTGTACTGTTAACTAAAGTCATGGTTTTACGGACTCTTGGCTTCTGAGGTGTACTGCGTTCTCAGGAGATCTGAGTGCCATGGTGCCACTGCCGTGAAGCAGCGCACCATTCAGCTAGAATGACCCGTTCGCTTTGAAGTCTTTCAACGCTTCGTGCAAGCCCTTAACAACGTCATCCGTTAGTTTAGGGTTAGCATTAATGCTGTCTATGAAATCACCGAACTTAGAACGGACATGCGCTTGCATCGCCGCTTCGCATTTACCAACTTGCTCTTTCTC
Source organism: Arenicella xantha (assembly GCF_003315245.1). Classification (NCBI taxonomy): domain Bacteria; kingdom Pseudomonadati; phylum Pseudomonadota; class Gammaproteobacteria; order Arenicellales; family Arenicellaceae; genus Arenicella; species Arenicella xantha. The sequence continues at coordinate 1,356,430 of NZ_QNRT01000001.1, read as the reverse complement.
GACGTCATCAAAGTAACCTTCGTTTGCAGCAAACAATGACAACGCAATTTCAGCCGTAGACATCGGTGAATATTGAGCTTGTTTCATCAACTCAGTTACTCGCTCACCACGTGACAATTGCGAACGAGTCGCTTCGTCAAGGTCGGAAGCAAACTGCGAGAACGCAGCCAACTCACGATACTGAGCCAATGCTAGACGAATACCACCGCCAAGCTTTTTAATGATATTAGTTTGCGCAGCACCACCAACACGAGATACTGACAAACCAGGATCAACCGGAGGACGAATACCTGAGTTAAACAAGTCAGTTTCCATAAAGATCTGACCGTCAGTAATTGAAATTACGTTGGTAGGTACGAAAGCGGATACGTCACCAGCTTGAGTTTCAATAATTGGCAATGCAGTGAGTGAACCGGTTTTACCTTTCACACCAGATAGACGCTCTACCTCTGCTTCATTGATTCGCGATGAACGCTCCAATAAACGAGAGTGCAAATAGAATACGTCACCAGGATATGCTTCACGACCAGGAGGACGACGAAGTAATAATGACACTTCACGGTAGGCTACAGCTTGCTTTGATAAATCATCATAGACAATCAATGCGTCTTCGCCGTGGTCACGGAAATATTCACCCATTGTGCAACCAGCATACGGTGCTAGATACTGCAATGCAGCCGAATCCGACGCGTTAGCGGCAACAATCGTGGTGTATTCCATGGCGCCATGCTCTTCGAGCTTACGAACAACCGTGGCTACTGATGAGGCTTTTTGACCAATCGCGACGTAGATACATTTTACGCCACTGCCTTTTTGGTTAATGATCGCGTCAATCGCAACGGCTGTTTTACCAGTTTGACGGTCACCAATGATCAACTCACGCTGACCTCGACCAATCGGCACCATCGCGTCGATCGATTTAAATCCGGTTTCTAGCGGCTGATCAACACCTTGACGTTCAATAACACCAGGCGCAACTTTTTCAATCGGTGAAGTCTCAGTAGTTTCTACTGCGCCTTTACCATCGATTGGCTTACCAAGCGTATCAACTACTCGACCTAAAAGCGCTCGACCAACTGGCACTTCAAGAATACGACCAGTACATTTAACGGTATCGCCTTCCGTGATGTTTTTATAGTCACCCATGATTACCGCGCCAACAGAATCTTGCTCTAGGTTTAGAGCCAGTCCGTACACGCCACCAGGGAATTCCAACATCTCGCCTTGCATCGCTTCGGACAAACCGTGGATACGTGCGATGCCGTCCGTTAAGCTTACGACCGTACCTTCGGTACGAGATTCAGCCGATGCTTCAAAATTTTTAATCCGATCTTTAATCAGGTTACTGATTTCAGATGGGTTCAATTGCGTTGTCATGACTTCAAGTCCTCAACGTTAATAAAAGTTTCATTTGGCGACTAACGCATCAGCGTTGTCGTCAACTTCTCGATTCTTCCCTTTGCCGAACCGTCAATCACCATATCACCAGCCTTTACTACCGCGCCGCCAACTAGGCTGGCGTCAATAGTTTGCGCAAGACTTACCTTCATTCCAAGGCGTGTCTCGAGGGCTGAGCTCAAAGATGCTTTCTGATCGTCGGTCAATGCTATTGCGGTAATCACCTCAGCATTAACAATTGCTTTAGCTTTAGCAACCAACTCTTCATATTGTTGACCAATATCGGTCAAACTACCTAGACGGTCATTTTGAACTAACAATTTAACGAAGTTAGTTCCACCTTCTGGTAGCGAGTCTTTACTAAGATCAGCTAACAGTTCAACGACGCGCGAATCGTTTGTACGCGGGTCCAAGACCAACGTTTGAAACGACTCATCGCGACTAATCGCAGCCAAATGTTCCAGCGCAGCGGACCAACTCTCAAATGAGCCACTCTCTTGCGCTAGATCAAATACCGCTTTGGCATAGGGTCGAGCAATGGATGCATTATCTGCCATTCTTCTTACCTGTTTGGTGTGCGAACAAGATGAGCGTTAACCAGCTTTTAACTGCTTGACTAAGTCTTCGATCAACGCTGCATGAGCTGTTTCATCGATTTCTTTACCAACAATTTTACTGGCTGCCGCTACGGCGATAGATGACACTTGAGTACGCAATTGCTCACGTGCACTGTGTACATCTTGTTCAACCTCAGCTTGAGCGGAAGAGACAATACGCTCCTTCTCAGATGTCGCTGAAGCTTTCGCCTCATCAACAACGGCGTTACCGCGCTTCTCAGCATTCGCTACAATTTCAGATGCTTGTGATTTAGCTTCGCTAACCAACAATGCAGCTTCTTTTTTCGCGATCTCTTGTGCTTGCTGACCTTGTTCAGCCGCAGCTAAACCGTCCGCAATTTGCTTCTGGCGCTCTTGCATGGCGTTCATCATAGGAGGCCAAACAAATTTCTTGCAGAACCAAACAAATAGAAAGAACGTGATGGTTTGACCAATTAAAGTCGCATTAATATTCATCTCTTCGTTCCTCTTGATTTGTTAAAACAGGACACTAGCTCGCGTTTGCTTTCAACAACTCTAGAACGCTTGAGTCAACCAAACCTGATGCGAACAAGAAGTAAAGGGCGATTGCTACCGCAATAATCGGAATCGCGTCGATAAGTCCGGCAAGTAGAAACATTTTTGTTTGTAGTGAATTAGCCATTTCTGGTTGACGTGCAACGCCTTCAAGAAAACGACCACCCATAAGTGCGATACCGAGCGCAGCGCCAATGGCAGCCAAACCAAGCATAATTGCAATTGAGAGAACGGTCATACCAACGATAGTTTCCATTTGGAACTCCTATTTTTATGAAGATAAAAAATTAAAATTAAAATTAAAACATTTATAAACGTCTCGCTACCAATCCCTCTGCCATACATCTAGAGCGATCAATAACCGACGAGCCTTGAGCAAGCCCATCGTTGGATGAAGCTTGCCTATATATACTGCTATCTAATGCTCTTCGTGAGCTTGACTCAAATAAACAATAGTCAACATCATGAAAATGTAGGCTTGTAGTGTGATTACCAAAATATGGAATATCGCCCAACCAAGCTGTGCAACGCCGCCGAGCAAACCAAAACCTAAGCCTGCGCTATACATCATTGCTATCAAGATGAAAATCAATTCACCGGCATACATATTTCCAAACAACCGCAAACCTAACGACAGTGGCTTCGCGAGTAGGGCAACTACTTCCAGCAACAGGTTGAAAGGCAACATCCAAGGACCGAAGGGCTGGAACGCCAACTCTTTGGTAAAGCCTATCGGGCCTTTTACTTTCAGACTGTAGTAGATAATCATTAAAAATACGCCGAAAGCCAGACCAAGCGCCACATTGACGTCAGTCGACGGCACTATTTTCATATAGTCCAGACCGAGCAAGACGGCGAGTTCAGGTATCCAGTCCACTGGCACCAAATCCATCAGGTTCATTAGAAAAACCCAAACAAAAATGGTCAACGCAAGTGGCGCAATGTAGTCATTTTTAGCGTGTTTCGTGAAACTGCTATCTTTGGAGCCTTGCGCCATGTCAAATAGCGCTTCTACAAAGCACTGTAATTTAGACGGCTTTGCCGTGCTAAAGCCGTTCGCCACTACGCGCAATACACCAAACATAATAATGCCGAGACCAATAGCCCACGCCATTGAGTCCACGTGTATAGCCATAAAGCCCATACTCGCCGCTTCTTCAGCGCCATGAGCAAACCCCCAAGTTCCATCAGGTAGTCGCCCGTATGTCAGATTAGTCAGATGGTGGTTAATATAACCAGCGCCCGTCAATTCACCATTCTCAGATGCCATGTTGATTTCTCAAACTAAATTTTAAATTTTTTCGTGGTTTGTTCAGTGGTCTTCCCGGACAACAACATCATTCGTGGGAACCAACAGAAACAACATATTTATTGCAACCGCTACCAATAGGTAAGTGATTATAAACGGTGCAATTGACACTTTGATGAAGATTATAAATATAACCATCATTGCCAAAGTGAATAAAACCTTCAGTATGACGCTGGCATAAAATCGAGCTAGCATTTGAGACGCTTCTTGTGTGTTCGATTTAACACGCATTCTCGCTGCCATATAAAAATTAGCTAGCGCGACAACCAGACCACCAAACAATGCCGAAATCGAGCTTGGTGTGTCCACAAAGGCCCAAAAAAGCAAACTAACGACTAACGTAGCGGCCAATTGGGCCAGCGCAAGCTTGGCGATTAAATCCGGCCTTGATTTTGACTCAACTACGCGTCGCTTGAGTTGGTCGTCTGAAGGCCCTGAATTATTCATAAATAGCTCATTTCTACTGCTCGCGGAGTATAAATGCTTGAATCACGTTTCGCAATGCAAGAACGGCTTTTTGTTGAGTCCTTTTTTTCTGGTGTAAACTCAATGATTACAAGAGTTTTCGCGCACTGTTGAATGCCAGCGCCCATGCACAAGAGACCTGCCCATATGCAAAATGACTTCAATCTATATCTAGCAGAAGAACGCGCAAAAAATACCGCCGAGCATGCCACGGTATCGTTCTTATCGGAAGTCGGGCAAGCAGTACTGACAGTCGGTTTAATCTGGAAGATTTTCCCCGCTAAGCAACTGCTACTTTGGTTAGTCGCCTCTGTCGTGATTTCATCAATTGCGTTCCGTTTTCATAAGACCATGACGCCGTCAATGCCTCAGTTTTCACCGCAACGGTGGCAACGCGCAGTGACCGGAAGCTCGTTTTGTGTTGGCTTTATATGGGGAATGATACCGGTACTATTTTTTGCGCCCGGAGACATCACCTACCTAGCGTTTATTCTAGCGCTCTACACTGGCTATGTGTCTGGGGCTCTGGCCGTGACATTTACGCACCAGCCAAGCTTTATTAGTTTCACATTGGGCATCACGTTACCATTTGCTGGCCGGATGTTCTACGAGGCCGACGTGCTGTATAGCACCATCGGCGCGCTAGCAATATTCTATGTTTCCATGCTGATTTATGTTTCCAAGAACATGAACTCGCTGTTTATACGATCTACTCAGAGCCAATACAACAACGCCCGACTTTTACGCGAATTGGCGCGAGAAAAAGAAGCCGTCGAACAGGCCGTAGCGTCTAAGGATCGATTTCTTGCTTCGGCGAGCCACGATTTACGCCAACCGCTGAACGCCATCAGCTTGTTTGTCGACGCACTAGGCCCCGTTCAGACCAAGCCGCTTGGACATGAAATTCTCGATAAGATTCGTACCTCGCTCAAAGGCTTGAATGGAATGTTGCATAGCCTGCTCGATATTTCACGGCTCGACGCCAAAGCCATCGACATTATTCCTAAACACGTATCGCTGACCACCTTAGTTGCACAACTGTGCGATGAATACGCCGCCAAAGCTGGACGCATCGAAATTCACAACCAAATAGACGAAGAAATTATCGTATTCGTCGATCCGACGGTTTTGTATCGAGTAGTTCGTAACCTAATCGACAATGCCGTCAAGTACACTAATGAAGGCTCAGTAACACTCAGCGCGAGCAAACTCGATGATCATATTAGCTTGTGCATCGAAGACACTGGCATTGGCATTCCGAGCGAAAAAATAGACTCCGTATTCGATGAGTTTGAACAACTCAACAACCCTGAACGAAACCGAGAAAAAGGCCTAGGACTCGGTCTCGCCATTGTAAAAAGGTTGTGTAATATCGCCAAAATTGGAATTAGTTTACATTCCGAGTACGGTCATGGGACCACAGTGACACTAAAGATCCGTAGCGGATTAGGCGTTAACATTGAGGGCGACTTAGCGATCAAAGAAAACGATCTTAGCGGTCAACTTGTGGTGGTGATCGATGATGAGCAAGCCATACTCGACGGCATGCAATTGGTACTAAGCAGCTGGAATTGTGACGTTATTATCGGCGAGTCATTTGAATCCGTGAACCAACTATTAACTCAACAAAACAAGATGCCGGACCTAATTATTTCCGATTTAAGACTCAAAGACAAAGCCCGCGGCACTGACGTCATAGAAGCGATTCGGGAAGAGTACAACTCCGATATTCCAGCAATTTTGGTCACCGGCGATACTGCGCCAGAGAATATCTCTGAGGTTCGAGCCAGTGGTTTATCCGTGATCTACAAGCCTGTCGATTTGCATGAACTGCAGACTCTTGTGATTGCTAAAATCGGCCGCCGCTAGATAAGTCGAGCTTCTCGTGCAGCTTGCACACAGGCGGTTCGGTTATTGACGTTAAGGTTTTTAAATAGCAACTCTATATGGCCTTTGACTGAAGAGGTGCTGACCCCGAGAATTAGTGCAATTTGTTTATTCTGCATACCATCTCTCATCAACTCTAACACCTGAAGTTGACGTACCGTCAACGGGTGTGATTTGACTGTTTCTTTGGTTTCAGGCGGCAGCCAATCTATTTCACCTAGCCATTGCTGGGGCAGGTAGCGCTTACCCGACAACAGCTGCGCCACAGCCTGATTGAGCTCCACGCTCTCGCTATCTTTGGGAATAAACCCACGGGCTCCCAGCAAGATTGCACGCTCTATTTCGGATTTTTTCTCGGTACCGGAGATCACCGCCACGTTTACGGGTAGTGACTGTGTTTTCAAGGCCGTCAAAAATCCAAACCCACTAAACCGCGGCATATGCAGGTCAATCAAAACAAGGTCGTAGCTTAAGAGCTTTTCTTTGTCACTGAGCAGCACAAAAGCATCACTAGCAATATCCACCTCTGCTATCTCTTGTGCACTGTGCAAAATCAACTTGAGACCATCAGCGAACAGCTTATGGTCGTCAATAATTAGCACTCGGTAATTGGCATTAGTCATTATAGATCAACGAACAAAGAGTCTAGTACAACGACACCATAGCAGAGAGGTTGAGCATAACCAAAGTGGTCAAATGGCCCGTTGCTGTAAATTGCGAGCACGACATAATAAAGCGTACAAGATGCAGGCTAACAAAATAACACCTTGGCCAACTGGCTCGTCTACCGAGTATCGACCTTAATCAAAGGAGCGTTAACATGACCCTACACAAAATTTTCTTATTAATTTTCATCTCAACTATCTTAGCCACGCCAAAGATCGTCCAAGCGGTCAGTTGCGGTGATGGAGTATTCGGCAACATCACATTAACTGAAGATCTGTTCTGTGACACCGGCTACACCGCGTTAGAAGTATTTGCCGACGGCGTTACAATTGACCTCAACGGCCATACTGTTTCAGGAACCGGTGATTTAGCAGGCATATCGATTTTTGGATACAAAGGAGTAACCATTAGAAACGGTGCTATTAAAGGTTTTTGGGCTGGGGTTAACTCTATGCGCAGCCACTATTTGACCGTAGACAACGTCACATTCTACGAAGGTGGATTCGGCGTGATTATTTCTTCAGCTAGCAATGGCTATGTTGCGCATAACGACTTTATACGAACCTCAAGTGCCGGCGTATCTATCAAAAACACGCGAGCCACCTTAACTAGTCAGCAGAATGTGATCGACAATAACGAGTTTTATCAAGCGCAAACTGGCATTGAACTATGCGGTGACAAAACCAACAAAAACACGATAAGTAACAACCTTGTTTGGAAAAGTGTCGACTACGCTATCCACCTAAACCACTCAGACAACAACAAACTAATCAATAATCGAATCTTAGAAACATCTGGTAACAGCTCAGTCAGACTCAACAATTCATCCTATAACTTGATGTCAGGTAATTCGATTCAAGGTGGCGATCAATACGCTCTGACAGTTTTAGCAAATGCTGGCGGCCCATGTCTGGCAAGCGACCAAACTCGCAGCTTAAAGAATCGCTTTATCAGCAACTCCGTGGTCAACATGGGCCAGCTTATCTTACTCGGCTTGGGTTCGGTGTCGAGCGCAGAAGTAGTCGGTACAGGCATAACGGACAATCGCTTTATCAGTAACTCGGGACGCATCCGACTTGAACATGACGCACACAGTTCTTACCTCCGCAACAATGTTTTTATCGACACAGATAGCGCCATTGATGACAACGGCACAAACAATCATTACTGAGTTCACTAACAAGACGGTCATTTGGCCGTTTGAGCATATCGCCCTTGGTCTTTAAACTGGGTCTGGTCACCAGCCTTAACCGCTCCTCATTCTGTTAACGCAAAATATCGAGCTGTATCGCGATATTACCGACTAAACACTTAGCCTATAAAGAGTTCATCATGATCAAACCACAATGTTTTCAACGAACGATTTTGTTAGCAAACCTATTCTTGATATGCAGCTTACCGAATACCGTGCTGGCACAGAACAAAGTCGTTGTAATCCCCATGGCAGGCGATTCCGTGGTACAAGAAATTGACACTTTTGACCGAACCATTATTGTTGGTGGATCCGGTTCGGCCGCGGAAAATGGACAAGCCGTGTTAACCGCTCTAGATCAAATCAGTTCTCCATCAACATCTAATCGATGGGTTATTTGGTTGGAACCTGGCCAGTTTGATGTGGGGTCTGCTGGAATAATACTGCCAGACTATGTCTCACTGCGCGGCAGCGGCATGGGCGTGAGCATTGTGTATAGCGCTGGAACCGCCTCACACCACCGCGCCATTGATCTTGCTGGAAACAACACATTGTCGGATTTAACTATCGAAGACAGCAGCTCTGGTTCTAGCAGTGGAGCAGTGGTTCCCTCCGGTGACAACGTAATTATTCAAAACATACAGGTTCTCACCGATGACGAGGACGGCATTCGCATACATAACGATACAGAGAATGTGCTGGTCAACAATGCCATCGTTAACGCAGGCGATCGTGCACTATCTGCACAAGGCTCAAACAACGATATTATGGTTCGCAATAGTGCGTTAGCGTCCAATACCGACAATACAGTAAACGTTGGTACAAATAGCGTGGTACTTATCGAGAGCTCAACTATCGACAACACTAGTACAAACAAGCCCGTATTAAACATTTTCAATGACTCCGAACTAACCATACGACACTCTAGCATTTCTGCCACCTCCATCGATACCAGCGGCGATCTAGTTAATAATGCAACCACATCGACATCGGTACTCTTGATGTATCACAACCATATCAACGTGAGCACATCATTTGATTTTGGTGCTGGCGCAAGCTTGTGTTATGCAATAACTACACCGAAAGGTTTCTTAGCTGATTCCTATTGCTTTCCAGGCATGTCGTCGTAACGGTCATGACATCACGAAAGGGTGGGGACAACCCATTTTTAACAACAGCAGGGCCCACCCTTTTGATGTATTCCTAAAACTAGTTACTTACCCAATTTTTAGTAGGCACAGCGTTTGAAACTTTTTCTCTTCTCACCCGGTTACTAATATTGGGTAGTCTGTTTTTGTAGCTAATGTTTTAATAGACAATTAGCCACTCGACACATTGATACTCAATGACAAACCGATCATCGGCGCGCCGCCGCGCCGCCGCCTTATTGCTACTAGCCGGACTAGTATTCTTCGTCCTATCACTGTTCCCAATAGGGCGCTTGATCCAATGGCCATTTGTCATCCTAACCACCTTTATTCACGAGCTAGGTCATGGTTTAACCGCGATGTTAGTTGGTGGAAAATTTATTCAGATGGAGCTGTACTCCGACGCCGCTGGACTGGCACAGATGCGCCTACCATCAGGCGGTTGGCGCAGTGCATTAGTAGCGACCGGCGGCCTATTAGCACCGGCATTGTTTGGCGGCGCATTGATAGTAGCCGGGCGCTCGACCACCTCGTCATCTCGGCTGTTTTTGATTCTAAGTATCGTTATTCTGGTAAGTTGCGTGCTGTGGATACGCTCAATTTTCGGCTTGACCGTAATGGGGCTAATGGGCTTGGGGTTTCTATGGTTAGCACGCCAGCGTCGGCCCGGTTTACACCAGTTTTTAATTCAATTTATTGGTGTTCACATGTTAGTCGACACGGTGACTCGCACATTGAGTTATCTATTCTCACCAGGCGCATCGGTAAATGGTGTAATACGTCACTCGGACACCAGCGCAATCGCTCAAGCAATCGGCGGTAGTCATCTTTTATGGGGTACTATTATCGCCATTTTGGCGCTCAGTATTTTCTGGTTTAGCCTACGTCGAGTGTATTTACGATGACGCTATCATCCAGAGAGTTGTGTTGCTAAGCTGTACGCCGCTAATAAATATAACATCGACAATGAGGAAATTACTATGCGTGGAGCTGGTGGCACTAATGGTGGGCTAGGACTATTTTTTATAGGTTTAGCCATGATGTGTGGTGGCGTCTACTTGCTGCTCAATTCGATAAACGTCTACAGCCATTTTGGTTTTGGTGCACGTTTATATGGCATAGGTAGCATGGGTATCACCAGCGGTATGATCATGATTCCCTTTATGTTCGGCGTTGGCATTATATTTTACAACGCACGAAATTGGGCCGGCTGGTTATTGGCTGGCGGGTCTTTAATAGCCTTAGTGTTTGGCGTAATATCGTCTATTCAATTCACTTTCCGCGCCATGAGTGCATTCGACTTAATCGTTATTTTAGTGCTGGCCGTGGGCGGACTAGGATTATTCTTACGGTCACTGAAATAGGTCTAGTGCTGCTAGCACCGTAAATCAGCGTCATTAAATAGCCAAAATTAGGCTATTTAATATGGGCAAGGATGCCGTCTAACACATCAAGATTCTTATATTCGATAATCAACTTGCCCTTACCGTTTTTATCTTCCAGCGAAACGCGAGTTCCTAAGGTTTCGCCTAACTGCTCTTCAAGGCCACGCACATCAGCCGATTTGGATGGCTTACTGGTCTTCTTCTTGGGATTTGCATAAGCACGAACTAAGGCCTCGGTTTGACGCACCGATAAACGCTTAGAATACACCTCCGCAGCAGCGAAATCCTGTTGTTCTATCGGCAGGCCTAATAACGCCCGAGCATGACCCATCTCTATTTTCCCGTGCTCCAATAATTGCTTAGCACCATGACTTAAGCTCAATAGACGCAGTAGGTTAGTAACCGCTGCGCGCGATCGACCCACACTTTTTGCCATCTCTTCATGAGTTAACTCAAACTCGTCCATCAAGCGTTTTAAGCCAACCGCTTCTTCGACTGGGTTAAGATTTTCGCGCTGAATATTTTCGATCAACGCAACCGCTAAGGTCGCTTCATCTGGGATGTTACGAACGAGTACCGGAACTTCATCAAGCTGAGCAATTTGCGCCGCTCGCCAACGCCGTTCACCAGCAATAATTTCATACTTATCGCCCGCTACAGGACGTACCAATATAGGCTGAATGATCCCTTGCGACTTTATCGACGAGGCCAGCTCTTCAAGCGACTCCTGATCCATCCGAGTTCGCGGTTGATACTGCCCAGGTTGTAGCTTCTCAATTGGCAGATTATTCGGTGCAGAGGTAATAGATGCGCGACTAACCTCGCCATCCGTTGAGGGTTCAGTGTTACCCAATAGGGCTTCGAGCCCTCGACCTAAACGTTTTCTCTTTTTGCTCGTCATGGGTATTTACGCAGAAGTGGTTTTAGCGGCGGCAATTTTAAGAATTTCATCCGCCAATAGTAGATAAGAGCGTGCCCCTTTGGACTGCGGCGAGTAACTGATCGCTGGCTCACCATAACTTGGAGCCTCGGCTAAGCGCACGTTTCGCGGCACCACGGTGTCATAAACCTTATTGCCAAAGTGCGTCTCTAACTGACGGCTCACCTCGCCAGATAAACTGTTGCGTTTATCGAACATAGTGCGCAACAAACCTTCAATTTTTAAACTCGGATTAAGCGTTTCACGAATCGCTCGAATGGTCGAAATTAGCGCACTTAATCCTTCCAGCGCAAAATATTCGCATTGCATTGGAATCATCACCGAATGAGAGGCTACCAATGCGTTTATCGTTAATACGTTGAGCGCCGGCGGACAATCAATAAAAACATAATCGTAATCAGGCAGCACTTCGACCAACGCTTTCTTGAGCCGCAACTCCCGGCCAATCTCGTTCAATAACTCGACTTGCGCGCCGGCCAAGTCGCCATTGGCGGTCATTACATCGACACCACTGTCGGTTTGCACAATTGCATCACGCGCCGTGGCTTCGCCTAATAAAACGTCGTAAATCGTGTTTTCTAACTCAGAGGTATCAACACCCAGACCGACACTGGCATTTCCCTGTGGGTCCATGTCGAGCAACAATATCCGCTTTCCACGCTTAACCAGCGCGGCAGATAAGTTAATACTTGTCGTGGTTTTACCTACTCCACCCTTTTGATTAGTAACAGATATTACTTTTGCCATAGTCGGATTATTTAGGTGCGCTAATCACAATTAAGTTGCGTTGCGCGTCCAGCTCAGGAACTTTAAGTGCAAAGGTATCAAATTTTAGGTTTAGCTTCTTGAGAACTTTCAACTCTTCTTTCGGAACAACCCCTTTCATGGCCAACCATCGACCATTTGGCGCTATCGCTCCGCGCGAGCCATTAACGAAGTTTTCAATGCTGGAAAAAGCTCTAGCGGTAATCATGCCAAACTTTTCCTTAGGATGAAAATCCTCAATTCGTACGTTTTCTACAGTGAAGTTTTTAAGCTGTAACTTATTCGCCGCATACATCTGAAATTGCGCTTTTTTATTCCGCGCCTCCACTGATGTCACAGCCAAAGCCGGTGACAAAATCGCTAAAATCATACCGGGCAAGCCAGCACCACTCCCTACATCCAGTAACGAAGCGCCTTTCACATACGGCCGAATGCTCGCGCAATCAAAGATATGGACGCTGAGCATTTCCTCTAAATCGTCAACGGCAGTTAAATTGTGAGTTTTATTCCACTCAGCCAATAACTCCATAAAGACGACAAGCTTATCGATGGCTTCTTCGCCATAGCTAACATCAAGCGTATCCAGTCCAGACTTTATACGGCCGGCTAAATACGCGTGCTGCTCTTGTTTTGTTTGAAAATCATTCATGTCGGTTTTATCTACCCAGCGTTAAAAGCGCCCCAAAAGAACAAAACTCGGTCGCTGATTATAGGCTAAGCCTGATTCGAACAGAAACTTAATACAGCATTGCATAGAAAAGGCCATGTTTTCGCCATTTTTAGAAACACCAGGCTTAATGCTCAGATAGTGAAATAACTAGGCTGCTCGCCCATGCTTTTTCAAATACACCAGCAGTAGCGAGATCGCGGCAGGGGTCACACCCGAGATACGAGATGCCTGACCGATAGTGGTGGGTTTGTGTTCATTTAACTTCTGCGCCACTTCGTTTGATAGTCCATTAACCACTGAATAATCCATATCGACCCGCAACATAGTTAACTCATGGCCTTTTTGCTTCTCAACTTCGGCTTGTTGACGTTCAATATAGCCGTGATATTTTGCCTGTATTTCCAGCTGCTCAGCCACACTAGGGTCGTCAACGGGCGTGCCAGCACCAGGCAAAGTCATCAAGGTTTGATAGGTTGCTTCAGGCCGACGCAGCAACTCCATCAAATTGGCTTCTTTTTTTAATACGTTTCCAACTACTTGTTGCGCTAACTCGTCCGGCACCGTGCCAGGCCGTAACCATGTGGTCTTTAGGCGCTGCTGCTCCAATTCAATAGACTCTCTTTTGTTACTAAAAGCGGCCCAGCGGGCATCGTTCACCAAGCCCAGCTCGCGCGCTTTTTCAGTTAAACGCAAATCTGCGTTGTCCTCACGGAGCAAAAGTCGGTACTCTGCTCGTGAGGTGAACATCCGATACGGCTCTTTGGTTCCCATGGTGATCAAGTCATCAACTAACACACCTATGTATGCCTGTGAGCGCGTCGGATACCAGCCTTCTTGATCTCGTGATTGACGCGCTGCGTTTAAGCCAGCGATTAAGCCCTGACCACCGGCTTCTTCATAGCCAGTGGTTCCGTTGATCTGGCCCGCGAAAAACAAGCCGTCTATGTATTTTGTCTCGAGCGTCGGTTTTAAACCACGCGGATCGAAAAAGTCGTATTCGATGGCATAACCAGGGCGAACTATTTGCGCTTGTTCAAATCCTTTAATCGAACGGATAAAAGCATGCTGTACGTCGTAGGGTAGGGATGTTGAAATCCCATTCGGGTACACCTCATGCGTCTTCAACCCTTCTGGCTCGACGAAAATCTGATGTGAGTCTTTATCCGCAAACCGCACAATTTTGTCTTCTATAGACGGGCAGTAACGTGGCCCAACCCCTTCAATTACACCACTGTACATTGGCGAGCGATCCAGGCCCGCACGGATCAGATCATGCGTTTTGCTGTTGGTGTAGGTAATGTGGCAATTAACTTGTGCTGGATGCTGTGAGGCATTGCCCATATAGGAAAATACCGGCGTCGGAGTATCACCAGGTTGCGCTTCCATCACCGAAAAATCAATTGATCGCGCATCTAATCGGGCTGGTGTGCCAGTTTTCAGTCGATCGACCGTGAAAGGCAGCTCTCTGAGGCGCGTTGACAACGCATTTGACGGCGGATCTCCGGCCCGACCACCTTGGAAATTTTGCAACCCAATATGAATAATGCCACCCAAAAAGGTGCCGGTTGTAAGCACTACCGTTTTGGCTCTAAATTTAAGCCCCATTTGAGTAACGACGCCGGTTACCCGATCATTCTCAATAATCAGGTCATCAGCCGACTGTTGGAATAGTGATAAATTCTCTTGGTTTTCGACCATTTCACGCACCGCCGCTTTATACAAAACTCGGTCAGCTTGTGCACGAGTGGCTCGTACCGCTGGGCCTTTGCGGGCATTTAGCGTTCGAAACTGAATGCCGCCTTGGTCGGCTGCCTCTGCCATAACCCCGCCCATGGCATCAATTTCTTTTACAATGTGGCCTTTGCCAATACCACCGATGGCTGGGTTACATGACATTTGGCCGATGGTTTCAATGTTGTGAGTAAGCAGTAGAGTGCGCGCACCAGTTCGTGCCGACGCAAGCGCCGCTTCAGTACCGGCGTGGCCTCCGCCGATAACAATCACATCATAAGATTCAGTGTGGAACATGGTTATGCGTTAATATTGTTTGAATTGCTTAATAATTGAGCGGATTCTAGCGCTTTGTCGGTGGTCTGTCATTGATGGATTGACATCTTCAGCGACTAATTTATTCACCAGATTCAACGGCTTTTCTAAAATTCTTAATAGGTCGCCTCAAGCAACGCTTGTCTAGACCGTGCATAAACCCCAGTTTTTTGTCTAAACACGGAGAACACTGATGTTATTACTGAGTAAATTTTACCGAGCTCCAGCCGCTATTAGGACGAGTCATCGCGGCAGCCACTTAACAATCAGCGTCATGCGCTATTTGGTTACCGGTCTGTTGCTGCTGGCAAGCCTCACTGTTTACGCGGCGTCGAGTGTGGTGTCCGCCCCAGCAAAAGCTTGGCCAGACGGTCGAGTAGCCGCACTCTCTCTCACCTATGACGATGCACTGGCAAGCCAATTGGATATAGCCATACCAGAGTTAGATAAGCGTGGCTTGTCGGCTACTTTTTATATCACGATCGAATCGCCGGTATTCCTGGCACGTTCTCAGGAGTGGCAACAAGCCGCGAAGAATGGTCACGAACTTGGTAACCACACGCTAATTCACCCTTGTTACGGTAGCTCAGTGATTCCAGATCGCGACTGGATTACCGAAGAATCTGATCTTAGCAATTATTCAGTCGCTCGTGTGGTACGAGAAGCCAAATTGGCAAATGACATATTGCAGATGCTCGATCAACAACAACGACGCTCTTTTGCCTATCCGTGCGGCGATACGAGTGCTGCACAAACTAGCTTTATCGATGCAATCCAACCTCTATTTGTGGCAGCTCGACATGGTGGGAATCAAACAAGTCTCGCACAACGTTATCAACTACCGTCCTATGCAGCAGTCGATGTTGATGGCGATGCGATGATTGATTATGTGAAAAGTATCATGGCGTCTGGAACCTTTGGTTCCATCACCTTTCACGGTGTCGGCGGCGATTATTTATCGGTCAGCGCGCAAGCACACCGCAAGCTACTCGACTTCTTAGCTGCCAATAAGCAGCAGCTATGGGTTGCTACCGTTAAAGAGGTTGCCGACTACTATTATGCGCCTTAACCGAGTCACTCTTGTCCCAAGTCACGTAGCGCAGCTTGGGTCTGTTCCTCCGGTGTCACAAAGAATCGTTGTTTAAGCTGGTCTAATGCGTCTGAGGCCACGCTCTCATCTGCTGTGAGTTGGCTAACTGTATTGCGATATTGTTGATACCGTGTGTCGAAATTTCGTTGTTGCTGGCGATACTCGATGACCCGATCTGCTTCGTCAGCAGGGTAACCATACGCAGTTAGTAGATCATAGATCTCACTATCGTCTTGTTCAGATACTAAGGCTGACTGCAGTGTTTTTTGAGTTGCTTCCTGTACTTGTTGCTGGCGTGCATCACCAGCCAATTCAGCCGGTAAGGAGTCCAGTAGCAGGTCTGTTTGCTGCGCTTTTTGCTCTGGGTTAAGTGATTCATTGGCGCCAACTTCCAAGGTCCGCAGAGTGAATTCAGCATATTCGTCTTCAAGCCCAAACAATGCTTGGTTGGCGCCAACACTAAAACGGGCAGCACGCTCGGCTTTCAGCTGTGCATAACTCTCTCGTAGTATGACCAATGTATCCGCATCAGTCATTGAGGCATTGGTTATCGGTGTTTGTTGTAATTCGAATTCAAACTGCTTATAGCGCAAATAGTTTTCCAAAAGATCAAGTGCATCGTGCTGCGCTTGCGCTGGTAAATACGCCTGAGCGTAACGTACAATTTCATCAATTCCTGCTTCTGCGCCTAACTCATCAGCAGTACTGAGAAAATAGTCGAAAAAGTCTCGAATTCCAATATTCAAAATTAACTTGCCGCTCGCATCCGCTTGCAGCGCACCATCAATATCAGTGCCGTGCAAGGAAGCCGAAATCACCGCTTGGTCATGAGTCCGTGGCGTGGAGTAGGCCACAGCGTGATCTATCTCATCAACTAAACTATCATTGGTGGCTAAGTGGCTTACACTGGTGGCTAAGTGGCTTACTGAGTTAGTTTGTTTAGCCGAGGCAACGCGCTCAATCAACGACGAAACTTGGGGCGCAGAATGGGCTGGTGGTTTGACCAGCAAGTAATGATTTGCCAGCAACAGTATTGCGATAAAACACAATACTGTTGCTGTTAGCGTGACATAAGTTCGTTTCACTAAACTACCATAGCTTGTTATAAACCTTTGTTACGTAAACGGTTTGCTTGATAGCGATATAGCGACACTGGGTTGGTCCAACCACGCACACCAAACAAGTGGTTAATCGCATCCACATGGTTCAAGCTGTAACTGGTACTAATCACTTGTCCGAGTCGGGCTGAGCACACTCCCACCAACCCGTCATTTTGCTCGCCTGCAAACGCCAGTGATGTTGCACTTAGAAACGGGTCGGTTAGATCAAATACATTAGTAAACGCACGATTGCCAGACCACGAAAACATCTTAATGTTATAGCCGTTAATATTGACGTCCTCATTCATCGAAGCACAATTTGGGTCGATACCTTTATTACCTAACGTCTGATTTAACGCCATTGAACCGGCAGTGCTTAACGTTTTCGCGCTGGCAATAGAGTCCTGTGCATTATTCGCACCTGAGATTAGATTAATAACACCGCCCACCGCGTCAAGAATGCTGCCAACAAGATTTTGAGCTACGCCTTCTGGAACTAACCCAAGTAACACATCCGCTACTTTCGAACCACGATTTACACCATTTACAGAAGTAACGGACGCAACTTTATTCGGTACCAAAGATGCCGCCACACGCGATGTCGGAGAACCTTGGCTATGCCCAATTAGGTTGAATTTGCTCTCACGTAAACCACTTAGATAGTCGGCCAGTTGTTCGCCACGGGCTTCCGACGAGTTGAAAGCTGAAACCGATGGGACATACACCTTCGCGCCAGACCGGCGGAGGTTATAAGGAATCGTGTGGAAATAGCCAATTAACCCACCAACACTGTCAAATCCGGAAAAACCATGAACCAGCACAATAGGGTACTTCGTTTGGGTATAGCCTGCTGCGGATACTAGGTTAGCGCCAAGCAGCAGGTTGATGGCAATAATTGCCAATAGTAATTTCTTCATTAGTTAACTCCATTATTTGTATTTATGGTTGGAGCTCTTGGTAATTCTCTATGTCAAATCTCGGTGTGCATACGGCTAAAAACACTAGGTCTTGATCTTCTAAATTCTCGATCGCCTGCGCTTGGTCCGGTGGAATCACAACCACGTCGCCGGCTTCGACTAACCAACTTTTTGAACCTACCGTCACCTGTCCTCGACCTTGCAACATAATGTAGCGCTCGGTGGTCGCAGTAAGCGCATGTAGCTTGGTGGTTTGGCGCGGCTCAACCCTCACATGGGCGACTGACACGGTTTCATCATCCGGAGCGTTATGCCACTCTTGAATGAAACAGCCTTCTTTAAAATAATACTCGTCGGTACTCATTTAATTAGTCGGATATTAGCCGGTCAGGAGATTGAATTGGTCAACATAGAGAGGGCTTCTTGAGTAGTCAAGAAGCCCGTCAAGAGACCGGTATTAATTGTTTAGCGTATCGTACACATTGGCTGACATGCTTTTGCTACTACCGTTTTTAACTGATCGGACTTTGTACCACCAACTCCACCATGTTTTTCCAGTGCTGGTAGCGAAATCGACTTTAACGCCTTTCGTCGTATTATTGGTCACAGTCGTAAAGTCACCGCTGCGAGCATTGCTGATCGCTTCACTGTGAGCAGTGCTCTCGCCCATTAATACCGCATAGTGATTATAGAATAATGAACTCGGCCCATTAGCTGAGCGGACTTGACCATTGACGCGAACTGATCGACTGCACGAATCATAGGCCGACGATGAGCTTGCTCCACAAGCGCTGTGCATTGGCACGACGCTATCGTCACTGCCTTTAATGAATGCTTTGGTCGCGCCCAAATACTCAGTACCTTCACCGACAAAGCGTAAACGTGGCACGGCATTATTACTGCGAGCGATATTGCGCGCTGCGGCAGGTCGCAGGTCATTCAATACGCCTAATGCAGCGGGGGTCGGGTCAAAGCCTAAAAAGGTTCGAATCGCTGCCTTTTGTACTGCATTCACAACGCCGCTGCCATTGGCAATATTAACGGCCACATCGGCTAGTTCAGTACCTCCACCGGCACCAGCAAAATCCAGCACCGCGATTACCTTAAAGTTATTTTGATTTACGCCCCATTGGCCGAGCCGGGTAAGCGCATCGCGCAGCACCAGGTCACCGGTAGAATGCGTAACGAACACACATCCATTAGCGCATGTTCTTGCGGCTTCTAAACTCTTGATCTGACTCTCAATGGTATCTTTGATATTACCGGTAACGCGACCAGTCGATGGCCAGTACAAACTGCGCTCCGCGCGGTTCTGCCAATACGCCTGCCAATAGGCATTTGCATTATTTTGTTGAGCACTGGCGTTGGGGTTGCTCTTCAAGTCAGTGGGCTGAAAGCCATGAACTAAGATCACATTTTTGCCGCCCAATGTTGCCTGTGCGGCGACACTGAATAGGAGTGCGGACAGTACAATAAGTACTTTTGTTTTCATGATTTATCCTCTGGTGATAGTAACTGCTATGTTGATATTTAGCGCCGCACTCTATGGTGCGTTGGCACTTTTTAGTCTTTTATTATTGGAACCAACATCACAACTGTTCCGGGTACTACATCATTACGTTACCTCGCTTCATTAGGTTCTTCATCTGAGGAATCATCGACTCCTCCTAGGTTTCGTAAAAATTCTAATCGCTCGCCTGCTAGCTCATCTTGATAGGGCACATCGTCATACTGTGAGAACGGAAACCCTTGAATTTCAAACTGAGGTTGAACACTACCAGCAGGCACATCGAATGTTTCGCCACTAGCCGCCCCGCGATAGGTATTGATATTTCTCAGTATATACGGGCCTTCAGACCCCATCGCGCGCAAGGCCTGAAAGTGTGCTTTTAACATCAATACACCATTACCCAATGGCAATTGGCCTTCAGTTTGAAGCTGCAACAATGGTTGCCCGCTAGCTGCATCGGCTAACACGGCATTGGCAAAATAGTAACCCGGCTGATTAACTGAATATTGCAACGGTATAAGTAGATATTCTGCTTCTTGGCGTACATACGGTACTGCCACTAGCTGCGCCGCCGCTTGCGTATAGCGCAACGGCACGGTGGTGAATAATTGCTGTTCTCCAATCGACACCACAATTTTGACCAACATCTCGGTGCTCAAACTACCCGGTGGCGCCACACGCGTATCAAAATTGCCGACAAAATTACTAAGACTTGCATCCGTGGCGGTTAGTTCTGTGACCAAAGGTGTAGCGCCCACCGCAGAACTTAACTCAGCATTAGCTTGCACAAACGTGTCTGCTGGCGCGCCGGTTACCAACAGTCGTACGGTCATGACATCCCCTTGGAAATATTGATATCGATCGACCGCTGCTGACAAACGAATAGGCGCATCGCTTCCTTCCACCGGAAATGGCAAATCGACCTCGGTCTCCTCGAACGGTAGCGGCTCGCGAACCATATCTGGATTGGTGATAGGTTGAGAAAAATGTGGGTATTTTGATGCCGCTTCATACAAGTCCGCTACCTGTAACATTTGCGCACGCATTGCTGCATCTTGGTAGGGGTCTATTTGATCATCAGCACTAAACTCAGCAGTGGTGATTGGCGAACGGGCTTTTACGGTTTTGTTAATCGCTTGCGTAAGTGGAGCTTGCGATCGAGTCTTAATATCTAACTCTGGGTCTGGTGTTTGACCGGTCGGCCAAAAGGCATACGACACAACGATCAATAGCAACACCACAAGACCCGCTAGCTGCCAATGTTTCATTGAACTGCGCCAGCCAATATTACGCTACCAAACACACGTCGGTATCGCCGATTAATATTAGAGGATGCACTCCAATACAATATAGATGCACTTAGCTTCATTTGCCGCTATCGGGATTAAGGTTAATTGAACTATCTACGGTAGACTGCTCTTATCGGTTAATTTGCATTTTTCTAAAACGCGCTTACTTTTAACAAACTTATTCATACCAAACCAGACTGAATGTCTATTATAGGCGCAATATTGGATATAACCAAAAAGAATATAAGGTATTACTAAAAATTCTATCCGTTGTTTGGTTTATTCATATCCAGTACAAATGTTTCCTTCGGCGCGCAATCCTTAATTAGGTAGGATCCCTCTGTATCAACTCCCAATCCGTCGCTACTCAACAATTGAATGATTTTAGTACCACAAACACGCTTACCATTCACCACTGTCATGAACACTCCACTATCAGTTGGCAGCATATCTCGAGTAATTTCTGTCGGTGACTCATCCGGCACATAAACGGTTTCAAAGGTTTGACTAAACGCGTTGACCTCTTGTTGATTCGAATTTGCGTGCTGTTTAGTTTCCTCTTGAAGAAAAGATCTAAACTCAGAACTGACAACAGTGGTCGGTAAGCGAACGGTTGGTATGGGCTGAGGGTCATCTTTCGCATTCGCCACAAGCACGGTTGTTGGCGTCACAGCGGAAGGATCCTCTTGCTTGACTGGCTCTGTAAGCGACTCAGGCTCTGGCGGGAGAACGTCTTGTTTGAGCTCCTGCAGTTCTGGCTTCTGGGTAAGCAACTGTACCGAAAGGGGAGGGCTACTTGCTAAGTTTGATTGTGTCGGTGTGATTATTGTTTGGCTGAGAATCAATCCATGCAGAACTACCGCAACAAATGCGGCAGACATCAGCCTGAGTTTGGGAGCACCTATACCTAACATCGATGAATCTTAATCAGGGCTCGCAAACAATTAGTCTTTGTGATGAATGTTTAATCTAACATTCCCGACCCAGCTAAAGAGACTAGCGTCACTGGACTATTTACCAATACAGAAACCACTAAATATCTCGCCTAATAAATCATCTGCACTAAACTCACCAGTAATTGAGTTCAATGACTGCTGCGCTTGCAATAGTTCGTCAGCCAACAACTCACCGGCATTGTTTATCTTTAGCTGATCTATGCCACGTTTAACCGCATCGCGCGCTTGCTCTAATGCCGTTAAATGACGGCGACGTGCAGTAAACAACGTTTCTCCTTCTTGGGAATAACCTGCCAACTGCTTAATATAGTCACGTAGCTCTGTAATACCGGTACCGTGTTTAGCCGATACCTGCAGGGCAGCGCCAAGGTTTGTCGGTGGAACTAAATCTATTTTGTTGTAAACCAACGTTGTGGCTTTATGGTCGACACTAATCGGTGGCTCATCAGCGTCGCTGGCATCGACAATAATGAGCACATGGTCGGCTTCATTGATGGCTTTTCGCGCGCGTTCTATGCCTATTTTCTCTACCGTATCATCACTCTCGCGTAAACCCGCCGTATCAATAATATGAACCGGTAAGCCATCTATGTCGATCGTTTCTCGGACCACATCACGGGTGGTTCCTGGTATATCCGTAACGATTGCCGCTTCATGGCCTGAAAGCGCATTTAGTAAACTGGATTTCCCTGCATTGGGTTTACCGGCTATCACTAAACTCAAACCATTGCGCAAAATAGCTCCTTGGCCAGCTTGTTTAATGGTTTGTTGCAAATCCGTTTGTAGTTGGTCAATACGTTGACGCAGTTTTTCGTCAGCCAGAAAGTCTATTTCTTCATCTGGAAAATCGATCGCGGCTTCGACATACATTCGTAACTCGATCAACTGCTTCAGTAGCGCATTTACATGTCGTGAAAAATCGCCTTGCAACGAGCGCATTGCGCCTTTTGCTGCTTGCGCGGTGCTACTGTCAATCAAATCAGCAATTGCTTCGGCTTGAGTTAGGTCGATCTTGTCATTCAAGAAAGCACGCTCTGAAAACTCTCCAGCTCGAGCTTGACGTGCGCCCAGTCGAATTAGTTCAGTTAGTAACAAATCTTGTATGACTGGGCCGCCGTGACCCTGAATTTCGACTACGTCTTCGCCGGTAAAGGATCGTGGTCCCGCAAAATAAAGCGCTAGCCCTGTGTCGATCACCTCCTGGTTAGCATCCTTGAAGTGCGCGAATACCGCTGTACGTGCTGGTAGCGTTTTGGCCGTTAGTTGTTGTCCTAACGCTAATGCTTTGGGGCCAGATAAACGGATTACCCCCACACCACCTTTACCTGGTGGTGTGGCGATCGCAACAATCGTATCCGGCTGATTTGCGCTCAGAGAACTCTCCGTTATTTGCTTTCTTGTTGCTTATAGTTGAACCACTGTTGTGCCATGGTGAGTAGGTTGTTCACTACCCAATACAACACCAAGCCTTGTGGAAAAGTCATAAACAAGAAGGTTAACGCGAACGGCATAATCATGAAGACTTTCTTCTGAATGTCGTCCATTGGTGCAGGGTTTAGTTTTTGCATGAAAAACATCGACAAACCCATCAACACCGGCAATACATAGTACGGGTCTTTAGCCGATAGGTCTTGCCACCATAGTGCGAACGGCGCTTGGCGCATTTCAACACTTTCGAGTAGAACCCAATACAACGCAATAAAAACTGGTATTTGAATCAACATCGGCAAGCAACCGCCGGCTGGGTTGACCTTTTCCTTTTTGTAAAGCGCCATCATTTCCATTTGGTACTTTTGACGGTCATCTTTGTAGCGTTCTTTCAAAGTCTGTAATCGCGGTTGCAATTTTCGCATCTTACCCATCGAGCGGTAACTCGCTGCCGAAAGAGGGTAGAACAAGGCCTTGATCGCAATGGTCAACAAGATAATAGCCCAACCCCAATTGCCAACAACTTTATGAAACCAGGTTAATGCAGTGAATAACGGGTCAGCAATAAAGGTCAACATGCCATAGTCTACGGTCAACGCTAGACCGTCCACACCATCATCTTCTAATTGCTTTAAACGTGATTGCTGCTTCGAACCTAAATATGCTCGCACACTGAATTGACCTACCTCGCCAGGTTGAACCACGGTCGCCTGCGTGTCCTTCAAACCAACTCGATATTGCTTGGTACCGTCGGTTGAAATCGAGCTGTAAAACTTTTTAACGCCATCGTTGGGTATCCATGCCCCGACGAAGTAGTGTTGTAACATGGCTACCCAGCCATTATCCGTTTCGACTTGCAGGCCAATTTTCCCATTGACCGGTTTCTTTTGTAGATCGTCGAGGTCGTCAAAATCAATTTTTTGATACTTCTCTTCGGTGCTGTAAATCGCCGCACCGGTATAGCTCGGCAAACGGCCGAAACCACCACCACTATCTTCCGGGATTGAACGACTGAATTGAGCATATTGATAGCCAGTCCAAGCCGTGTCACTGCCGTTAAGGACCGCGTAATCGATAGCGACTACATAGCTATTGCTGCTAAATGTCAGTGTTTTGGTAAACGTTATACCTTCTTCAGACACGTACGTTAGCGGAACTTTAACTTGTTCTGCTGCGCCCAAGACATAATTACTTTGAGACGACCGATAATGCGTTTGGTGCGATGGCGCCTTACGTGCCGACAACAAGCCATCTTGCGCGACAAAGATATCATTACTGGTTTTATGTAATAACGGAAAACCCTGATCTGGCTGCTCTAACGAAACCGGCTCTTCCTTAAGTTCTAATCGCTCGATCACTCCGCCAACTGTATTAATGTGAGCGACAATCATGTCGGTCTCAACCGTAATCACGGTAGATAAGTCATTTACCACCTGCAACTCTGGAATAGCTGGCAACGATTCACTAGTGGCCACATCTAAACTGGGTAGTTCGTCACTAGTTTGAGAGTTGGCGTCCACCGGTAAATCGGGTAGATCGCTTTGCACGGCTTGTTGCGTCGCTTGCGTCTGTATTGCATTTGCTGGATCGGTTGAAAACTCGGTCCATTTTATATACAACACAGCGAGTATCGCTATGAGTCCGATTAAGAGTATGTGTCGTTGATTTTCCATTTTAATGGCTTGTCGCTTAGCGTTTGCGTAAATGCTTTTATATGGTGGCGTATTCTAACCTTAATAGTTAACAGTTTAACTATCTCATTGAGGCAAAAGCGGCCTTATTGTTGGTCTTTTAATGCTTGCTCTAATTCTGAGCCTGGTACTGGGTCCATTCCATGCCCTCCCCAAGGATGGCAACGACTTAGTCGTTTTATGGTTAAAACCAAGCCTTTTACCGGACCGTGTATCTCAAGGGCTTGATGCGCGTACTCCGAACAGGTCGGTACATAGCGGCATCGCGTTCCCAATAATGGGCTGATGGTCCAATAATAAAGCTTAAACAGTTTTTGTAAAAACCAGACCATTATGGCGACTTACTACTAGGCTGCTTGGCCTGTTGTTTACGCTGCCAACGTTGCCAGCGCATAAGCTTGTCCCACAACTCTGTAAGTGACGCTTGACGCTGCTCATCGGTTGCTTTTAGGCTCGATGGTTTTGCGGTAATTACCACATGCGCTCCTGTCAGTTGGTGCTGTCGTAGACGATAGAATTCCTTCATTTGGCGCTTTATTCGATTTCGATGCACGGCTGCTTTAGAAACCTTTTTAGACACCGTTACTCCCAACACAGCCGTTTCAATGTCAGTGGCTAATACATTGTAGGTGAAATGTGCGGAACCGCCCCATTGCTTACTTTGGTACACCGCTTGGAACTGCTTTGGCGTTTTTAATCGCTGTGCTGCAGAAAAATTAAGCCGTGTGTCTTGCATCGCTGGTTTGGGGAGTTACTTGTTGCTAGGAATTGATCAAGCTTATTCTTCAAGTATAAACGCCAAATTGCTCGGCTGATGGAAACTTGAAACTTGGTTGTCGGCGACGTTGCTGTGTCGACCTATTTGTATGTCATTTTATCGTGGCAGAAGCTTAAACTTCGGTGCCGTGATGTCTAATACATTTTTAGCTGCTGTAAAAGCATCGCTACAGCAACCGGTTTGTCTATGTCTATATTTAGAATAGTGTAAACCGGTTACTGAGTAGCTTAACGGGATTAAACCGTTAGTGCTGCGCGACCTTTTGCTCGACGAGCATTGATGATAGCGCGGCCGCTTTTAGTAGCCATACGGGCTCGAAAGCCGTGTGTGCGCTTGCGCTTAACTTGACTTGGTTGAAAAGTACGTTTCATTTTAAATAACCTTATATAAGTACCAGACAGTATTAGTGCTGGTGTTGCTAACTAGTTTGCCGTTGATCAAGCTTGTGTGAGATCACTTTTGCAGTCGTGACGCAAACCGCGTCTTTGTACGCCTACCGAGTATTCTCTACAACAAAAGCAGTTAATTACGCTGCAGGGAGACCTGACCAAAATACGGGCTGCAAAGGTACTGACTTTGTTGTTCATAGTCAACACGATAACGCTATTCTTTGACTTATTTTATTATTCGATAAGCGCCATTTGTTATTGTATTGTGCGCTACCGCGGCGGTATATTAACCGACCGCCTACCAGTTGTGTTTGTTGACACTTTACAGCAACCTAGGCGAATAGCAGTAACGTCGCTAGCAGGGCTAGAAAATCACAGTTATCGCCTTCCATAACGATAATTTAGTCGCCACAACGAGATCATCCACCGTTCTTATAAACGGCGCAATGGAATCACATCACTAGCGTATTTGGTTGATTCTCTTTTGCCCCTAGAATCGCTTACGCAGTTTCATAAATCGAACTACCAATCGGTCGAAAACCATGCAGAACACAGTCCTTTGGGATAAATGTTTAAAGAAATTAGAAGATGAAGTCGACGATCACGACTTTCATACCTGGGTTCGCCCTCTAATGACTAAAGATTCGGATGCAACGTTTAAGTTGTATGCCCCAAACCGTTTTATTAAGGATTGGCTAACCGATAACTTAATTGATCAACTGACTAAAACGGCCATGCATTTTGGTGGTGGCGACATTCAATTGTCGGTCGAGTTGAACGATCATCGCGCGGCTTTGCTGAAAGAACCCGCCGCTTCCGACGATACCTTGGCGGACGAACTGCCTTCTCGCAACCCGTTTGGCACAAACGTGCTCAATAGCAGTTTCACTTTTGAAAACCATATTGAAGGCAAGTCTAACCAGATTGCGCGAGCTGCGACCAAACAGGTGAGTGAAAACCCTGGTGTTGCTTACAACCCGTTGTTTATTTATGGCGGCGTTGGTCTTGGCAAGACTCACTTAATGCACGCCGCCGGTAATTTAATCCAACAAACCAGGCAAAACGCGCAAGTTGCGTATGTGCACTCTGAACGGTTTGTCAGCGATATGGTTAAATCGATTGAAACCAACAGCATGAATAAGTTTAAAAACTATTACCGCTCGTTGGATGCACTATTAATCGATGATATTCAGTTTTTCGCTGATAAAGACAAGTCACAAGAAGAGTTTTTTCACACCTTCAACACCTTGTTAGAAACCGGCGCCCAAATAATTCTGACGTCAGACAAATTCCCTAAAGAGATTAATAACCTTCAGGAACGCCTAACATCACGCTTTGAAAGCGGCTTGACGGTAAGAATTGATCCACCGGAGCTTGAAACGCGTGTCGCCATTCTCAAAAACAAAGCTCGTAAGAACAACATCGACCTAAACGACGATGTGGCATTTATGGTGGCCAAGAAGATTCGCTCTAATGTACGTGAGCTAGAAGGGGCCCTACATCGACTGGTTGCTAGCTCACGGTTCACTGGGCGTGAAATCGACCTAGACCTAGCCAAAGACACCTTACAGGATCTGACGCTATTCCAAGAGCGAAAGATCTCGATCGAGAACATTCAAAAAACCGTCGCTGATTATTACGGTATACGAGTGTCCGACCTCAAATCTAAACGTCGTAATCGGCAAATCGCGCGGCCTAGGCAGGTTGCAATGTCGTTAGCGAAAGAACTTACTAATATGAGTTTACCGGACATTGGCGACGCTTTTGGTGGCAGAGACCACACAACAGTGATTCACGCTTGCAAGAAAGTAGTAGAACTGACTAAAACCGACTCGAAGATTAACGAAGACTACAACGGTCTACTTAAGATCTTATCGGTCTAAACTAAGTAGATAAATAGTGATTTTAATCGGTAGCTTAATAGCCTGTGGATAACTTCTGTATAATTACGGTATGATTATTGGATAAATGTTATCCACAATTCGTCCACAGCTTGTCCAGCCGACCAGGACATATTTATCAACAGGCAGAAACAACTCTAAGTCATTGATAAATAAAGTTATTTAAGACTTTTTATAGTTATGTACCGCACTAGTAATAACAATAACTAATAGATAAACACACATGAATATTAAAATACAAAAGGAAACATTGGAGCAACCACTGTCTCAAATCATAGGCGTAGTAGAAAAAAGACAGACGCTACCTATTTTAGGAAATGTGTATTTAGACTTAAAAGATGGACAACTAACTCTTGTTGGTTCTGACTTAGAAACTGAAATAACCACAAGAGTGGACAACATAGAAGGGGACAACGGTAGAACCACTGTTTCTGCTCGTAAGCTCTACGATATTTGTCGATCACTACCAAAAGAATCTTTATTGTCATTAATTGTTGAACAAGACAATAAAATGGTTGTTAAAGCCGGGAAAAGTCGGTTCACACTACAAACATTGTCAGCAGAAGATTATCCAAGGTTAGAAGAAACACATTGGAAACATGAATTTTCGTTGTCACAGAAGAGTTTGAATCAGCTATTAACCAGAACCTCGTTCTCAATGGCACAACAAGATGTTCGGTACTTCTTAAACGGATTGCTACTTGAGATACATGACGACCATATCGTATCAGTAGCGACTGACGGACATCGCCTAGCAAAGACACAAGTGATGGTTGAATCACTGGGTGTTGAAATGGTACAAAGTATTGTGCCGCGTAAAGCAGTACTCGAAATAGGTAAGTTCCTTGATGCCAACAGCGACGACATTGTTGACGTTAAACTAAATGCTAGCCATATCTCTATTGCTTCTGGCAACTTCCTGTTTATTTCTAAGTTAATCGACGGTAGATTCCCTGACTATGAAAAAGTAATTCCAGCAAACCTTGATAAACATATCATTATCGATCGATCGAACTTGATAGACATACTCGGTAGGGCAGCGATCCTTAGTAATGAAAAGTTCAGAGGTGTTTCTTTAAGCGTTGATAATCATACTCTCGAGGTTAGATCGCATAACCCTGACCAAGAACACGCTAAAGATGAAATGGAAGTCGACTACGCGGGTCCAGCTATCGAAATAGGGTTCAACGTAAATTATCTGTTAGAAGCCCTTAAAGCCTGTGAGTCCGATAAAATTGACCTCGGCTTATTGGACCCTAACACTAGTTGTACATTCCATGCGGCCGAATCGAACGACACGCTATATCTCATCATGCCAATGCGTTTGTGATTACAATAAGACTTATTAAAAAGGTCGCTATCAATAGCGGCCTTTTTTATGACGAAAGTTGTTCCACGTGGAACAATCTCATACTTCATAATCATTTGTGAGCACTAATTTAGAATAGCCTACTGATTAATATCTAAACAAATATGGCACTCATCTGCTCTTATTTGTTCCACGTGGAACATTAATCTTTCGGCTAAACTTAAACGTTTGATTTACTGCGTAAAAGGGTAAAATTTGATACTATTAGGCGTTAGCTAATTGCCCCCTGATAGATAAAAATAATGAGTTACGATTCCAGTAGTATTAAGGTATTAAAAGGCTTAGACGCCGTTAGAAAGCGTCCAGGAATGTACATCGGTGATACCGATGATGGTACCGGTTTGCACCATATGGTGTTTGAGGTAGTCGACAACTCTATTGACGAAGCTCTCGCCGGACATTGTACTGGCGTTAATGTCGTTATTAACCAAGACAACTCCATCTCCGTATGGGATGACGGACGTGGTATTCCTGTTGGAATCCTGGAAGGAGAGGGCAAGTCAGCCGCCGAAATCATTATGACGGTCCTACACGCTGGCGGTAAGTTTGACTCCAACTCTTATAAAGTCTCAGGTGGATTACACGGTGTTGGTGTATCCGTGGTCAACGCATTATCTGATTGGTTGAAATTAGAAATTGATCGAGAAGGGAAGTCCTATTTTCAGGAATATCATTTAGGTGTTCCGCAAGCTGATTTAGTTGAAGTTGGACCCTCCGATAAGACTGGAACTAAAGTAACGTTTAAGCCCAGCAACGAAATCTTCGCAATTACTGAATACAGCTACGATATTTTAGCCAAGCGCTTACGTGAACTGTCATTTCTTAATTCAGGCGTGCGCATAGAGTTGACTGATGAGCGTACAAAGAAAAGTGAAGTGTTTGAGTATGAAGGGGGTATAGCTGCATTCGTAGCCCACCTTAATAAAATGAAGACGCCACTGAATCAAGAAATAATCAATGTGATTGGTGAGCGAGACGGTGTAACCGTAGAAGTAGCTCTGCAATGGAATGATTCGTACAAAGAAAATGTATTGTGTTACACCAATAATATTCCGCAACGCGACGGCGGAACGCATCTATCGGGCTTTAAAGGTGCCTTGACTCGTACTTTAAATCAGTACATTGAAGAATCCGGCTTGGCTAAGAAGGAAAAGGTAACGGTAAGCGGTGATGATTCACGAGAAGGCTTAACCGCCGTATTATCAGTTAAAGTACCTGATCCCAAGTTCTCATCACAGACTAAAGAAAAATTGGTCTCATCTGAGGTTAAAGGGGTTGTTGAATCGGTAATGAACGAGAAGTTATCCGATTTTCTATTAGAGAACCCAGGTGAAGCGAAGCGCATAGCTGAGAAGATAGTCGATGCGGCTAGAGCTAGAGACGCTGCACGCAAAGCACGAGAAATGACTCGTCGCAAAGGCGCACTAGACCTCGGCGGCTTACCTGGAAAATTGGCAGATTGCCAAGAAAAAGATCCAGCACTTTCAGAGATATACTTGGTGGAGGGCGATTCAGCGGGCGGTTCAGCAAAGCAAGCTCGAGATAGATCTTTCCAAGCGATCTTGCCATTGAAAGGTAAGATTCTGAACGTCGAAAAGGCTCGGTTCGATAAAATGCTGACGTCAGACGAAATCACAATTCTAATTACCGCATTAGGCGCGGGCATTGGAACCGCTGACTTCAATATTGAGAAGTTACGCTATCATCGAATCATTATCATGACCGATGCCGACGTAGACGGATCACACATTCGAACGTTGCTGTTGACGTTCTTTTATCGTCAAATGGTCGAATTGATTGAGAAGGGATATATTTATATCGCGCAACCGCCTTTGTACAAGATTGGTAAAGGCAAGTCTCAACGCTATGTTAAAGACGATGCGGAAATGGAAGCTTATTTGCTGGAACTTGCATTGAAGAATGCTGAGTTAATCAATTCTCAGACACAACAATCTGTCAGTGGAGACGAACTTAAGAAGTTATGTAGAGAATATTTGTCGGTAGAGAAAACCATTGAGCGGTTAAGTCGAGACTATGACTCTGCGGTATTGAGAGCGCTTATTGATCAATCTTTGGATGACGAAAAACTCACTGACGAAGCTGTCGCTGAGATTGAGTTGTTCTTGAATAAAGAAGGTTATGAGTCACCACATTATTCTCTCGAAGTTGTTCGAAACGGCAGTACTACTTTGAAGATAAGCCGACGACTGCATGGTATGACGACTGAGTCTGAATTTAGTCCGGCGTTTTGGCGGTCTCCAGAATATACATCGATCAAGGGTCTTTCTGAAAAATTGGACAGCACACTCGGTGATTTAATTCTGGTACGCCGCAAAGAGAGTGAAATGGAATTTACCGAGTTTTCTGATGCGCTAGCTTGGTTAATGACAACGGCTAAAAAAGGTCTCGATGTGCAACGCTACAAAGGTCTTGGTGAAATGAATCCAGATCAATTGTGGGAGACCACGATGGACCCAACAGTGCGCAGGTTGCTAAAAGTGGTGATTGAGGACGATGTGTCATCCGATGACACTTTTACCATACTAATGGGCGATCAAGTCGAGCCACGACGCGAATTTATCGAAAAAAATGCCTTCACAGTTAATAACCTCGACGTTTAATAAAGCCCTTTATTTTCAACAGCTTATTAAGGTTTTTTGATGATTTTAGGAAAAAAACGGGCTGCTCACGCGAATCTTTTTTAAATACTCGGGTGATTAGCCGTCTCTAGGCTACAAAATGACCGTGTTTTGTAGCCTATTTTTATCTGATGTGGATTCAAAAATCGAGGTGTTAGTGTAAAACTCGTGGCACCGTTAACGTGAATTTAGGGATAGGTATTTCAAATTCATCTGTCGTGCTAGCATCGCTAACAATCATAAAGTATCGTCCTTCCATGGTGCCGATCTCGGTTTCTAAAACCGCGCCACTTGAGTATTGGTATTCTCCTCCGGGCGCGATCACTGGTTGTTCGCCGATAACTCCTTCACCATAAATTTCTTCAACCTTGCGATTGGCATCGATGATTACCCAGTGTCGTGACATTAGCTGACAAGCAATAGGAGAATGATTTCGAATGGTGATTGTGTAGTAAAACACAAAACGCTTATTTTTCGGATCTGATTGCTGAGGTACGTAATCGGTTACGGTAACAATTTCTATTTCTGGGATTTTGCTGTTAGTGACAGTCATACGAATAATTACGCTGTTGTACCCAGTTGATTTGGTTGTTGATAGATTGTTACTGATTGGTTTTTAGTTTTGGGAATTTTGGCCATTGTTAAATCCTTGCCCCACACGCATCCGGTATCTAAGCCTAGGAAGTCGCCGGTGTTGAGCAAACCTAGTGCTGACCAGTGACCAAATATAACTCGATAGTCGATCAAGCTTGGATTGTCATATTCAAACCACGGTAAGCGGTTTTTGCGCCGTTTTCCGGAAAAGCCACTTTCAACTAGGTTTAAGTGTCCCTTCGGGCTGCAAAAACGCATTCTGGTAAATGAGTTGATGGTAAACCGCCGTCGTTGAACCTTACCCAGGTCGTCACTCCAGCGGCTCGGTGTATTACTGTATATCTGGTGCAGCAACTTAATGCATTTATATTCTTTTTGAAACACCTTCTCTACATCCAAAGCACGCTCTTGAGCTTGCTCAAGTGTCCACCATGGATAGATACCCGCGTGACTCATAACCAGCTTACGCTTTGGGTCAACAGCGAGTAGTGGGCGATTGCGAAGCCAATCCGCTATCTCAGAGGCATCTGGTGCGTTAAGTATCTTTTTAAGAGTGTCACCGGGGCGTGGCTCTCGAACACCATATAGCATCGCTAATAGGTGGATATCATGATTACCTAGAACGGTAACACATTGTTTTTCAAGACTTTTTAGTAGTCTTATGGTCTTTAACGATTTAGGACCACGATTAACCATATCACCGACACACCACAGAGTGTCAATGCTTGGATCAAAGTTCACCTGCTCCAAAAGCCGCGCTAGAGGATCGTAACAACCTTGGATATCCCCAACAGCATAATAGGCCATAGGTAGAATTAACCCAGACTAAAAGTCAAACTCATCGTCGTCATCTAGCTGTGGAGGGTTACCATCATAGATCGCACGAACTCGATTCGACTCATAAGCAGTCTTTAGAAATAAATAGGGATCTACTTGATTGGCAAGCACGGCATCGGCGTCAAGCAGTCGTGCGCGTGTGTTAATCACATTTAACACAGTAAGACCTAAACGAGTATCGGACTCGTCAGATACTTCGTTGATTGGATAAATAACTAGGTTACTGGCAGCACCAGCAAAACTGTCGCGTAAATTCGATGGACCCCAAAACGGTACAACGATGTACGGGCCGGGTTTGACTCCCCAAGCCGCTAAAGTCTGACCAAAATCTTCAGGCTTCTTGCGTACATCGTATGATCTTGCCACATCAAACAAGCCTAACACACCGACAGTACTATTGACTACGAATCGGTAGGTCGAATTCAATGCACCATCAACCTTACCTTGCAGTAAGTTATTGATTATATTGATAGGTTCGCCTAGATT
Source organism: Arenicella xantha (assembly GCF_003315245.1). Classification (NCBI taxonomy): domain Bacteria; kingdom Pseudomonadati; phylum Pseudomonadota; class Gammaproteobacteria; order Arenicellales; family Arenicellaceae; genus Arenicella; species Arenicella xantha. The sequence continues at coordinate 1,322,452 of NZ_QNRT01000001.1, read as the reverse complement.
ACTGAAGAAATGGCTGACCCCTTTTTTCGCTGGATCAGGCAACACTGCGTCATATACCTTAGCAGTAGGGCGCAGTACGATCTTGTCAGCTTTATCATTAAACGCGAATGCCGTGCGATTGAAACGTTCAAACGGGTCGCTGCTAATATGTTTACTTGGACTGTCTTTACTAGACAGTGTGGAGCAACTTGTTAGAAACAGTAGGCCGCTGGCAATAAACGCCAATCGGATAAATTTTGAGTTTGCCGAAGTTTGCAGCATGGTGTGATCCAAATGTTCCGTTACGAATCAATTATAACTGGGCTCTGTGAAAATCAAAGCCCAGAAGTAATACACTACTGACAGTTTAATAAAACGGCAAACGTGATGGTGTCTGCGGTAAGTAGTCTAGTATCGAAAAGTGTCTAGTGTGAGGTGTCGTCCGAAGCTAAGTTCGTTTCACTCTCAGATGAAAGTTGGTGTTTAGTTTCCGAAGCCGCATCTGCACTAGCCGCGCCAGATCCGTCGGCTGCTTTAGCTTGTTGCTGTAACTTGGCATTATAGAGAGCTTCAAAGTTGATCGGTGATAGTAACAACTGAGGGAAACCAGCCTTAGCGACTAGATCAGACACCGCTTCTCTAGCGAATGGCAGCAATACATTAGGGCATGCAATCTCCAACGCTAGCGGTAAATCTGCCTGTGCTAGGCCAACGATTTGAAAAATACCGGCTTGATGTACTTCTACCAAAAATGCGGTTTCATCACCGATTTTTGAAGTAACCGTCATTCCTAATACGACTTCGTAGAAGTTTTCCTGTTCTAGGCTAGTGGCGCGAATGCTGGCTTCGATAGCAACTTCAGGCTTAGACGGGTCCTTAAGAAAAACGCCTGGCGAATTTGGGCTTTCTAATGAGGAGTCCTTCAAATAGATTTTACGAATATCGAAAGCGTTTGCTTGTTGCTCTTCGGCCATAGTTATCTCTCTTACAACGAATTAAATGAGTTTTAGTTGGATTATTTATTAGACGGACGAGTGCTTGCTATTGGGAGGTTTTCTTTTGTCCATGAGATTAGGCCACCACGCAAAATATTAACGTTGGTGAATCCAAGCTCAACCAATTTTTTGGCTGCGTTATTACTACGAGAGCCGGTCTGGCACACAAGTATCGCGGTCTTGTCTTTATGCTTCAGTAAGGCCGAATTCTCCGCATTCAACTCCTCTAAAGGAAAATTTACCGATTGCGGTATGTGAGTAGCGGTAAAATGCTCCGGTTTATTAACATCGATAATGATCGATTTACCCTTGCGTTGAAGCGCAGGCATCTCAAGCACAGACACCGATTTGGCGCCTTTGACAGAGCTATTTAAGAAGGAAAAAATCAGCAACACCACGATGGTGGCCAACACAGCAAACAACCAGATATTCTGGTTAAAAAATTCAGCGAACATAAACCATGTGAGCTATTCAAGCTCGAGCTATAATCGAAACAGCTGCGAATTATACAGTACCCACCATCCAATGAAACGTTAGAGTAAGTCGAAACCTTAATAAAAAATTGGGCTAATTTGAATTCCTTTATGCAAACTCCAAAACGTTGGGCCACACCAGCGATCTTTCTACTTTATTGTTTAGCATCTAGCTACTCGGTGTATTCCAATGCTGCGGACAAGAGTAGCGACCAATATCGAGCGTCTATCCAGCGTATAGCCGGTGAAATCGACAGTATTAGCAAGAATCTAAACGCGAATAAAAAATTATTGAAGACCGAGCAAGACCGGTTGCTTGAGACTGAGCAAAAATTACTAAAATTGAAAGCTGATATGGCAGACAATTCCAAGGCGATAGAGGCAAAACAAACGCAAATAGAAGAACTTACTCAATCATTAGAAACCGCCAAACAAGCTCAGCAAGATAACAAAGCGGCCTTATCACGCTTAATAGCATCGCGTTTTAAACAGGGCAATGTAGACCATATCCAAAAAATCTTGAATCAACAGAACCCCTATGCAGTGGGGCGTCTTAATCACTATCACGGCTATTTTTCAGAGGCACTGCAGCAGCGTTACCAGCAACTTGAAAAGCAAATAGAAGAAACACGTTCCATTCACACAGTCCTGCAACAGGCCATATTTGAACTTGTCAAGGAGCGAGATCAACACACGCTACTAAGTAAGCAACTCAATAGTGCGCGCGCGGACCGTGCTAAGAGTGTGGCTCGACTAAGTGAAAAGGTAGGTTCATCAACCGAGAAGCTTGATCGACTTAAGAAAGATCGAGCTAGATTAAATTCGCTTTTAGAACAAATAGCGAAACAAGCGGCTGAATTAAAGCGCTTAGAGCAACAAAGAGCCAAAGAGTTAGCTGAACAGCAGCGGTCTAACGCGACTGCAACAACACCAGTAGTCAGACTGCCAGTTAAGGGCGGGTTTTTAAAACAAAAAGGTCGACTAGCCTATCCACTAGCAGGTGCTGCCAAGGTGAAATATGGAGCACGGCTACCCGAATCAGGTATGCGCTCCGATGGTGTGTATTTCGAGACCAAAAAATCTCAGCCGGTGCAGGCCATATTTCATGGGCGGGTTCTATTTGCTGACTATTTGAAAGGTTACGGCTTACTGATAATTATTGATCACGGCGACGATCACATTAGTTTGTATGGTCACAATGAGTTACTCTACAAGCGTGTGGGCGACACTGTCACAACCGGGGAAATGATCGCTAAAACCGGCGTGACAGGTGGTTTGAGATCGCCTGGACTATACTTTGAGATACGCAATAATACTGAGCCAGTTGACCCTGCAATTTGGTGTCGATAGTTTGGTATGCCCATTTCTATCGCGAGTATTTCTGACAACAACCAGCTAAATGTCGACTGGCATAAACACTGACAAGATCTGTTAACTATTATGAATAAATCTACGTTCGTTTCTCTACTGGTTGGGCTAAGCCTATCTGTTACGGGGGCTCTTAGCTTGGCGCAAGACCTTGATGTGATCGACCAAAACGCGGCAGAATTACCAGCAGCTGAGCCGGATTCAAACGCGGTTAAAGAGCTAGAACCTACACCGTTACCGCTGGATCAAATACGCACTTTTGCGGATATATTCACTCGTATCAAGCTCAATTACGTAGAACCAGTTAGTGATGAAGACTTGCTGAACTACGCAATCGAAGGAATGCTAAACGGTTTAGACCCGCATTCCTCGTATCTCAAAGATGAAGGCTTCGAGGAACTCAATGAGGGAACACGCGGCGCGTTTAACGGTCTCGGTATGGAGGTCATTATGGAGGATGGTTTTGTCAAAGTAGTCGCTCCGATTGATGATACACCGGCAGACAAAGCCGGTATTCGAACCGGCGACTTGATTATTCGGATTGATGACCAAACGGTATCAGGACTCTCGTTAGAAGACGCTACTGAACAGATGCGCGGTGAGCCGGGTACGAGCATTAAATTAACCATTGTTCGTGAAGATGAGGTAGAGCCCTTCGATATCACTATTAAGCGAGCTGTGGTTCGGTTGCAGTCGGTGAAACGTAAACGTTTAAACGATGAAATAGGTTATTTACGAGTTTCTCAATTTCAAATTGCCACTGCCGAGAATTTTAGAAAAGAACTCAAAATGTTACGGGATGAGCCTAAATTTAAAGGCCTTATTCTCGATCTACGCAATAACCCCGGCGGTTTGTTAACCAGCGCAGTTTCAATTGCGGATACCTTGCTACCTGGCGGCACTATAGTCACCACCAAAGGTCGATTGGCGCAAAATGATCAAAGTTACAATGCCACGGAGTTTGATTTATTGGACGGTAAGCCGGTAATAGTACTAATTAACGCGGGCACCGCCAGTGCTGCTGAAATTGTTGCAGGAGCACTCCAAGACCATAATAGAGCACTCGTTATTGGTACCCCTTCGTTTGGTAAGGGCTCGGTGCAAACGGTTATTAATATTGGTGAAAAAGAGGCGATCAAGCTAACGACCGCTAGATACTACACGCCAGACGGTACATCCATACAAGCGGCCGGAATTAGCCCCGATGTGGCGGTAGAGTATCGAGAGTTTAGCGAGACCAAAAAAGGAATTAAGCGAATCTCTGAGAATGATTTACCTGGTCATCTAGAAAATGATTCGCGCCGTAATGAGTCGACTAAACGGCCTGAATCGAGTGAGATTGCCGAATTATTAGAGCGCGACTACCAGTTAAACGAGGCGTTTAACTTGATGCAAGGGTTGATTCTATTTAAACGAAGTTAATACCGTTTAACTTAAACTGTGCGCCAACTAACATTGGCGCACAGGTGCAAAACTATTTCTTCATTAATTCCATCAGAGCCAGCACGGTTGCTTCGACACCGCTAGTTACCGCCGGTTTCGGTGTTATTTTGAATAACGGACTGTGATGGCTAGGAACTGGTTGCCCGCCAGCATCGGCAACCTTAAAGTCTGCTTCAGGTGTGCCACCAATTCCGAAGTATACGCTCGGGATATAGGGCTCGGTGGTGAAAAACGGGTAGTCCTCAGCGCCCATCCCCTTGGTTGGTCGATCTGAGAGTATTTCCTCGCCCATATTATCAACCCAAACTTGGCGTAAGCGTTGTGCCAGTGCTGTGTCATTGATAGTCGGGGGAACGCTTTCATTTGAAATAATTACTTCTGGCAGCTTATCGTCAGGTAAACCGGCTACGCGGCCCATATTCTCGGCGATTCGTTGGATGCCGTCTAATAACGTTTTGCGGGTTTCCACACTGGTGTTTCTCACCGTTAACTGCAGTACAGCGCGATCCGAAATAATATTGTGTTTGGTGCCAGAGTGGAACGAACCCACGGTAACTACACCAGGGTCACGAGGTGGTAATTCACGAGCCACCAAGGTCTGTAAGGCCATGACTATTTGCGCGCCAAGCACTATTGGGTCTTTACCGGCATGCGGGCTAGCACCATGTGCGCCTACTCCATGAATAATAATATCTACGGTATCGGCACCAGCATAGGGGCTGTCATCGGTAACGCTAATTTTGCCTGCCTCGACACCACTGGAAACGTGGAACGCTAAGCCAAAGTCTGGTTGCCCAAAGCGTTTATACAGACTGTCTTCCATCATTGCTTTAGCGCCTAGCACACGTTCTTCAGCGGGTTGTACTATCAACATTAAGGTACCAGACCATTGGTCCTTCATTGCTTGCATGCGACGCGCGGTGCCGACCAAACTAGTAATATGTACGTCATGACCGCAGGCATGCATTACGGGTACTTCGTTGCCAGTAATGGGGTCGGCTTGCATGACTTTAGAGGCGTAACTTAAGCCAGACTTTTCTTCAACTGGTAGGCCATCCATGTCGGCTCGCATGCTAACCAGCGGGCCTTCGCCATTATTCAGTATAGCCACTACGCCGGTTCCACCAACGCCAGTGGTAACGGTAAAACCAGCATCGGTAAGCTCTTGCGCCATGCGCGCGGCGGTTTGATTTTCTACCAGACTGAGTTCAGGGTTGGCATGAAAGTGTTTAAACAGAGAGTCCAGATAACTATCGTAATCATTGTTAATCACGGTAGCAAGGCTCTCGGCATGGGCGTTAGCTGGTAGGCCAGCGAGTGACAACGCCATGGCAAGATATAAGGATGATAAACGCATTGATGGGGCTCCTAGTATTTGTGAGTCTGGACGCGTTAAGCGTGTAGGTTCGGAATGAGCCGGCTTTCAATCTTGGCGATCGAATCCTTGAGTCGTAATTTTTTCTTCTTCATGCGGCCAACTTCAAATTGATTGGATATGGCTTGTTGCATCATCTCCTCAATCGCAATATCAAGCTCTCGATGCTCTTGTTTGAGCTCAGCGAGTGCGGTCATTAAAACGTGTTTTTCAGCTTTGACTAATTGCATAGTTGGTGGCATTTATCCGTGCTCAACCGGTTTATAAATCATTCTATAGCATTCAGCGCAAACAGGTCATCAAATTTGCTGTGTGTCTTCATTACAGGTGTTATTCTTATTGTCGAACAGACTCGGTTACACACCATGACAGTACGAAGTTTTATTGCCCTCCCGATCCCCAAAGACACCGCAAATGAGTTAGGTGACGTTGCCGCGAAGATGTCATATCAAGACAAAAGTGGTGCGGTACGATGGGTTGATCAAGAAAATTATCACATCACCTTGGCGTTTTTAGGAGAACAAGAAGAAGATGAATTAGAGATTTTGGCCGAAAAGCTAGACCAGTTTTTAATCGAGCCAGAGTTTGCCGGCGTTTTTAGTCACTTAAGCCCATTTCCTGAAACCCGGCCTAAGCTATTGGCGGCGATGCTTGAGAAGAGTGATGCTGTGCGGCGCGTACACCAACAGGTGATATCGGGGATTAAGGCCGCAGACATGTTGTATGACAAGCGCAAATTTTTTCCGCACGTCACACTTGGTCGCTATCGCCATAGTAAAAAACCTTTCACTGGGTCTATACCCATGAACGCGACCTATGAGTGTCGGTTTGAAGAAGTAGTGCTTTACGAAAGCGTCCTAACCAGTAGCGGGGCTGAATATGAACCAATATATCGGTATCCATTAGATGAATTTGACCCAGAACAGCATGGTTAGTGTTTAAATGACATACGATTTGCATTGTCACTCACATTTTTCTGATGGCGAGTTAAGCCCTGCTCAGTTAGTAGCTCTGGCGGACGCGGCGGGTTTAACGCATCTCGCGTTGACCGATCATGACACCTTGGATGGCTTACCCGAAGCGCATTTTGCTGCGAAACAATTCCCCAACTTACAGATAATTGACGGGTTGGAGTTGTCGTGCACTTGGGAGAACCAACTTATTCACGTGGTAGGACTTAATGTCGACCGTAGTAATGGTTTGCTACGAGAAGGAGTAGAGCGGAATAAGCGTAGTCGAATCGCGCGCGCTGAAGCGATGTATGAGGATTTCGAGCAGCACAATATTGACCTTAGAGACGAAGTTCAAGCGATGTTATCTGAACGTGGCGTACCGACTCGGCCTCACTTTGCCGATGCCTTAATACAAAAAGGTTTAGCTAAAAATAAGAAGCAAGCATTTAAGCGATATCTAGTGCGCGGTAAGCCTGGATACATACCTATGCGATGGCCAAATCTAAGTGAGGTTGGGCAGTGGATTACGGCCGCTGGTGGAGTTGCCGTGTTAGCTCATCCAACGCGCTACAAACTAACGCGAACCAAGTTATCACGACTGATTGCAGAGATGATGGAAGCGGGGATTCAAGGTATTGAAGTATCAACTCCGATCACTGACAAGCAACAAACCGCTATGTTGGGGGATCTTGCAATGCAGTTTGGTTTACTAGCGTCTGTAGGTTCTGATTTTCATGCCAACGACCAACCGTGGGCTCGGCTCGGCGCAGCGCAACCATTATCTAAGCAATTGACCCCAGTTTGGTCGCAATTTTAACCCCAATATTAATAATCCAACTATGCTGGAAACTGACGTGTCACCAACAAATATAAACCCAACAATCTATTTAAAGGATTATCAAAAGCCAGAATTTTTAATACCCGAGGTGATGTTGGATTTTGCCTTAAACCAGGCCTCGACCCTTGTAGTTGCAACGATGCAAGTAAAGCGATCTAGCGGGTCAGGCACGCCGTTGGTGTTACACGGTGAAAAGATGCAGTTGGTTTCGCTAGCAATTAATGGCAAGACCTTGAGTGACGCTGAGTATCAAATAGACGCTGAGTCACTGACAATCTTAAACGTGCCTGACGCCTTCGAGTTAGAAGTGCAAACTGAATTACTTCCGCACTTGAATACGGAGTTGTCTGGTTTGTATCAATCGAGCGGTAACTTTTGCACACAATGTGAGGCAGAAGGGTTTCGGCGGATAACTTATTTTCTGGATCGGCCCGACGTATTGTCGGTGTATCGCGTTCGTCTCACCGCCGATGTTGTGGATTGCCCAGTATTGCTGTCTAACGGTAATCCGGTCGCCAGCGGACGTAATGACGATAATACGCACTGGGCAGAATGGTTCGACCCGCATCCCAAGCCAAGCTATTTATTTGCTCTAGTGGCAGGAAACTTAGAGCATGTAACCGACCATTTTACGACCGCGTCAGGTAATAAGGTTGAGCTGAATATTTACGCACAGCAACACAATATTGAGAAATGCGACCATGCAATGGCGTCGCTAAAAAAGTCGATGCGGTGGGACGAAGACGTTTACGGTCGCGAGTATGATCTAGATATTTATAATATTGTTGCAGTCGATGACTTCAATATGGGCGCGATGGAGAACAAAGGCCTCAATGTTTTCAACTCAAAATACGTACTTGCAAACCAAGATACAGCCACCGATTTAGATTACGAAGGCATTGAGAGTGTGATCGCACACGAATACTTCCATAATTGGTCGGGTAACCGAGTTACCTGTCGCGACTGGTTTCAATTGAGTCTCAAAGAAGGCTTTACGGTATTTCGCGATCAAGAGTTTAGTGCCGATATGGGTTCTCGAGCGGTAAAGCGAATTCGTGACGTACAATCATTACGAGCGTTTCAGTTCAAAGAGGATGCTGGGCCCATGGCTCATCCGGTGCGACCCGACTCATATCAAGAGATTAATAACTTCTACACATCCACCATTTATCAAAAGGGCGCGGAAGTAATTCGCATGATGCGAGAGTTGGTTGGAGTCGAAGGCTTCCGTCGTGGTACCGACTTGTATTTTGACCGCTTCGATGGGCAGGCCGTTACCACCGAAGATTTTGTTACCTCGATAGAGCAGGCTAATGACATTGATCTGGCTCAATTCCGCTTGTGGTATACCCAGTCCGGTACACCGAGTATTCGTGTGCAGCAATCGTATACTGATCAAACCCTAACCTTGACGATTCAGCAAAGCTGTCCAGCAACACCAGGCCAAGATCGCAAACGCCCATTTCAAATGCCATTATGTATTGCACTACTGCTGCCATCTGGTGAAAAAGTGTTGCAACAAACTCTGGTGTTAACTGAAGATGAGCAATCGTTTGAATTCAGTGGTTTGCCGGAGCAACCGGTAGTTTCGATGCTACGCGGGTTCTCGGCTCCGGTAAAATTGGAATATAACCAGTCTGACGACGAACTACTTACATTGGTCAGTTTTGATGATGACGGGTTTGTGCGGTGGGAGGCGATGCAACGGTTATGCCTAAAGCTTTTACTACCGGCTGTCGAGAATGGCAGTATAAATGAAGCAGCGTATTCGCGAGTCCGCGACGCATTTTTGAAATTATTGACTGAGCCATGTCATGACAAAGCGATGCTGGCAGAAATGCTGTCGTTGCCGACTGCTAGCTACTTAGCTGAGTTGAGTGAGGCCATTGAACCGCGTCAAATTAGTTTGATTCGCCAGCAATGTGTTCAGCGCTTAGCAAAAGACTTGGAGTCACCATTTCACACGGTATACGCACAACAAGGGCAGAACACTGATTTCTCGCTCGATGCTGAGTCGATGGCAAGCCGGTCGTTAAAGAATCGAACATTAATGTATTTGGTTGCTACTGGACAGCCAGCCTATTATGCGCTCGCCAGTCACCAGTATCACGCCGCTAACACGATGACAGATCGGCTTTCGGCCTTTACCGCGCTAGTGCATTCTTCTTATCCTGATCGGCAGGCTTTGATAGACCATTTTTACCAACAATGGAAAGATGATCCGTTAGTCATGGATAAGTGGTTTGCTATGCAAGCGATCGCACCACGCGATAATTTATTGCCCGATATTGAGCAACTAATGAGCAACCCGACTTTTTCTATCAATAATCCAAACAAGGTTAGATCGTTGATTGGGGCATTTACTAGCAACTTGTTAGCGTTTCACCAACAAGATGGAGCGGGCTACAAGTTCTTGGTAGATTGTGTAATTCAATTGAACACGATCAATCCACAGGTCGCGGCGCGCTTGATAAGCACAATAAATAATTGGCGGCGTTATGCGCAACCTTATCAGAGTTTGATGTGCACTCAACTCGAGAGGTTGGCGAATGAGAATGGCTTAGCCAGTGACGTGACAGAAATTGTCAGCAAAGCTTTGAAGTGATTTTGTTGTCGGCGGTGTTGCTGGTTTAACCGTCAACACCGCTTAAAATAAGGCTTTTCGGTGTGTCTTATATGAGGCTCTTGCAATAACTAAAATAAATTTAACTTATTGCATTACCGTTGGGTTAATATTTTATCGGGTTTTTGGTGTTGTTAGGTTAGGGGTGTAGTGTGTGGCCGATTCGACTCAAACGTAAGGTCATACAGGTGAATTAACCCTACCTGGTATCTGATCAATGAAAAGTTTGCTGGTTCGCGGTCGCTTGACCCACTATAGGCAACTGCTTAGGCTACTCAGTCGACCCGCTTTGTTATTGCTGATCTCCATCAGTTTTGCGTCGACTTCACATGCGCAAGCTAGTGATCAAGACAAGCAATTAGCCGCTATTATGAGTGTCATCAACTCCTATCTACTCATTGGGCGAGAAGAGCCAATTGCTAGGCCAATTGGTACGGCTGTCGAGTTGGATTTGAACGAGTTAGTGAATGGAACGTTTCAGGTTTCCAATACTCAGCCAGTGTTCGCACAGTTTGAGCTGCAAGATCAAGCGATTGAACTGTGTTTTGATTTAACTTCCAGTAATGCCAACAATGCTGATATTTCGGTTGCCGTTAATGGCGAACCGGCGCTTGGCGTTATCGGCAAGGATAATTGTTACCTGATTACCGAGCCCGATCAGCGGCTGATCAATTACATTGTTATTTCAACCTCAACACCTGGCGTAACAATCTCTGTGTCGCGCGTTGAACTCGCCGCTACCGCACAATCAGTTGGTGGTTTTAATCGACTGACACGTGGACAATGGAATGAAAGGGCGGTGCGTAAAGTTCTTAAGATATTTGCCTTTGGTGGTCATGCGCGCGACGCGCAAATTCGTTTGTGGGCCGATCTGGATCCGGAGTTAGCGATTGTAGAGATGCTTAATTTTGACAAGCATAACTTAAAGCTTTCACCGCTTGCCGTTGGTGAAAACTACACTGAAACAACCACCGAACCAGGAATTGGTACACTCCTTGGGTTTCAAAATTACCTGTCTAGCTCGAGTTCAAATTTACCTATTCCGGTAGCAAACCGAACTCAATATGGGCTCAATGGTTATAACTTTGATGATGCTTACGGTCGCATGATTACCGTGCGTGGACTAAACCCATTTCGTCAGCGAATTGGGTTTTGGGAAACCAATTATCATTTGGCGGTTAACCGTGATGCCAGCGTGGATCGTGACCAAATTGCTGCCTACTACGACATTATCATGGACGCTCATGAGTCAGGAATTCCTTATCACCAGGTAATGGGCGTGGCGGCCAAGTCTGCGGCGGTTGCTGAGCAGTATGGTCATGACCGCAATCAATGGGTTTATGATCGAAACCTTGATGACTATATTTGTAAGTGTAACGATGATTTTGCGCGTGAGATTCATCAGCTATTTTACGGAATCTTTGGGGTAGACGATCCGCACCACGAAGATGGAACAATCCGCGAGACATCTAAAATGCTAACGGATATGCCGATTGATAATACCGATGGACCAAACGACAACATTGCCGTGGTATTCGGCACTAGCCGTCATCACACTGACGATTTAACTATTTTAGGTCACACAATCAGCGGCACTGATGCTAGTCAAAAAATCGACAACTTAATGCCGATCTCGATTATGCATCCAGAGAGTCTGAAGAATTTGCCGGTAATGATTATCTCAGTACTAGCTGACGACAACATGTCTGATGCGAAGGCTGATAAGATTCGAGCTGCGTGGGCTGGTATGGGGCAAAACAAAGTCTTTCTGGATTTTATTCGCGCCTACGCAATATCTACGTTATTTCATAGTAAAGCTCAATTTAAGTACTTCACTTCACACGAACGTGCTTTGTATATGGCAAACAAGCACAACCTCGATAATCTAGAAGCATTTTTCGGTGGCGCAAGCTACAGCGGTAGAGCGGGCAAGTCGGTTGGGTCGGTAATATCCGATGACGCCGCAGGAGAGTTTTTTCGACCATTGCACAACGTTTTCGGGGCGCAAACATCGTATGAAGCATCAGATTCGGCATTGGCCTTTGAGAATAATTTCAATCTGCTTACCGATGATGAGTATCGAATTCGCGATGCCGTGTCGTGTAGTAGTTGTGACCAAGGCCAGCCCTGGGAGAAAAAGTGGAGTACCGTATTACCACGCCGTGCCGACAATCAGTTTTATGTGGCCGATGTGGCGGCTTGGTTGTGGAACCACGCGGTAGGAAACTTTGATAATTACACTGAGCTAGAAAAAGCGCATCTCTATTCCTTTTTGGGCGCGGCAAGGAATAATCCTAACCAAACTAGCGACGGTGACTACGCGATGGATTTCAATCTACTCATGTGTATGGCTGAGGACTACAAGGTCAAAGAAGAGACCAACTCTGTACCGCTCTCAGACATGTTGTATCAAGGAAATTGGGACAATTATTGTCGTCAGAATGACGACGATGTAAGTGGCTACAGTAGTGTTGAGCGTGCGGCACTTAATCGTGTGTATAGCGGTCAACAAATCATGGAAAACCCAACCGCACAAGACTTATTAAGCCAACTAGGGAATATGACCTTACCGTTGGAAACCACAGATGGTAGCAATGGCGGTGCAGAACTCCGCAAACACGCTCGAGAACGCATAAGTAATGCACTTGGATTTATTTTTACTACGCCATTCGTTTTCGCGGAGGGTCAATAATGAATACGAACAATTTTAGTCGAAGACAGTTTCTTCAATCTGCGCTCTGCAGTGGTCTATTGTATGGTACTGGCGCCTTACCATCGGTGATTTCATCGGCCAGCGCGCTACCAGCGCCGTTACAAAATCGCTTATTAGTCAATTTGAACTTAAGCGGCGGACCAGATTTGCGGCATTTGATCGTGCCGGCGTATGACTCAACGCCGGATAGTTTTGGTGCAAAGTATTGGAAACACCGAGATCGTGCGCACCAGCTAGCATCAACCGGCGTAACCGCGCAACAACGATGGGAGCAAGATTACTATCCAATTACTGTTGGTGGCCAAGGATGGTCGTCCGGCATGGTTGACCCCGGCAATCTCAACGGTGGCACCACGTTTGGTATTTGGCGTGAAGCCGGTTGGTTAATCGATATGGTGCGGAGCGGTAATGGGGCGTTAATATTCAATGCCGTAGGCGGCACCAACCGGGCTCACGATTTATCGAGTTTAATGTTGAGTCAGGGCAATGTTCTGTCAGAGCTAAACGATAGAGACCGATCAGGTTGGGGCGGCCGAGTAGCTCGATCAGCTGGCGGAAATTCTATTTCTTTGACTAGCACGCCAAGTTCATTTTGTTTTGGCCCTAAAGGGTTAGCTCCAAACTATAATCCAAATGCTATAGACAACTTTGATCTTATTTCTGTAGAAGATTCGCGTGATATAGGCTTGTTTGATTTTAATATCGAGTCAAATCAGTTTTACGATTTTGATGACAAAATGGCGCGTGCAGCGAAGAGTTATTACGCTGGACTTCGTCAAGAACGTGTAGCCAGTGTGTATCAAAAATTCATGGACCATGAGGCCAAGGTTCGCGAGTTTGGTGAGCTCATTCAAGGTCGACTTGTTACGGTTCCGATCCCTGATGTAGTTCAAGCGTTATACAGCAATATCAATGGTATTAATATTGATCCGAATGATTCAGGTAGTACCGGGCGCCGCGTATTACGTCAACGGCACTTGGGCTATCAAATCCGTAATTTATACGACATTGTGGCAGCCAATGACTTGTTAACCCCGAGTGTAATGTCGATGAGTTATGGCAGTTGGGATAGCCACGGAAATCAACGCCAAGTGCCATCAATTTTGGCCTCAGATCCACACAACCCTGATGTTGGTCGTGGTATCGAGAATGGTCTTAAAGACATTTTCGGTGGTCAATACGGTAATAACCCAAGTGATGCGTCAGCCTTTCACAGTGGCTTTTCTGCGCTATATGCGAGCTTACCTCAAGCGGATCGCAATAAAATAGTGATTACTATCGCTGGTGAGTTTGGCCGACAAATCCGCGACAACGGAGATGCTGGAACGGATCATGGCAAAGGCAATCTAATGTTGGTATTGGGCGAAGGTGTGCGTGGTGGCGTATATGGCGAAATGTTTCCAGATGACGAAGTCGATAAATACGACAATACTAGTTTACGCACACCAGATATCGACCCACGCAGTGAGATCGACACATTCTTTTCGAAGGTCAGTGATTGGGTTGCGCCGGGTTCGGCTAATGCTGTGTTTCCGCGTATGGCCTCGAGCTATGCCGGAGAGGCGCCATTGCTAGAGTTACCCGGTTTGTTTGACAACTTGATGAGCTAGCGGCTTATGCCTCACTTCAATTTTGATTACCGAGAAGAATAGATGAAACTTCGTTGTTTGTGCTTGTCGATCGCTGTTGGCTCAACCATGTTTACCACCAGCCCAACGGTTCAAGCCCGTTTAGCCTATCTGGGCGCGTGGCAAAATTACTATCCGACTTCTACGTCAGATGATATTCAGTGCCAGTTATGTCATCAAAATGCTGACGGGGGCTCTCCTTGGAATGCCTATGGTTGGGAACTAAGGGAAATCTTCTTAGGTAATGACGCAACGACCATTGAAGAGGCATTTATATTAACCGAAGCATTGGTGCTGGATAACAACCCTTTGGGAGCCGAGGTGTATGATGAAATTATCAGTAATTTTCAACCGGGTTGGAGTGACGGTGCGGTCAACTCAGTGTTCCATCAAGCTGGTGATGCTGAAATAGAAACAACCAATCAGCAACCAGCACCGTTACCGATGACCGGAACAACCGCTTACGATTTTCCACCAAAGCTAGAAGACCCGATCCCCGAAGACATTCCAGTCGGTGCGATTGACCTGGGTTTAGTCGAGGTTGCCAGTGGCTTTAATGCGCCGGTCAGGGCCGTTAGTGCACCAGGCATCAACGGCAGTATTTTTGTGGTGGAACAAACTGGTCGTATTTATCGAGTTGAGCTAGCAACTGGGCAAAAAACTTTATTTCACACTGTGCAAGCCGACTTGGTGCCAATCAATCAAAATGGTGATGAACGCGGTCTACTTGGTTTAGCATTTCATCCAAATTATCAAAATAATGGCCTGTTCTATACGTATCAGTCGGAACCGGTCGATCAGTCTGAGAGTGCTGACTTTACTGTGTCTATGCCGCCAGGCCGCGAGATACTGCACCGGTCAAAGGTGGTCGAGTACCGCGCCTCAAATGCGAGTTGCAACTCAGCTATTCGTAAAACCCGAACCGTGATGAGTATTGATCAGCCGCAAAATAACCACAATGGTGGTGATATAGCATTCGGCGCCGACGGTCATCTGTACATCTCATTAGGTGATGGTGGTAACCGAAATGACTTAGGGCCAGGGCATGGTGTACTCGGTAATGGGCGTGACAATACCACTATACTGGGCAGTATTTTGCGCATTGCGCCATTGAGCAATAATGCCGCCAATGGTCAATACGGAATCCCCGCTGACAACCCATTTGTCGGCAACGGTAACGCCGGTATCGATGAAATTTTTGCTTATGGGTTTCGTAATCCTTATCGCATCTCATTTGATGCGGCAACTGGTGAGTTGTATACCGGTGACGTGGGGCAATACGAAGTTGAGGAGATCAATAAGGTCATTAAAGGCGGGAACTATGGCTGGAATTGGAAGGAGGGCAGCTTCTTTTTCTACACGCCCACTATTGGTATTGATGCGTATGTAAGCTCGGTAGCTTCCCCGAATTCGCCCAACGATTTAATCGACCCAATTGGTCAATATGATCATGATGAAGGTATTTCCGTGATTGGTGGTTATGTGTATCGAGGTTCCGAAATCACCGAGCTAGCTGGTCAGTATGTATTCGGTGATTTTCTTAAACCGTTGCTGTATTTGAATCCGTCAAACAATCAGATTAGTAAGTTCCGGTTGGTGAATCAGTTGTCTGGATACATAACTGGTTTCGGTCAAGACAATGAAAACGAGCTATATGTGGTCACAAACAATCTCACCAGTCCTGCTGGCGCTGATGGGAAACTGCTTCGTCTGATTGATCCTTCGGTGGCTCACACTTTTCCAAGCGCCGTCGAAGAGACCTCAGTTTGCCCTGCAGACCCAGATTTTTGCGTCCCAATAATTACTAAGACACAAGCCGTTTCACTGGTTTGTCTGTGACGGATTTTGTCACTAAATAGGACTGTCGCTAGGGCGAACACCAGTAGCGCTATGGAATGTGTGCTAAAAACCGAGTGTTTATGCAGTTTTGCGCTATTGACACATAGCGTCAGTGCAGTCGATGAAAAGCAGACAGGTGTCAATTATTAACTAAAGGTAAACTATATTTGGTTTTAGTTTGGGGTTGCTGTGGTAGGGAACTAACAAATAACTCATGCGAGCATCCGTATTGGCTCGTGTATGTAATTACAAACTACAGTGGTAACTGCAAATGCTTACTATGTTAGCCCCTAAGCGGGTTGGTTGGTCTTCGGTGTATCTATCTATTCGCTGGTTGAAAACAACGGTATTGGTTTTGATCATTATGTTGATGCTGGTAGCGACTTTGCCTGCCAGTGCTCAGCTCAATCACGCCGAGCGGCAAAAAATAACCGCAGTCATGAGCGTGATAAACTTGTATCTACTAGATCAAGTTTCGTCCTACCAACTCACTCTAGGGCAGCTCGAGTCCTCGTCGGTAAGCATTAGTAGTGATTTCGAAGCCACTTTCGACGCGCAGGCGCACGACATTGAGGTTTGTTTTATATTGCAACGTAGCGGTGCGTTTAACCCAGGCAACTTCAGTTTTAGCATTAATGGTGTACCGCAATTGGCCGATAACCAAGCGACCCTCGGTGAAAATTGTTATCTGCTACCGGTTAATCAACAGCTTGCCACCAATACGCTTCTATTCGCAGTTAACCCAGGAACAACGGTACGGCTATCGCGGGTTGGAATTGAGCCTGCAGTGCAAACACGCCTCGGACTCCAAAGGCTAACGCGCAGTGGTTGGGATGAGCAAGCGGTGCGCAAAGTATTAAAGATATTTGCTTTTGGTGGTCATGCGAGTGATGCCCAAATTCTCGAGTGGTCATACATGCGGCCGCGAGTGGCGATTACTCAAATGCTGAACTTCAACGAGCATAACCAGCGCTTATCCCCTATGTCGCGCGGTGAAACCTATACTGAGACAGCACACTCACATGGCACGCTACGCGGGTTCTTTGACTACATCGGTTCCAGCACTTCAAATATCCCGATCCCGGTTGAGCAACGAGAGTATCTGTCGATTGATGGATATCGCTTCGATTCAACGTTTAGTCGCATGATCGCTATGCGCGGATTAAATCCATTTCGCCAACGCATTGGTTTTTGGGAGACCAACTATCACCTCGCCACGAACTTAGATGCAGGCGTTAGTCGTCGGCAGATGGTTCAGTACTATGATGAGATTATGCAGGCTCATGAGGCACGCTTGCCTTATCACGAAGTAATGGGTGTGGCGGCTAAGTCAGCGGCAGTCGCTATGCAGTACGGCCACCGTCGGAATCAGTGGGTACAACGAGATGGTGAGTGGGTCTGTGAGTGCAATGACGACTTTGCGCGAGAAATTCACCAATTGTTCTATGGCATATTTGGCGCTAGTGATCCACATCACGAAGATGGCACGATTCGTGAAACAGCCAAAATGCTGACCGATATGCGAGTTCCCTACATAGATACCTTTGGGTTTGATATCAGCGTGTCGTTTGAGCAAGAACGCCATCATCTAGATGACTTAACTATATTGGGTACGACGATTACTGGTAGCGATGCCAGCGCCAAAATTGATAACTTGATGCCAGTTTCAATCATGCATCCAGAAAGTTTGTTCAATTTACCTGTCACCATTATCAGTGATTTGGCGGATGACAATTTGAATGAGGCGAGACGAGATCAAATACGGGCAGCGTGGGCCGCTTTAGGGCCAAATAAGGATTTTCTCACGTTTATACATATTTATGCGACGTCTAACTTGTTTCATAGCCCGGATCAATTCAAGTACTTAACCAGTTTTGAGCGCGCCTTTTATACGGCTAACAAGTTCAATATTGATAATATCGAAGCGTTTTTTAGTAACGATTATTACAATGGTCTCGATGGAAATGCTGGTCGTGAGGTCGACGGAGTATTGGAGGGAGACAACTCAAATGAGGTGTTTCGGCCGTTACATAATGTGTTTGGTGGCCAGACCTCGCAAGAAGCCTCTGATTCTGCGGTGGCGTTTGAGAAAAACTACAACCGTAGCGCTACACCTGAAGAATGGCAGTTCCGAAATCAGCTACCAATAGAATGTGAAACCTGTGATCAGGGCTTGGCCTGGCAAAAGGATTGGACCAAAATTATTCCACCAGTAAATGGTGGTTATAGCGCGGATTACGTGGCGCGCTGGCTATGGATGCATGCGGTTGGCTCATTTGATAACTATACGGAATTAGAGCGCGCGCACCTGTTAGCAATTTTGGGAGCTAACCGTTTAGCAAATACGACTCCCGGTGAAGATCCAGAATACTATTGGCAAATCGGTCAACGTTATCCGTTTTTCGATATTAATTTCTTGTTGTGTATACGAGAAGATCGCCGAGAAAATGGTATTTCCAATAACAGTTTGGCCGATATTATGTCGTTTCAGTCATGGAACAACTATTGCTTGTTCAATTATGACGGCGAGCCCAATTACGCAGAGCACGAAAGACAAGCATTCGAGCTTAGTTTCAGTGGTGACGAGTTGCAAAATAGTAATCAAGATCCGTTTCCTTATCTCAGAGGTTTGATGGCTGAATTAGCCGTTGCGCCAGTAGCACTGACTAGTAGCGATGCGATACAAAAGCGCCGCGCCAATGAGCGTGTACAGGCAGCTATAGCCTTCATTTTTGCTACACCATACGTGTTCGCGGAGGGCCAATAATCATGGATAGACGTCAATTTTTACAATCATCTTTATACACAAGTCTGTTATTTGGAGCGGGTTCTTTACCGCGTTTCGTTAACGATGCAATCGCTGGTTTCGAGCCTTTAGAAAACCGACTCTTGGTTAATCTATTGTTAGAGGGCGGCCCGGATTTTCGCCATCTAATTGTTCCGGAGTTCGACAGTAACACCAATAGCTTTGGTTACCAGTATTGGAGTCACCGCTGGCGATCGCATGATCTATCAGAGAACCCAACAAGCTGGCAGCAACGTTGGAATGATGACTATTATCCGATCACAGTCGGTGCCGGTAACTGGACTGGTGGTTTGGCAGATCCCGCGAATATCAACAGTGGTGTAACGTTTGGAATTTGGCGAGAGGCCGGTTGGTTAATCGACATGTTTCGCGCTGGCAATGTGGCGGTTGTGTGTAATGCCGTGGGGGGTACTAACCGAGCACATGACTTATCTACGTTGCAGCTAAACCAAGGAAACGTACTGTCTGGGCTGAATAATGGCGATCGTTCTGGTTGGGGCGGAAGGTTAGCGCGTTCCGCTGGCGGTAATATGATTTCAGTTACTAATACGCCTAGTGGTTTCTGCTTTGGTCCACAGGGGCTTGCTCCAAACTATGATCATAATGCGATCGATAATCGTGACCTAATTGCGGTGCAAAACTCTCGCGAAATCGGGCTGAATGAGTACGATTTAACGCAAAATCAGTTTTATCGGCCACAAGATAAAATGGCGCGGGCGCTCAAGAATTACTATCAAGGTGCACGGAACGAACAGGTCAGTGAGGCGTACGAAAAATTCATGGATCATGAGAGTAAGGTCCGAGAGTTTGGTCGACGTATTCGAGAACAATTGGCTGATTTACCAGAACCACCGCATATAGAGGCGTTGCATCGAGCTATTTCAATTGATGGCGTTCCGGTCAACCCTAATGCCAATAATGAAGCACGCCGAGTACTGCGTAATGGCTACGGATTTGGCCGACAAATACGCAATCTCTATGACGTGTGCGCGGCTAACCACATACTCGACGTTCGGGCTGTGTCTATGAGTTACGGTGGTTGGGACAGCCATGGAGATCAGCGGCAAGGTGCTAACGCACAAGATGTTAATGACCCCGATCTTAATCGTGGTATTGAAAACGGTTTCAAGGATATTTTTGGTGGACGGTACGGCAATACTCCGGTCGACGGCAATGCGCTACATGGTGGCTTTTCTGCATTGTGGGCTGAAATGAACTCACTAGACCTAGATAAAATGGTGATTACTGTTGCTGGCGAATTTGGCCGACAGATTCGCGACAATGGGGATGGTGGTACCGATCACGGTAAAGGTAATATCATGTTCGTAATCGGCGAGCGAGTTAATGGTGGTGTGTATGGAGAGTTATTCCCTGAAGCCGAAATTGATAAGTACGATGACCTGTCGCTAAATACGCCCGATATTGATCCTCGCACTAGCATTGATCCGCTGTTCGCGTCGGTTTGTGATTGGGTTGCGCCTAATTCAGGCAGCGTTGTGTTTCCGCGTACAGCTCCAGGCTACATCGGTGAAGCTGCAATTATTGAGTCCGCCGGTATGTTTGCCAGCTTGTTGAGTTAGCCGTTAAATGGGTAGGTTTAAGCACATAATCAAGGGCTTTATAGCGCTCGGATTACTATTGGTATTGAGTGTACACAATGCCAGCGCGCGTGATGAATATTTAGGTTGGTGGGGCGACATGTACGGTGGTCAGTCGCAATCAAATGATGCTGTCTGTCAGATGTGTCACGAGCGCGGTGGCGGCGGTAATGGCTGGAATAGGTATGGTTGGCTAGTACGAGAACTATATGGGTTAAATAGTAATATTTCTAATCTCGAGCAGCGCCTAAAGACGAGCTTAGAAGATGTTGAAGATCTGTTAAGTGACCCAAATAATGGCGGCTCACCGACTTTTTTGCAGGAAATTAATGCCGGCGCGCAACCCGGGTGGCGTCAAGGCGCGGTTAATCTAATTCGCTTTAGAGGTGATGCTACACCAAGCAAAGTAATTAGCCCGCCCACAACGTTGCCGTGCGCTTTGTTGATTGATCAAGGTGATACTGAACGAACTTGCTCGACCGTCAACCCAATACCAACGGCTATTACTAAAGGAGGCCCGGAGCTGGGCTTGAAAACTGTTGCGAATGGTTTTACTGCGCCAGTTGCAGCGTTAACCGCGCCCGATGAGCCAGCTCACATGTATGTGGTCGAGCAAGGTGGTTCGGTTTGGCGTGTGGCGTTGGCGACCGGTGAGAAGCAATTGTTTTTAGACTTTAGTGCCGAGTTGGTTGCTGATTATGGTAGCCCAATTCCTGGTTTTCCAGGCTACGATGAGCGTGGACTATTAGGCTTTGCCTTTCATCCAGATTATGCCAATAACCGCAAAATCATTACTTACTATTCAGCTCCTTATGTAGCTGGAGCGGCACATTTTTCGACTATGCCGACAGGGCAAGCGGCTGACCACATGTCAGTGGTAACCGAGTGGCAAGTGTTAGGTCCAATGTCGGCGTCGCCACAATTAGATAACAAGCGCAGCATATTGATTGTCGACCAGCCGCAGTATAATCACAATGGCGGTATGCTCGAGTTTGGGCCACAAGGCTATCTATTTATAGCATTGGGCGACGGTGGTAACGCCAACGATGCCGGTGATGGTCATGTGTTAGACGGCAATGCTCGAGATTTTACTTCGCCATTAGGGGCAATACTTAGGATTGATATTGATGCTCCCGCGCCCGCCAATGGACGATATGGCATACCGATCGATAATCCGTTTGTAGGACAAACAGGCTTAGATGAAATCTATGTTTACGGTTTACGTAACCCATATCGATTTGCCGTTGAGCAAGGCACAGGCAATGCTTTTGATTTGTATATTGGTGATGTTGGGCAGGACGCCATTGAAGAGATAAACCGCGTGCCATCTGCGGCCGCCGGCGCTAACCTTGGATGGAACTACAAAGAGGGTAGCTTCTATTTTTCCGTAGTCGATGGCTTAACCTACGTAAGTGAAACGCCACCGAACGGTCAAACCCATCCCCCATTAATGGACCCTGTGGTCGAGTACGACCACGGTGAAGGTATATCTGTGATTGGCGGTCAGGTGTATCGAGGCTCGGCAATACCGCAGCTAAACGGTCATTATGTGTTTGGTGACTGGGGGCGCGGGTTTGGCACTCCTGATGGTCGCCTGTTCTATATTGATGCCAATGACACTATGCGTGAGCTAAGACTAAATCGGGCGCTGGGTATGCATGTTACCGGTTTTGGCGAAGGCCCAGACGGCGAGTTGTATGTGGTCGGTAGTCCAGACTTTGTGGTGTCGGCTAATACCGGTAGCTTGCAGAAATTAGAGCCAGTCGAATCGATGTGCTTTGCACTCAAGGCGCTTAATCAAGCGGTGGCGATGATTTGTCTTTAGGGCTTGCAGTGAGGCCGCTTTGATCATATAAACTTAGCAGCCGACATTGATCGTCGTCCCAATTTTGTTTGGAAGTCGATAATTTTCAGTGTCACGATTATGCTTTACCGAATGGTCTGGAGTCACAATGAAATCTAAAACTGCACTTATCACTGGCGCCTCTGTTGGCATTGGACGTGCCACTGCCCTGATACTTGCTGAGCAAGGGTATCAACTGATCTTGCTAGCGCGACGACTCGATAAGTTGCAAGAGTTACAGAATGAATTGTCGGTAGCATCACATTTGATAGCCTGCGATATAAATGATCACGAGGCGTTAGACCAAGCATTACAAAATTTACCGCAAGCCTTTAAAGATATAGATGTGCTCGTGAATAACGCGGGGTTGGCACTTGGCTTGAATCCGGCTGATACTGCTGATTGGAGTGATTGGCAGACCATGATTCAAACGAACTGTGTGTCATTGGCCTACTTAACGCACCAAGTGTTACCGGCGATGGTCGCGCGCAACACCGGACATGTCATCAATTTGGGATCAATTGCCGGAAACTATGCTTACCGCGGTGGCAATGCGTATGGCGCAACCAAGGCATTTGTGGCGCAGTTCTCTAAAAATTTGCGAGCTGATTTGTTAGGTAAGCAAATTCGGGTGACTAATCTGGTGCCCGGCATTATCGGCAATACGGAGTTCTCCTTGGTACGTTTTCACGGTGATAAGGACTCTGCTAATGCGGTTTACCAAGATTGTCAGGCCCTAACGCCGGAAGATATCGCCGAGACAATCCGCTGGGTTGTTAGCTTACCTGAGCACGTGAACATTAATGAAATTGAGTTGATGCCGACATGTCAGGCTTCTGGCGGCTTGGCTGTAAGCAAGTCGAATTAAAACTGGTTTAGTCTATTTGGTTTTATTTGACTTGATTACCAAATAGACAATGTAGACCGGTAACGCAAACACGAATACAACGATTCCGATTTTAAGTAATAAGTTTGGATCCATGCTTACCGGTGCCTGCTACAAAGCTACTTTTGACGTGGAGCCAATGCCTTGTTCAGCCATGAATTTCTTAAATTTGAAATAAATATCAAATACTTCGACATGACCAGCAGCATCCTCGACTAGAAAAAACGGCGCGCGTGCGACTTCATATTTCTTCGCGAGTCGTGCGCCTTCGGAATCATTATCACGTTCATCAGCGATCGCAATATGGTTGATCGAGTCGATTAAACCTTCGGATTCTAGCCGGTCAGAGACTTCTAAGCATTTCTTGCAAAGCTCGCCGTTGGCTAATATTTTTTTAACAAACGTAATATGTGTCATGACTAATATGTGCAGGCGCTTAGATTGACTTTCAAGTCTTCAGTTAAGTTAAATTTAGTAGCAACTATTTATCAGTGAATGGCGCGACGTCGTGAAAAAATTAAGCGTGACTGGTCCGCAGACGGTTGATAAACCTCACTGAACTCTGAAAATGCTCGTAAAGCGGTAGAGAGGTTCTCGCTCTCTGGTAATTCAAATGCATTACAACCAACCCGAGTCAAGAAGCCCAGCTGATCAAATTTAACATCGCCGATAGCGCGTATCTCACCAGTATA
This sequence comes from Arenicella xantha, assembly GCF_003315245.1. NCBI lineage: Bacteria > Pseudomonadati > Pseudomonadota > Gammaproteobacteria > Arenicellales > Arenicellaceae > Arenicella > Arenicella xantha. The sequence continues at coordinate 1,298,400 of NZ_QNRT01000001.1, read as the reverse complement.
GTTATAGCGTTTGCGTAAGGTCGATGCGTGCGTGTAGGAGCGACCATCAACGTGGCTAACAAACGGCAGCACGATCATGCTGATATCCGCTAAGTCATCGATCAAGTCGGCTGGATCTTCGTCGGCAGCAATCTGCACCGCGAGTACTCCTGAGCGGCGTTTTAGATCGTCTTTATTCTCAAGCCAAAGGTTGAGTGGAACGCTAATATTGCCCTCGGGTAAGTCACCTATCGTTAACTCCTCGGTTTCAGCAATATGCAGTAAATCGTTATCGACAATGGCATGATCGAGTATCGCCTGAGCGGTTTGAATGTTTTCTTGTATTCGATCTGGCGTAGCCTTCGGGCGTGCTTTAATACTGCGATTTGCTACCATTACGCTTCCTCCGCGTAGACTCTGTCTTTGAACGGATCGACCCCGACGCGACGGAAGGTATCAAGCAAGCGTTCTCCTTCGTCACGTTGCTCGCGATACACGCTCAATATATCGTCAATTGCATCGCTGACTTTATCCTTAGCAATCGCTGGGCCTAAGCGAGCGCCCAACGCAGCTTGATTTGACGCATCGCCGCCTACCGTGAGCTGATACCACTCTTCGCCTTTTTTGTCGACGCCAAGAATACCAATATGTCCAACATGATGATGACCGCAAGCGTTCATGCAACCAGACATCTTGAGTTTTACTTCGCCAATATCATAGAGCGCTTGGAAGTCGTTGAACTTCTCATTAATTTGCTTGGCAATAGAGATTGAGCTAGCGTTTGCAAGTGAGCAAAAGTCTAGCCCAGGACAACAAATCATATCGTTAACCGAACCGATATTTGGTGTGGCCAATCTCACTGCGTCTAGTGCCTTCCATATATCGAGTAGTTGGCGTTCTTCGACGTCGGCCAATACTAGGTTTTGTTCGTGTGTTACGCGAATTTCGCCAAAGCTGAATTGCTCGGCGATATCAGCTAATGCGTCCATTTGCGCATCAGTGGCATCACCTGGTGCGACGCCGTGTTCTTTCAACGAGACATTAACAATGCGATAGCCAGCTTGCCGATGTGCGGCAGTATTGTTGTCGTACCATGCTTTGAAACGGCTGTCTAACTGACGCCATTTTTCAACTCGCGTATCACCGTCATCGAGTTCAACATAATTCGGTGGCGGGAAAAATCCCTGCATGGTTTCGAAGTCGGTGTCGTGTAGTTTTAGTTCACCATCTTTAAAATGCGCCCAATCGGCCTCTACTTGATCGCGGAATTCATCAATACCTAGCGCGTTAACCAAAATTTTGATGCGTGCTTTGAACTTGTTGTCGCGACGACCGTGTAAATTATAAACACGCAGAACGGCTTCGCAGTACGAAAGGATATCCGCGCGGGGCAGAAATTCTTTAATGACTTTGCCAATCACCGGCGTTCGACCTAAGCCGCCACCTACATACACGCGAAAACCAATGCCTTGGGTCGCATGCTCGACCACTTCTAGACCAATATCATGAAACTGCACAGCCGCGCGGTCGGTGGTCGCGCCAGTCACGGCGATCTTGAATTTGCGGGGCAACCAGTAGAATTCTGGGTGTAACGTCGACCACTGCCGAATAATCTCACAATAAGGACGAGGATCGATGATTTCATCGGTCGCGACGCCGGCGTAATGATCAGATGAAATATTGCGGATGCAGTTGCCGCTAGTCTGTATCGAGTGCATTTCGACTTTCGACAAATCTTCCAAAATGTCTGGCACGTCGGCCAGCGCAGGCCAGTTAAATTGAATATTTTGCCGTGTAGTAAAATGCCCGTAGCCGCGGTCATATTTGCGCGCTACATGTGCCAAGGTGCGCATTTGTTGGGCACTTAGCAATCCATATGGAATAGAGACACGCAACATGTGAGCGTGAATCTGCATATACAAGCCATTGCGCAATCGCAGTGGTTGTAAGTCAGACGCGCTTAACTCGCCCGCTAGGTGACGCTTAACCTGGTCGCGAAATTGCTCAACGCGTTCCGCAACAATGGTTTTGTCAATGGAGTCGTACTGATACATAAAATAAACCTGACGGCCTTAATCAAATTTGGGTAATCGAAATCGCCCCTGTGACTCGCGACTATAGCGCCGCAGTCTTAGAAAAAAAAGTAATAAGCATTTATATTTATATAAGAAAATCGTACTAATCGAGCGATAGAAAATGCCGATTTTTCGAGCGCGAGTGTCACAGACCGACTAAGAATGTGTCCTTATACTGAACAACAGCACTAATTATCAGGCCGTTATTTTGACACACAATTCGCGAAATACTAGACCGACAGAGCCATTAGACTACCCTTTTAAGCGTGGTTGGAGCCCTGAGCCGGGCGTTCCATTTGAGGTTGCTGATGGCGTGTTTTGGTTGCGCATGCCGCTGCCAATTGCGCTCGACCATATCAATCTTTGGTTGCTAAAGGAGCATGATGGTTGGACCATAGTTGATTCGGGTTACGATTCAGATTTGTGTAAATCGGTTTGGGATCAAGTGTTTGATACTATGCTTGCGCCCAATGATGTAAAACGGGTTATTGTCACGCACTTTCATCCGGATCATATCGGTTTAGCAGCTTGGTTAGCGGCACGTTGTGACTGTCCAATTTTGATCTCTAAGGGTGAATTCGAGCTCTACCATAGTATTCATACCCGCGACCAAAGTCAGGTGGCAAGTATGGTCAACGATTACCTTCAAGAGCTGGGCTACGAGCAAGATGTGGTTGAACGGTTTTTACCATTCTTTCTAAGTGAGGAGAAACCCAAGAGCGACCGTGTTCAGCCAGAACAGTGTGTTTTTATTCAAGAGGCCGATGCCGTACTTATTCGAGATCGGAGCTGGCAAGTAGTGACTGGGAATGGGCATTCACCAGAACACTCTTGTCTTTACTGTGCAGAGCTAGGTGTCATGATTTCGGGCGACCAGGCTATACCGCGAATTTCATCTAACGTGAGTGTTTACCCAGCGAATCGCCATGCGGACCCCCTTGGTGATTGGATTACTTCCTGTGAAAAACTGCGAGACTCAATTCCCAACGACACCTTGATATTGCCGTCTCATCAGGAACCATTTTATGGCATAGCTCAGCGCATGCAGCACCTGATTGACGATCATCATGAACAGTTGAATGAGTTAAGGCTAGCGGTGCAAGCGCCTATTTCGGCGATTCAAGCACGGTCTGTGCTGTTTAATCGTAAACTTAGCCAGGTTGACACACTGTTGGCTACCGGTGAAACCTTAGCGCATTTAAACTTCTTGCTACATCGCAATGAAATAGCGATGCAGCTGAACCAGCAAGGCGTGGCACTGTACGCGGAAAGACATTAAAACAGCTCCCTAAGCTTCCTTTGCAGCAGCATAGCGTCGGCGTTTTTATTAGCTCGTGAAGCTTGGTTATTGGCCGCTTGCTGTTTTGCTCGAGCGATCACCAAATCAACTTTACTAGCATAGCGACCACGTTCTGCGGCTGATTGTGAGATGTTGTGTGCGGTTTCTAGGTTCTTTATGGCTGTTACGTAGTCATTTTCGACTTGATGGATTCGGCTACTCAACTCATAAAATTGTGGATCTCGATCATACAGTTTGATCGCGCGCTTGATGGCTCTTTTGGCGTCGGCAAAGTGCTTTGACTTAAATGCTGTCTGTGCTTTATGAAAGTGCAAATAGGGGTTCTTTTGGCGTGCGCGATGTGCCAGTTTTTTATATCGATCAGCGAGCAATGCACGCCCTTGTGAGCGATACAAACGCTCCAAATTACTTGCTGCTAAGCTATCTTTATCGTTTAATTTTTGGGCATGTAGATAGCTTTTCTCTGCTAAATAGTCATTGCCGGAGCGACGATATCCGGCGGCTAAATTAATCCACATATCAGAATTCTCTTGGCTCAGTGAAACGGCTAGTTTCAAATAATGCTGAGCTACTTGGTAGTCTTCGGCAAGCATTCGTTGGATGCCGATATTGCTAAACAAGAGTGCTGCGGCTTCGCGTTTAGAAATATAGCGCTGAGGGTAGCCTGGGCCGTATTCTTCAAGTGCTAAGTCAAATACTTGGGTATAACGATCAGACTTATGGATGGCGTTTACATGGCGATAGAAAACCAGGCCACTTTCTTGGTTTTCGCCCCACATATTGGGCAGGTCGACTTCATTTATCTTTAAGTCTATATCTAACTCATGAGCTAGTTGAACGAGCAATAATGTAAAGCTTAAACAATTACCACGATTTCTATAAAATGTTTCGATTGGGCGAAAATTAGCGTTCACGTCGTAATCCATTTTTTTGCCTTGTTCGTCGACCAACCACATTGCCATTTTGCGAACTGCACGTGAGCCCGGTAGGTGGCCAAACCGTTTGACGACGGTGGCGCGCATTTCTGGTGTCACTTGGTAGAGGCGCTCGATCGAGTCCTGATGATCGGCACCAAGGGTAAATTGGTAATTTATTACGTCCTGCATCCAGGCTTGCTGTGGCTGAGCCTTAGGTATGCTCGTACAGCCGGACACTATTAACAGGCTAGCTATAGAGCCTAGCAGCCCAAGGGATTTCAACGTTTGTCGACCTAACATCATTGATTACCTCGTTGTTGTTTCATTACCAAATATAGGCAAAAATTACTAAAACATCTCTTTTTTCGCGCCGAAAGTTACAATGATGATATCGGATTATCGAATTACCGTTTGCCAATTTTGGCAAGTGGATGAGAGCGAGATAACCTAATCTAATGAGGTAAGTAGGTATGAAATGTATCATCATAGCAAGCTTGGCCGTTTCTCAGTTCTGCCTAAACGCGATGGCGGCAGAGAGCGTGGCTCCAAAATTTACGGTGAAAGGGAAGCAACTCGAACCGACCCCATTGCACGTCGACGCGGATCAAAAATCTACTATGAAGGAAAAAATGAAGCAGCAACAGCAAGTCGATTTCGCACGAGCTGAGCTGGCTGAGCGTCTCGGGGTTGAACTCGAGCAAGTTTCAGTAACTCAGGCTACCGCAGTCACTTGGCGGTCTGGTGCCTTGGGTTGTCCTGCTGAGGGGCGCGTTTATACTCAAGCATTGGTGCCCGGCGTACGAATCATATTGTCGGCGCAGGGCGAATCATATAGCTATCATGCTAGCCAATTTGGTCGACCATTTTCCTGCTCTGAGGAACGCGCTGAATCGCCAGCCGAGGGCGCAAGTGGGCGTTTTTAAAGCACCTTGACAGTGCTTAACAGCTGATCAACCATAAAAAAGGGAGCAGAGATTGCTCTCTACTCCCTTTAACCTGAAGTCACTAGCTAAGTAAGCCTAATGTTCAGCGTGTGCATCACATTGCTAGCGGTGACGGTGACTACATTCAGTGACTGCTATAGCTTGTTCACTGGTGTCCCCACTGCTCAAGTTAGCTTGGTTTATCAGCAGCTTGCCATGGCGACGGCTGTTACGACACTTTGCTTCAACTTGGAAGCTCAGTGTGGCTGATCCGCCTGGAACCGAGGATATTAACAGCTCATCTCCTGCGGCTGGCATAGTGCCGACACCATCAAAGAAGTAGTTGGTACCGGTAGTACCTGCTGCATCTTCAGCGCCAACAGTCGCAAAATCGATAGGACTTCCGATTGGACCGTAAACGTAATGGATGTCACCTTCAACCGCTGAATTATCAACGCCCATCCACACTTGCATACTGACGGTTGGAACGCCTGGACCAGGGGTTGCTGACCAGATTGGAACATTTGACCATTCAACGACATGCCAAACAAATCCTGGACCAGCATTTAGTGTCGCAAAATACATTTCTCCACCAGCGCTTAAATTTAAGTCAGTCCAAAACGGTGCAAGAATGTTATTCGGCTCAACGCCATCGGGTAACTCAGTGTTAATGTAGTTGGAAAAATCTAGGCTGGCTGATCCCGCTTCAACGGTACCGTTTACTGAAATAAGAATTTCAGTGTTGCTTTGTCCATTATATGAATAAGGATCAAGTTCGGTAAAATAGAACCCACCTTCATCACAAGACCCGTTACAGTCACCGGTTAACGGTGTGATACCAAGATTACTAAGTGGTAAAAAGCCGAATGGCGACGATGTTGGCGTGTTGACAATTTGCAGTGCGCCAGGTTCTAACTCACCAGTCCAAGTGACTGTTTTGTTGCGTGAATTATAGCTTAACGGTGTGGTGGTAGAACCCGCCACTATCACTTCATTTTCAGAACCACGAACGAATTTAGTACCTTTAGGAAGCTTATCCGCTACGGTGATTTCGTCAATAAGTTGACCATTTTGTACCGTTATCTCATAGGTTAGAATATCACCGCGAGAAGCTGTCGCTGAATCAACTGTTTTATTAAACAGCGCAGCGTCGGTGCTTTTCGATGCGTTGACAGCCATAGGCATACTTAAATCCGGCCCACTCTTTCGATGTCGGTTTCCACCACGACGGTCATGCCCGTAGCCATGCCCTGATCGTGCGCTTTTGGATTCCAATTCAATTACGCCGAACTGCCAGCCGATATCAGAAGTGTAGTTTTCCGCTGTTACGGTGATCGTTCCACTTTGGCCTGGGGCAAGCTTCAAGTTGTAATCTCGACTACGCGATCTTGGTGTAATCGATACGTCTGCATCAAAGCCTTCACCGGTTGCGGTTACGTTCCAGTAACCTGTGCGGTCAAGCGCATTGGTCACGGTTCGCGTCCATGAACAAGTACCGACGCAATTGCCATCCATTACGCTGGCCAAGTTCAAGGTTTTGGGGTCACCACCTAAGGCTGGGTTAGCCGCTTCAAAATTGGCAATAGTCTCACTCATAATAAGGCCGGAAAGATCGGCTTCACCAAGTTGAATACGTCCGGCACCAAGATCAAAGGGGTCAGTTGGCGTTACACCATCTTCTTTGTAGGTGTTTTCGGTTTTAGCGGTCAGCATCAGCGCTGACTTAATCTCAATAGGCGTCCAATCTGGGCGTGCCGCAGTCAGTAGTGCACCAGCACCAGCGTTGTGTGGGCTCGACATTGATGTGCCACTGAGGAAGCCGTATTCCGGTGGCGAGTCGCTATTGCTAAGTGCTGCCAAAATGGAGACACCGGGTGCGGTGACATCAGGCTTTAAAACACTAAAAGCATTGTTCGGTCCACGAGAACTAAATCCGCCCATAACATCACCATTGACGTCTGCATAAGACACCGAAAAGTCCGCTATCGACCCCATTGGATTGTTGTCCTTATTGTCAGCTAACCATGTCGCTAACGTAGCGCCATCGGCTGCTGAAATATGAACAGCTGGTAGTGCATGAGGGTCAGCCACAAGTCCAGCGCCGTTATCCATTAAGATATAGCCACCAGCTCCGCCAAATAGCACGTTTTGACCTTTCTCGACTCGGCCATAAGCACCACGGGTACAAGCGACGATTTCGCCGTTAAAAGTGCCGGGAGGAAATGGCGAGGTGTTGCCTTCACCAGATTCACCGATACCGCACAGTGTTGCGCCAGGGAACTGGTCTTCATAATCAGCTGAATTAACGATCGGCGCGGGTCCATAGCCAGAAGTAAAGCTAGCTCCGTCGATATTTGCTAAACCGCCACCAGAGCTTGTAAGCCCAGTAAGTGAGCTATCTAGACTACGATCATGAGTTGATGCGGCAGTGGTCGAAACCCATGGGCCTAAATGCGCGACAGTGCCGGCTGTAGGACCTGAGTTGCCGCCAGATGCTGATACATAGATACCGGCTTCTACGGCAGCAAGAAAGCCGAGTTCGACCGCATCATTGTAAGGATCAGTACCGCCGGAGATAGAGTAATTTAATGCCGCGATTCCGTTTGGAAGGTTGCCGGCATCGATAATTACTTGGTTGATGGCAGCCACTAGTGCGGAACCAGGGCAAGTCCGTTGACATACGTCATACGCGATAATATTCGCATGTGGCGCCACGCCCGAAACATTGGCTTGAATGATGGTAGTAGGAGCTTCAGCGGTCGCACCTACAATTACGTTACCCGCGGTGGTTGATGCCGTGTGACTACCGTGGCCGTCATCATCTTCGGGTATTGTTCCGTCAAGGTCAATGAAGTCCCAAGCACCGATCAGTTTATCATTACAGAATGCTGGGTCGACGGTGTCGCAGTAACTGCCTGGCAAATAGTTTCCACTTCCAAGCGGGTTCTCGTGGTTATAGCCGTCGCCACCAACATCAGCGAAAGATGGGTGGTCGCTGTTGATCCCAGAGTCAAGAATGGCGACAACCATGCCTTCACCTTGACTAGAGCGGCTACCGTTGTTCCACAGTTTTGGCGCATCGATCCACTGCGGACCGGTATCGGTAAGTGTGTACTCTAAGCGCTCACGTTGAACACTTTTTACGCCGGGCATCTTAGCCAGAGCTTGAGCTTCAGAATCTGACAAATCAACGGCAAAGCCGTTAATAGCGTGCTGATACTCAAACTTTGGTGTTAATGGTCGGCCTAGTTGGCTGGATGCGTTGGCAAGTGCCGTAGACTGTGTTTTACGTAGATGGTTGGTGTACTGCCGCGCCGCTGGGGACTTGGTTTGTAGCTTACTGCTATTCGTTGCTTTGGCGCTGGTTGCCGCGAAACCTTGTATTCCGCCATCGTAGCTTGCAACCGAAGGCTCGGATAGCTGCACAATATAGGTATTGCCCGGCATGTTGTGGGGAATCAAGACGCTTTGAGTTGGCTGCTTATCGGCAACGGTTAGGTTTTGTGCACTAGCTGTTGTCATACCAGACACAGCAATCAAAACGCTGCTAAGCGTACAGATAGCTAACTTTCGAGCCTTTGGTAGGCGAGAAGTCTGGGTAGAGTCAGGTGCGGTAAGCATCGATTTAGAAAATCGTGTTTTCATGCTTGTAAATCTCCTGTGGTGGGTAAAAACAAATGTCTATAAACATCCGTATTAGGGGGGATGCTCATAAGACGCAAACAGTGAGGATGAAGGAACGGTCATAGCCTCGGCGTAAAGCCAAGCAATTAGACAGTTGGGACGACAGCGTTGTCAGAGAAATACAGGCGATTTCAGCAGAGGGGTCTGACCATGTTCTGTGGATATGTGTGGCGTATGCACACACAACCAAGATGGCTCAAACTACGAGCGTAGAGGTTAAACCGATCGCTCACACGCTCGTGGTAAGCGTATGCACGTCTATATTTCCCTACCCAATTTTCTGCCCACAAAACCTAACGACTGTGGCTTTGGGGCTATTGGTGTTCGTTCAAGAACAAATTCACATGTGAGCATCTTACGGCGAGATTACCAGCGCGGCAAGCTTTTGCAGACAATTGATTGGTTGTGAGATTAGAATAGGTCAAGCGGGTTGGGGAAAATCTAAAAAGGTTACTGTTATGAGTCAGCACGAAAAAATTAATTATCTCGAGTACGCGGCCTTTGACTTGGCAGCCACTAAGGCCTTTTTTGAAAAAGTCTTTGGATGGCGTTTTACTGATTATGGGCCTGAATACACCGCGTTCGATAATCAAGGTGTCGAAGGTGGGTTTTATCACGCGCAACTTGCAAGCTTGACTGAGCATGGTGGTGCGCTCACGGTATTCTATAGTGACGACTTAGAAAGTACCTTGGCCAAGGTGGCCGCTAATGGTGGCATTATCAATAAGCCCATTTTCGACTTCCCGGGTGGCCGTCGGTTCCATTTTATTGAACCGAGTGGCAATGAGTTTGCGGTGTGGGGTGTTGCAAAAGAATAACCAGCGGTTTTGGGTGTTAGTGTCTCTTGTTACGCGTAATCATTTGCTTCGATCTAAATAAAAATCGGCTGTAGATTATGCCTACCGACAAGCCATCATTTGTTTCGACTAGTGGCGAGTCTTCAAATGACGCTCCACTGATATTTTCATAGCGTAAAAACCAGACCCACAGGCGATCTGCATTTTTCGAGCGGAGGGTCATCAATAGGCGCGAGCCAGAGTAACCGCTGTCGGCTTCAAACGCTGGCCTTGCTTCGGTGGCAAACTCCTCTTCAACACCGTAATACACATTCTGATACTCGCGAGTACCAAATTGTGGGCCTAAGGCTATGCCTGCACGCCACGGTTTTTGTTTCCACTCGAAGTCGCGAAAGTACGTCACATTGGGAGCAAACGTGAAGCCAGATTCATCGATACCGTTTTCACCGACGCCAAAATTGGCGCGTACCGGTAAATTTACTAACCAACGGTCGTGGTCAGTCTCTGCTATCTTTAACTCTAAAGATGGGCCGATTTGTAAGCGACTGTCGATGTCAGGCATACCGGCTCTTAGGTCAACATCTCCGCTGTCGATGGCTAAATTAAAATCGAGGCTCATTTCTAAACGGGCACGATCATTATTTAGCAGCAGTGCGCGGACTCCTTCTTCATCCGATTTGAAAATGTGGCCGCGGTATATCGGCACGGGCACCGGAAACGCAAAACTGCGAGTTTGTTTGGTTCCGACATAGTAGGGCTGGTGGAGACCGCCCAAACCTAAGCCCAATTCCCATAATGGCAGTTCTTTTGCTTGCAGAGCGCTGCAAGCAAACAATGCGCTTAGACCGATTGGTAATCCTAGTAATACAGTGGCGCGATGGGTACGGCTACGCTTGAATAAGGTTAAGAGCTTCATATTTATTACGTTTCCCAGTTAATCGACCGCTTGGTTCGGTACAAGGAGTCTAACTTTGATAGAATCCGAAAGCCATCGCCGATGATGGCGCTACCCTTAATTTACTGTGGCTGAGAGCACGCGGCTTACCTTTATGGACATACGTTTATTAGATTATCAATCTACCTCAGCCGCCGGCGTAAATGTGGCGGAACTGCGGCAGTCAATTGACGCCCAGCGATCTGGGCTACGCAAAAACGATTTGCCTAATTCTGATTTGAATACCTGGGTCGGCCGGGTCGCAGGAATCGAAGCCTGTGAGCAAACGCTGGGCGAATGGCAAAGTCGCAATAACGCGTTGGCTGCGTTGGGTTATCAGCAAGGTGACTTACGCGTCAATATTGATAAGCTGAAGCAACAATATCAACCGTCTCGCCTTGGTATTGTGATGGGGTCGAGTACCTCGAGTATCGATCGTACTGAGTCGGCTTATCGAGAGTTGCAAGATGATGAATTGAGTCCACCATTTCGCCAAGCTCGGGTACATAACCCTCATGCACCGAGTTTGTATGTGGCACATATGACCGGAATTACTGGGCCAGCGATGACGATCAACACGGCGTGTTCGTCTAGCGCTAAAGTGTTTGCCACAGGTGCTCGGTGGTTGGAGTTGGGGGTTGTTGATGCGGTGTTGGTTGGCGGAGTCGACACCCTGTGTTTAAGCGTGTTGCATGGCTTTGATTCCTTACAGCTGATCTCCGAAAACCAGTGCATGCCGCTGGATCAGCATCGTGATGGCATTAATCTGGGCGAAGCGTCTGGTTACGCCATTTTGGTGCGTGCTGACGAAGGCCATGCTGACACCGGCATTCGGCTTGTCGGATACGGCGAAAGTTCCGATGCTCATCACATGTCGCATCCGCATCCCGACGGGCTCGGCGCCGAACTCGCGATGCAACAAGCGTTGGCGATGGCCGACCTGCAAGCAGAGCAAATCGATTATATAAATTTGCATGGCACCTCGAGTCGCGCTAACGATTTGATTGAGGGCCAATTGATTGCCAAACTATTTCCCACAACAACTCAGGTTTCATCGACTAAAGCGTGGATGGGGCATACTCTCGGGGCGGCAGGAATTACCGAAGCCTTGATCGCAGTGGATGCCTTGCAACGCGGTGTCATTCCGGGTTCATTGAACTTAACGGAGTTGGACCAGCAATTGAGTCTTTCGGTACAAGCCGACAATATTGTAAGAGAGTTAAGTTATGTGCTATCGAACTCATTTGGGTTCGGTGGTAATAATTGTTGCTTGGTATTTGGGAGAGTCGCATGAAGCCAATTTCGTTTTCAGTATTAGGGGTCGGTGCGTGGGGGCTCAATGCCCGTAATTGGGAAGATTTGCGTACCTTGTTGGTTGGTGGTGAGCTGGCCGATGATGGGTCAAAGGGGCCCAAACCTGCGGTGATTCCGGCCAACGAACGTCGCCGTGCACCGTTACCCGTTCGTTTGGCGGTGGAAGCCTCAAGTCAGGCTTGTGATGCGGCAGATGTTGATCCGGCTGAGGTGGCGTGTGTGTTCGTGTCCGGGCTTGGTGACACCGCGCTGACTGACTACATGTGCAAAGTACTGGCGAGTGATAACAAAGCGCTCTCGCCAACCAAATTTCACAACTCGGTACATAATGCGGCGGCCGGTTATTGGACGATAAGCACTGGCTGCATGCAAGCAGCTAACTCCGTAGCGGGTTTTAACGAATCGGTGTCTTTAACCCTGTTGGAGGCACTAACTCAGGCTGAGGTTGAGCAGCGTGCATTGCTGCTTACCTTCTACGATGCACCAGCATCCGCGGTGTTAAAACCGTTGTTAAAGAATGATACTTCGTTCGCTACCTCGATCGTAATTGCGCCTACGGCGATTGCCGATCCGAGTGCGAGTCGGTTTAGTGCATCGGTGTCGCAAGCATCTGTTGATTGGCCAGCTGGCAATTGGCGGGGCGAGTTGCAAGCGTGCTATGAAACCAATCCGGTGGCCCGAATCTTGCCATTCCTACAGTTATTGATGAGCGGCGAGCATGACACCTTAGCAATGCCGCTCAGCGGTCAAACTGCGTTGCGCGTCGAGAAGCTTAGCTAGTATGAGTGTTATCCATAAAGACGTGATCATCGCAGGTGGCGGACTTGCTGGCTTAACACTTGCCCGTCAGTTAAAGCAGACTAAGCCAGAGTTGGATATCTTGGTGGTTGAGCGCAACCAATTTCCGGTGCCAGAGAAAACCGCCAAAGTCGGTGAATCGACGGTCGAGATTGGCTCGCGCTATCTTACCTATACCCTTGGTCTGCGTGAGCATTTCAGTGAGCGGCATTTACGTAAACACGGGCTACGTTGTTTTTTCGGAACGCCACAATCTGACTTTGCGCAACAAGATGAATTAGGCGTTAGCGAGTTGTTCGGTATTCCAACCTATCAAATTGATCGTGGTGCAATCGAGAATTACTTACACACGTCGGTGTCCGCTGATGGTGTGGAAGTATTAGACGGCGTTACAACGAAACATCTTGATGTGTCTGGCGAACTCAAACAGTTAACCGTGACTAACGGTGCGCGTGAGCAACGTTTCTCAAGTCGATGGTTGATTGACGCTGCGGGTCGACAAGCCCTGATAAAAAACCAACTGGGCTTGCAACAGGACAGCGGACACAAAGGCAATGCGCTGTGGTTTCGTATCGATAAACAGGTCAAATTGGATGATTGGTCGAGCGATGCTGATTGGCGAGCCAGAATTAAGCAGGCGGGCACGCGCTGGTTAAGTACCAATCATTTAATGGGGCCCGGCTATTGGATTTGGGTTATTCCACTCGATAATGGCGCGACTAGTTTTGGCATGGTAATGGACGATCAGGCACTCGCTGCCGGTGATTTTAGTTGTTTTGAAGCCACCTTCGCGTGGTTGCAACAGCACCATCCACAGTGTGCTGCATCAATTGAAGGCGCGCGCATCTTGGACTACGTAGTGATTAATGATTACTCACACGGTTGCCAACAAATGTTCTCGGATCTAGGTTGGGGCGTCACCGGTGAATCTGGTGTGTTTGCCGACCCGTTTTATTCGCCCGGCAGTGATTTTATTGCGTTCAACAATACATTTATTAGTGAACTAGTTGGTGACTCGTTTAGTGGGCACGATATTCGACTTAAGAGTCGCGTATTTGAGTCGATGAATCAGTCCTTTTTTGCCAGCACCTTGTCACTATATAACGGTGAGTATGGTGGCTTTGGTGATCGTCGAATGATGTCGCTTAAGTTGGTTTGGGACTATGCGTATTATTGGGGCGTGCTGAGTCTATTGTTCTTTCGAAATGCGGTTACTGACGTAACTTTGATGCGTAGCTTAAATCCCAATCTACGCGAGGCTCAAGCATTAAACGAGCGCGTGCAAGGCGAGTTTCGACAGCGCGCCAAACAGCGAATTGTGTTGCCAGCGCAAGGTCTTTTTATGAATCAATTTGAGGTTCCTTGCCTAAAACAGTTTAGCCGTGTATTGGAAGATGATAGCTTAGATGTAAGCCACAGCTTGGCTAATAATGTGGCGCTGCTGCAGCGCTTGGCTGCGCATACCATTGATATGCTCGGGGCCAATCCGAGCCAACAAATAAGTGACGATGAGTGCGCTGTGTTAGGCGACTACCGACGTAGTGTGTTGGCTTAAGCGATGCGCCCACAATTACTGCTATTTGCCGTTATCGCCGTAGCCACGGCCGGTTACCCGTTCATTGTTTATAGTGGGCTGACAGCATTCGGACCGGCGGCATTAAGTTTAGTGCTGTTCGGTTTGCTGCTCGCCCGTGTAATCTTGCGTGGTGATTATCATCAACCAGAGCAATATGCACAGCTATTATTGGTTGGCGCTTTGTGTTTGCTAGCGGCGTGGCGAGACAGTGAAATGATCTTGCGTTATTACCCAGTTGCCATGAGCTTGGGGTTTGCCAGCTTCTTTGCAATCTCTTTGCGTGCTAGCGAGACGCTAATTGAACGATTCGCTAGTGTTTTTGTGAAAGACATCCAACCGCACCAACGACAATATATGCGCGGTCTAACTAAGGTGTGGGTCGGTTTATTGCTGATTAATGCCACGGTCGCCGCTTATACCGCCTGTTGTCTTTCGTTGGCACACTGGACACTTTATAATGGCGCTATTGCCTATATCGTGTTTGGGCTATTCACCATGGCGGAACTGGTCAACCGTCATTTTTATAAGAAACGCTATTATCGTCGCCAACATAATCATCCGTCCGATTCGGCGTGAGCCCCATGCTTCAAGTAACTTCTGAACAGTTGAATAAACAACTTTGCGCCGCTGATTGGCCGCGTATTGAATCCATTTCAGAAAGCGACGGTACACTTACCTTGCAGCTCTACGTGCCAGATAACTTGAGTTACTTTGCTGGTCACTTTCCTGCACAAGCGGTATTGCCTGGTGTGGTGCAAGTGCATTGGGTTGGCGAGTTGGCAGCACAATTTTTTGCGCTTGGTGATTTTCAAGAACTTAAGAGTGTGAAGTTTAATAGCATGGTGTTGCCCGACACTCGGCTGACTTTGGTGCTGAGGTTTGCTGCAAACAAAGCCATGTTACGTTTCGAATACTTTAATGCGACGGATAAGTTTTCAAGTGGCGCATTGAGTTATTCAACCGGGGCATTGTAATGGGGTATTCGTGTTGCTTAGTGGTGCCGCACTTCAATCATGTGCAAGCCTTCGCTCAGTTTTTGCCCCGTTTAGCCGCGCTCGAATTACCGTGCATCGTGGTTGATGATGGCAGTATGCCAACCCAGCTCGAGCAGCTCTATGAACTCTTACAAGCGTACCCTGACATTACTTTAATCGACCATCAGCAGAATCGCGGCAAGGGCGCAGCAATGTGGACCGGAGCGCACGCAGCCCGTATGCAGGGGCACAGCCACATGCTTCAAATCGACGCGGATGGACAACACGATACCGCCGATGTGGCGCGCTTTATTGCCGATAGCCAAGCCCATCCGACGGCAATTGTGTCGGGCGCTCCACAGTTTGACGAGTCGGCACCTAAGGCGCGCGTGTATGGACGCAAAGTTACTGATTTTTGGGTAGCGCTGGAAACAGGTTCAACGCAAATCAAAGACAGTTTATGTGGATTCCGAGTGTATCCGCTTAATCAATTTGAACAGGTGTTTGATCACTATCACATTGGTAAGCGCATGGATTTTGATACCGATGTATTGGTCAAATCGGTATGGCAGGGCATTCCTATTAGGTTTATCGATACCAAAGTCGTCTACTTGGCTAATAGCGTGTCGCACTTTCATTATTTGGACGATAATCTGCGCTTGATATGGCTACACACACGCCTAATGACCGGCATGTTGGTCCGGTTACCATTGCGCTGCGGTCGGGCTATTAGGCATTGGTTAGTGAAGCAATATCGAGCCATCGCCGGTAAGCCAAATTGAAGCCCACTAATTTATCGAAGTCAGATGCGCACTGGTCTACGATGCGTGAGGCCGGCACACTATTTGGTTTGCAGTTCCTGCGCTTTGTACATCAGGTGTTTGGTCGCTGGTTAGTATCATTTTGTCTACTACCGACAGTGGCTTATTTCGTGCTTTTTAGACCCGCTACGCGCCGTAGCTCAGCTGAATTTCTGGCTGCTCATTATCAACAATATCCAGACTACTGGCGTCAGCCGCCTAAGCTGTGGGATACCTGTAAACATCTTTATGTGTTTGCTCAAACGGTGGTCGACAAACTGTTGTCGTGGTGTGTCGATATTGATGTTGATCAGTTTATCATCGAGCATCCTGAGCGTATTGAAGCCTTAATGGAAGATACGCGTGGGCAGCTAATTATTGGCTCACACATGGGCAACCTGGAATATTGCCGTGGTTTTATGCATCGCTATCGTAACAAGACCATCAATATCTTGGTGCACGATAAGCATTCGCAAAACTACAACACTATGATGCAAAAACTGAACCCAGATTCACGGCTAAATGTGTTTCAGGTGGATGATTTCGATATTCCTACCATGCTTACCATTAAAGCTAAAATTGATGCTGGTGAATGGGTGTTTATTGCCGGTGACCGCTCACCATTGTCAGGCGGAGAGCGCACGGTTCCGGTTGAGTTTCTAGGAAAAACTGCATACTTGCCAATCGGTCCATATATGTTGGCAAAAGGTCTCGGGTGCCCGGTTAAACTGATGTTTTCGTATTGTGATTATTATGCTCCTGATAAGCCGGTGCACTTTGAAGTCGTTGCGTTCGCCGAACGAGTTACCTTAGATCGTAAACATCGTGAGCAACAGATTCAGCAATACGCCCAATCATTTGCGCAGGCGCTTGAACAGCAATGCGCTAAGGCTCCGTATCAATGGTTTAATTTTTATGATTTTTGGGCCGAGACTGCCGCATGAATAACCCTCGTTTTGATCCTGAAATTTTGCAATTGATACCGCATCGAGAGCCGATGCTGTTGATTAATCGATTAGTAGATGTTTCTGCAACTCGTTCTGAAGCCCTAGTTCTAATTGATCGGGATACCCCGTTTTGGCTAGAAGAACGGGGCGTGCCAGCTTGGATTGGCTTGGAATATATGGGGCAAACCGCTGCCCTCATTGCTGGTTATCAACAGCGCCAAGGCTTAACCGCACCGCACCTTGGTTTTTTAATGGGATCGCGTAAGTATCAAACCTCAGCAGCATTTTTCGCTACTGGACAAAACTTGCGCGTGGTGTGTGAGCAGGCGGCGCTGGTTGGCGAGAGCTTAGCAACATTTAACTGTACAATAAGTACCCAAGAGAGCAACCGAACACTCGGCCAAACCGTGGCCACGGCAATGTTGTCGGTGTATCGACGACCTCTGGAAGACTAACATTTTATGAAGAAAAATCTTAAAGCACCGCAGCGAGTAGTCATTACCGGCGCAGGCAATATCTCTCCGTTGGGCGACTCATGGTCAGAGGTTAGGGCGCAGTTACTCGCGCAAAAGAATGCCGTGCGCTACATGACGGAGTGGGATAAGTATCCGGAATTGCGTACCCGTTTGGCCGCGCCGGTTAGTGATTTTGCGCTGCCGAGTCATTATCGAGCCAAGCAAAAGCGGCCGATGGGCCGAGTTGCCCAAATGGCTGTACTGGCAACTGAACGAGCTTTAGAGCAAGCCGGACTATTGGGTGACCCCATCGTTCAAAGCGGTGATCTAGGTGTGAGTTATGGGTCTGCCACAGGCAGTAGTGCGGCCGGTATGGAGTTCTTTAAACTCCTCGCTGGTCAGTCAATGGAAGATGTTACTACCACTACTTACATTCGTATGATGAGTCATACTGCGGCGGTTAACATTGGCGTGTATTTTGGTACACAAGGCAGAATGTACACAACCTCTAGTGCCTGTACCGCAGGCAGTCAAGGAGTGGGCTACGCCTATGAGGCAATTCGTGCCGGTCAGCAAAAGGTTATGATTGCGGGTGGTGCCGAAGAATTGTGTGTGACCCAAGCCGCGGTATTCGATACCATTTTCGCTGCCAGCTTAAAGAATGATGCACCCGAAACTTCGCCCAGTCCGTTCGATAAGAATCGTGATGGTTTGGTGCTTGGCGAAGGCGCTACCACGCTGATTCTGGAGTCTTACGACCATGCGAAAGCGCGCGGCGCCGAGATTTTAGCTGAGGTAATTGGATTTGGTACCAATACCGACGGTGGGCATATTGTGCGACCACGGCAAGCTACGATGCAGCGTGTGATGGAATTGGCGATGGAAGACTCGGAAATATCTGTCGATGAAATAGGCTTTGTATCGGCGCACGCCACAGCCACGGATCATGGCGATGTATTTGAGAGTCATGCTACTTACGACGTGGTTGGTAAGAAACCGATTAATTCCCTTAAAAGCTACACGGGACACGGTCTAGGTGCTTGTGGCGCGTTTGAGTTGTGGACTTGCATCAATATGATGGACGAAGGTTGGTTCGCTCCAACGTTGAACCTCACCGACCTTGATGAGCGATGTGCCGATTTAGATTATGTCCGAGATGAGCCGCGTGAAATCAAAACTGATGTGTTTATGACCAACAATTTCGCCTTTGGTGGTATCAATACTTCGCTCATTATTCGAAGCGGAAAGTCGGCATCAAGTGAGTGATTGTGTCTGCAAACCTAGTAGTCGATTTAGCATTTTTCTCGTTCCTTGAATTGACGTTGCATTGAACAAAACTACCAAATTGTATTGGCGGTTGTTGATCGCAACTTTCTTGTTACTCACGCCGATCACGAGGGTTCTGGCTATGGAAATTTTAGATTTGGCTCAGCTTATTGCGTCCAATCAGGCATCCGCTAAAAACGAGTTAATCAAATTTCTAGCGGATCCTGATCAAAATGATGTTGATGAGTTGATTCTTGAGTTTTCTTATACCGAAGAAGGCGAAGGTATTGATAATATGTTTGAGCTTTTGGGCGTTGATCGCTCCAAAGCATTGTTAAAACGGCAATTAGACGATGACGGTGGAGGCTTGTATTCGGGCGCTCAATATTTGCTTAAGCAAGGCGTCGACATTAATGAAGTCTATGACGGCGTGCCAATAATTCTGCAAAGCGTCTTTAACACTGAAGTACCTTTCTCAGAATACGATCAAGAGCCCTATGAGGGCGACTGGTCGGAGGAAATTGAAGAGTCAGATAGTCTCAGAGTGCAGTTGTTAAAAAACGGTGCGGACCTTCGGCTTTTGGAAGGCGAGGGGTATATTTATTTTATCAATGCTTTGTCTGAGTCTGAATATGGCGTCTGTGATGCATTTTTTCGAGCAGGCTATAAACTTAAAACCGATGGCACCGTCGTCAACGGCGAACCGTTTACCAGCGAACTTCAATACATTCTGGGCGATGTCTACTCGGATCATGCCGCGCTTGGCGAACTCTATGATGAAGTGTTGAGTGATTGGTCTGGGATTAACCCATTGAACCAAGAAGGTGCAAATCAAGTTAACGCATATATTGAGCATTATCTGAATCAAAAAGCCGAAACGATTGACTACTTGGTTAAGCATGGTGCCATTGAGCATGGACTTAAGCTTATTGATACCGATTTGCCGAGTGTCTTTGCCCGTTCACGCGATTACCTCGAACGCTTGCCGACATGGCGCTTGTATGGTTCGCGTGGGTTTAATCTTAAAGCACTCCTAGAGCAACACTATCCAGAGCTTGGTGTACAAGCGGATATGGTTGATGGTGAAGTACTATTAGCAATGTTGTTTGATGCGCGCGAAAAGCGTATTCGCAGCGCATTATCGTCTACCGAAATTAACCAGTAACTTAGGCTTGTGTTAGTGGATCAGCGCGCCAGTTCGGCAAGTTTTTCGTCAAGAGGCTGGTAGTCCCAAAATTGCTGGACCTCGTCATCAAGGCCAGTGATTTCAAAGCGAATAAGGGCAAACGGAATACCACCGGCGGCCATGACTTGATCGTGAAATTCACCTAATACGAACTCATCGAGTAGTTGCTGTTTGCGGTCGGCAAGCAGCTTGTACATCTGGAAGCTGCCAACGGTGTAGCCGAGCCCATAGCCTGGTGGTCTGCGCAGATAGATCTCTGCGTCGACGCGCGCGACATTGGCGTCAAGCCAAGGGGTTTTTGAACGCCAAAAGGAGACCGCTTCTGGGATGCTAATTTCGTTACGTTGCAAGCGGATGTCGCCAAGCGTTCGCGCCGCGCGAAAAATGCCGAAGTTGTAAATCAGTTCGCGAGTGCGCGGCCGCGTTGCATAGAAGCCCAGCTGTAGTGGAGCTTCTTCGAGATACAAAGCCCAGCCCTCCATTCGGCCACCGTCGCGGAAATATTTACGGATTGGGTGTTGGTTAGTCGCGAGCATAATCGCGTCGACCTTGTGGCCGGGAATATGCGCGTGCCAATGATCCGGAGACGGGTCGCGATATTGTATTTGTTCCCAATAATTAGGCCCGCCGCCACGCTCAATCCAAGGTACGTTAAAGCCGATTTCACGAAAGTCATCCGGGACGTAATCAGGCAGAGTCATGAATTCTTCAGTTTTGATGAACTTGCGAATGTCGCGATCCACTGAAGCAATACGAGCTTCATATTCCTGCTGTGATTTTGGTAGCGTTAGCTGAGCAAGATTACGGTTACGGTGCTGTTCCAATGCGTAGAAAGCCCACGTCCGTTCAAGTTCGCGCTCCCCGAGAGCTTCAATATCGTCCGAGCTATACGGCATGAATTTGACCTGCATTAAATACCAATCAAGCAGCTCCTTGCCGACACCAGCTTGTGCGGTCATGGTAGGTTGCTTTTCAAGTAGCCATGCATACAAGCTGCTGACCGCATCTCGTGCAGATTCAATTTCACTCACCAGTTCTGCTTGCGAGGAACGAGCTCGCTCGAGCAAATCGCCGTACCATCCGATAACACCGGCTGGTGGTGTGGCACGATACGGTTGACCGTGACCCACACCATCAGGCTGCGACAAGTTGTGAATTGCCAATGCAGCGAAATCAGTAGGCACATTCTTAAGGTTACGTTTCGCTATCTTGACCAGAGCCACGGTAGAACGTAGTCCAGTACGCAGCTGGGTAAGCTCGGCATCGCTAACAGGAAGGTCAACAAAAGTCAGTCGCTTCATTCGATCAACGTAAAAACCTGGGTCACGCTCCCAGGGCTTAGAGACCTGCAACATAAAATCGTGCTGATCCATAGCGGCGCGCAATGCGAGGTAATCAACTTGTTTGGCGCGATCCCAATCTGCAACGGCCATATCATTTAGTTGCAGCTGCATAGTCTTAAGCTCATCAAGACGCTCAGCGGCCTGCGTGGCCGATCGATTTAGCGGGTCGTTGCCGTCGCTCTTCCACGCGAAGAAGCGTTCTGTAAGTTGGACTAAGCTCGCATAATCGCCGTTCCCAGTTGGCGGCGAAGCCGCTAAGCTTGACTGTGCCAATGCCAGGAAAAGCGTTCCAATGATGGCGATGATGGCGATGACGGTAAGCAACGAAGGCCGCCCGTTTATGTTTCTGAGTGTCATGGAACGCCTCGACAGAGTAAGCTAATTAGTGATTATTAAGAATAAAGGCCATACCTGATCCATGCAACAACCCAGTATTTTTTGCCATTCGGTATTAACTGTGCACTTTAGCGAATATTGAGAAAAAGCGGTGTTTATACCTCAGGTAAATTTGGCGAACTCTACTACGCTAGCTTAACAACCCCTCGGTTTACGCCGTTGTAATTTGGTTTACACGGCGATTGCTTACCTACTTCGACAAAACGGTAATAGATAACTCATCGGCTGATTTAGCAATGGCAGATATCAGGCGCTCAACGTCAGAATCCTGCGTGACCCAAGAGGAAAAGCTAAGTCGAAAACCGTCACGGCCTTTCCAGCGAGTGACCCCAAACCACGCTTCGCCACTGGCGCACACCGAGTCAACTAGATTTGCTAACGCTGACTCTTGGCTTGGATGGCTTACAACCACTTGGTTCAAGGTTACCTCGTTGAGAATTTCGAAGCCCATGCTCCTAAGTGCAGCGGCGGCCATTCGTGCGTGACGACAACAGCGTTGGATTAAGTCATCCACTCCCGCTACACCTAGACTATGCAGGGCGGCCCAGACATCTAGCGCGCGAGCTGATCTTGAGAGTTCGGGAACCATGTCTTTGGGCGCTGCTTCAAAGCCTTTGCTAAGATAAGGCGCCACGGTTGACATGGCGTTATGCATGGCTTGCGGATGACGACAAAATGCGATGCCGCAATCGTATGGTGTGTTTAACCATTTGTGTCCGTCGGTGACCCAGCTGTCGGCTAGTTCAAACCCTTTTATCAGATCTCGCGTATTGTGGCAGGCGGCGGCCCAAAGTCCGAACGCGCCGTCTACGTGAACCCACGCTCCAACTTTTCTTGCTTGCTCGGCGATAGCCCCAATTGGGTCGATCGCGCCGGAATTTACGTTGCCGGCTTGGGTTAACACGATGCTGTGTGGTGTGAGTTCGGGTAACTGGTCAATTAGCATGGCGCCGTTGCTGTCAGTTTTGACTTTTTCAACATTGGCTGAGCCTAAGCCGAGCATCGATAGCACTTTACTCACGGTGACGTGAATCTCCTCGGAGGCCACAATATGCAGTGGCGGGCTGCCGACTAAGCCCTGGGTTTCAACGTCCCACCCTTGTTTTGCTAGTTGCGCGGTGCGAGCTGCGGCTAGGCAAATAAAGTTGCCCATGGTGGTACCTGATACAAATCCAACTGAGCACTCAGCGGGCAAACCAAATAGAGACAGTAACCATTTTGATGTAGTGCGTTCAATTTGCATGCTGATTGGACTGGTTGCTTGGCTAGTGGCAAGTTGATCCCATGCCGCTGCTAGCACTCGGCTGCCAACCGTTGCGGGTAACGAGCCGCCAACGACTAAGCCATAAAATCGCCCACCAGCAGTCGCCACGGTAGCCGGTGAGCCCAGCCGGCTAAGTAGCTCAATTGTGGCAACTGGATCTTGGGCCTGTGTTGGCATCTCGGTATCCAACAGCGCTAGATCGGTTACAGCTTGCTCGCTTGGGGCCACCGAGCGCGAGCTTAGTTCATCTAGGTAGGCTGTTGCCGAGCTTAGCGATGATTCCATCACGCGAATAGATTCATGCAGTGGGTTTACGGTATGATTCGTCATCTTAATAGCCCTTTATCTATATTTATATGTTCCTATATAGGTAAAGTCTAGTGGCTTTGTTTTGTTATAGCAAGTGCAGTAAATAAGCTAAACCATTAGGCGAATGGTTAATCGGAGTAAAGATGAGTGACTCGACGGTGATTTCCAATACTAGGCTGGCCAAGCAATTTCATGCACTATCGAACCAAAATCGATTACTGATCATGCAATGGTTGGTAGATCCGACCGCGCACTTCGAGCCTCAGGTAGACGGTGACTTAGTGGAAGATGGTGTGTGTGTTGGGCGAATTGTCGATAAAATCGAGCTGAGTCAGCCTACGGTAACATCACATATGAAAATTCTAGCCGACGTAGGATTGGTCAGTGCTAAAAAAATTAAGAACTGGGTGTTTTATAAACCCGAACCAGCCGCGTTGCGTCAGCTACAAGTCGGCGTTACGGCGCTTGACGGTAAGCTCAAATAATTAGTCGATGAAACCGCGATTAGTTCGTTCTAAGGCGAGTCGTTCATTGCGATCATTCCACTTCTGACCAACGAGTTTTCGCATAAGGCCTTCGATCGTGCGTGTCACAAAAATATTCTTCAACAAGGTTGCTCGTCCGCGCAGACTGGTTGGCATAGAGCGTAGCGTCATAGAGAAGCCAATATCTTGGTATTCAATAAAATGCCAATATCCAGACGGAATGTATAAAGCATCACCATGCTGCAACTCTGCTACATAGCCATTGAGTTGTTTCAGTGCTGGGTGTTTAGCAAAATCCGGTTGGTCAAAATTTACCGAATGTAGCGCGCTAAACGAAAACGGTACTTTGTACATATACTGTGTTTGTTCTGGCGGAATCAAGAGCACACGTTTCGGGCCGCCAAAGTGGCATAGAATTAGGTTCGCTAAATCAATGTCGTAGTGCATTTGAACCTTGGCCCCTCTACCGCCAACGAACAATACCGGTAGGCGTTTAAAAAATGATAAGCCTAAATCCGGGTAACTAAAATCGTTTAATAGCTGTGGCACGTTCTCCAAAATATTGTAAAAGAACATACGAAGGTCGTTTTCACCGGCTTCGAGCATCGACAAGTATTCACGTAGCGGTAGTTGCTTCTCCGCCGCATGTTGGTGTTGTTTGCCCTGTGCTGGTTTACTGCTGTATACCGGCACAATTTGCTCGCCAGCAACCTGTTTTAAATAATCGACCGACCACTTGGTCACGGCTGGCCAGCATTTGGTTAATTCGGTAATAATCACCGGCGTATTTGAATCTTTATAGGTGGCGGTGAACTCTTCAGTCGAGAGTAGGGGCAAGCGTTCAACAGCACGAGTTTTAATGTGATTGGTCACAGGGCGTTTTGTGGAAATGGCTGTTGTAAGTCAGAGAGAGCTAAATTTTACCTCAATTTTCGATCGCCGATAGTGCTTCTGCTCAGACTCATTAAAACTGCGTTGGTTTGCCAGCAAGCAGGCAGGCTTCTATACTGTTAGGACTCAAACACTTACTCTTACAGGGAACGTTATGTTTCGCATGCGTCAGCTAACCGCACTTCTAGCCAGTGCACTTGTTATTCTTGGACTACCGACAGCGACTATCGCCAGCCAGGCCGATATGGATGCTGAGCTAAGCAACTATCGTGCTGTTTTCGAGGCGGACGACTTTGCTGATCACCGAAAGGCGATGGATAGATTAATTTGGGCGGGCTATAGCGATGCTGCGCTATTTGATCTGATTGAGGTTCGAGTTAATTCGTTAATCAACGAGAAGGGTAAAGCGAATGTGCAGAAAGCCTCGTGGTACGCGAAAGCTCTTGCACTGTCAGGTAATGAAAAATATCGTGCAACGTTGCAAAATGCGGTTAGTAACGCCAAGTCGAAAAAGGTACGTAAACATGCGGCTTTAGCGTTGCAGCGTTTGGCTACCTATCAAAAGTGGAATTCAATTATTTCAGCCGGTTTAGAGTTTGCGCCATCCGGTCAATTGGAGGAAACACGGGTTACTAACATGTTGAATGCAACCGATTACAGTTTGCTCAAGATCGGCGTAAAACGAGTTTACTATGGACATAAAACGGATCAAAAGTTGGTTACGTTAGCACAGCAACGACTGGCGATGGAATGGGGCGAGGCTGACGAACAAAATGGCGAACAGATAGATGCAATCGCCTGGCTAATTAAGACAATGGCCGAAGTTGGTAACCATGACGCCAAGCCATTACTTGAGCAAATAGCCCAGCAAGCGGATGTTGCTAAGCTGCGTAAGTACGCGGATAAATACGCGGATTATCTGTAGGCTGCGTTAATAACAGCTAGCATTATGATTCGGGCGTACATGACGCCCGAATCATAAGCCGATACTTAATAGGCTCAATAGGCGCCTTCGCTATAAACCAACTCGTAGCTGTGGCTGTAAATCTCTAAGATATTGCCAAATGGGTCTTCCATATAAATCATGCGGTAGGGCTTGCTTCCGGGGTAATAATAGCGTGGCTTAGGCATACGTTTTTTGCCTCCCGCAGCAACAATTTTTTCGGCGAGTTCTTCCACATTTGGATCTTGCACACAAAAGTGAAACACACCGGTTTTCCAGTATTCGAAATTGTTCTCGGGATTCACTTGGTCGTTAAATTCGAAAAGCTCTACTCCAATGCGGTCGCCCGTTGACAAGTGCGCGATGCGAAATTTCCCCCAATTGCTACCGAATACGTCTGTGCACATTTGGCCTATTGGGCTGTCGTCTTCGACAACGTCAGTTGGTTGCATAATTAAATACCAACCCATTACCTCGGTATAAAAGGCAACGGCTGCCTCTAAGTCGGGGACTGATATACCAATATGTGAAAAATTGCGGGGGTAAGGTGTTTGCATGATGTTTGCGTCTGTAATTAATGTTGTAAGTAGATTACAAAGGGTTGATTATTAAGTAAAATTATCATTTGAAATGGATATGAGTAATATTTGTAATGATAAATCCGGTCTGGTTACAAAGTTTTTGCACGCTGGTTGAGGTCGGTCACTTTACCCGTACGGCAGAAAACCTTCATATGACCCAATCGGGGGTGAGTCAGCATGTGCGCAAGCTAGAAGAGCATCTTGGTCAGCCACTTTTACATCGGCATGGGAAGAGCTTTAGCCTCACTAGTGCTGGGGACCGTCTATATCGAGAAGGTCAAAAGGTGATTCTGTCGCTGACTAAGCTAGAGCAACGCGTAGGGTCAGATCCGACGCACGAAGGTATTGTTAAGGTGGCATCACCGGGTAGTGTCGGGCTTAAGCTTTACCCTTATTTCTTAGCGATGCAGACACAATTTCCTACGTTGGTTGTGGAATATCGATTTGCTCCGAATAAAGACATCGAAAAGTTAATTGCTGAGCGTAAAGTAGATATCGGCCTTATGACCTGTTTGTCGACCATGGGTGAGGTTAGTTTGACGCCGATTGCAGAAGAAGCGCTACTGCTTATTACTCCAGCAGGTATCGAACAACCTAGCTGGGAGACACTCATTGATCTTGGGTTTATTGACCATCCGGATGGACCTCATCATGCTGGTCAGCTGTTGGGTGTCAACTTTCCAGAGTTCCACAATACCAATCAGTTTAAGCGGTCTGGGTTCTCCAACCAGATAGGTCTAATTTTAGAGCCCGTGAGCATGGGGCTCGGTTTTACCGTGTTGCCCAGTCACGCAGTCGGGGCCTTCAAAAAACAACAACACATCAAGGTACATCAGCTACCCAACAGCGTTTGTGAGTCTTTGTATCTAGGCACTCATACAAATGGGATCAAACCGAATAGGGTAGCGACGGTTATCTCTGAAATAGAAAAGTGTCTGAAGAATCGCTGATGTGTTAAACCAAGTTATCCGACTCAAACCTCGGACAGCATTGCTCAAGTTGTCGTGGCGTAATATATTGGTGTTAACTTAAGGAAAGATTCAATTAACACCGAAAGCCAAACTGAGTTTGTTAAGTAGGGTACTAATGCTGCGGCATCGGTGGTCTCTTCTAACGGATCGAAAACACTCACTCATAGATATTCAATGAATAGAATCACCCGATATAGCTTGATCGCTTCGATCTTTTTTCTTGCCGCCTGCGAGGCGCCGCTTATGTTGGCTCCCGATGTGGTGTTGCCAGATGGCAGCAAGTACGAGGGCGATGTAGTCGATGGTAAGTTTAGCGGTCAAGGTACATTGTTGTATCCGTCTGGTGGGTTTTATAAAGGCAATTTTAAAGAGGGTCTATTCGACGGGCCAGGAATAATGGTGCAGGCAGATGGTAGTCGGTTGGAGGGAGAGTTTTCACTAGGTCGCGCTACCGGCCAGTTTTCTGTGACTAACACACCTAGCGATTACACTTATCATGGCGAGATGCTGGATAGTCAGATGCACGGAATGGGTAAGTTGGTAACGTCACAGCACCAATATGAAGGACAGTTTGTAAATGGTTGGTTTGAAGGCTTCGGCACTTTTACCAATAATAATGGTGATGTGTATGAAGGTGAATTTAAGGCTAATCTTTACGATGGTTCAGGAAAAATCACCTACCCCAGTGGTGCCGTTTATGAAGGTATGTTTGTGGCTGGTTTGTATCATGGGCAGGGAGCTTATATTCAGGAGGAGACCTATTACAAAGGAGAGTTTGTTGAGGGTAAGTTAACTGGGCAAGGTGAAATAAAAGCCTATGATGGCAGCGTGTATGTGGGTGCAGTCGAAGCATGGCAAGCTAATGGCCAGGGTGTTCTTACCAATGCTGATGGTGATCGCATTGAAGGTGAGTTCGAGGATGGCTACATCAGTGGAGACGGTAAATGGTTTGGCGCGGATGGAAGCAGTTATGTGGGGTCGTTCGAGTACAATCAATTTGATGGTGACGGTGTGCTCACTTCGTCCAATGGTGATGTGTACACGGGGGAGTTTTCATATGGATACTATGACGGAAAAGGCAGTTTAGTTCGTAAGCAAAGTGAGGCTGATGATGACCCCGCTGTGTTGCAAGGCGAGTGGGAAAGCGGCAAGCTCGTGTTTAATGCGGCGACTGGTGAGCGTCGGCATCAGCAAGCCGAAGAAGCTTTGGCTAGCCATCAGCGCTTGCTAGATACTGCACTGAGTGGATTGCAGCCGTCTGATGCAAGCGTTGCTAACGCGTATTTTCTTGGTATAGCTGGCGATGGTCGACAAAGTGTGTTTCGCCGAGAGGTTGAGTATGCCACTGGCATTATGGAGTCGCGTTATCACACCACGGGGCGCAGTGTTATGTTGGTGAATGATCATGACTCGGCTGCCATGTGGCCGATAGCGAACCGGCGTTCAATTCAAAGTGCTATCACCGCAATAGGTCAAAAGATGAATGCAGAGCAAGATGTGCTATTTATCTATATGACAAGCCATGGTTCCAAAGAACCTGAGTTTTATTTGAACCATGACAGCATAAAGCTACCCGATTTATCGCCGCAAGAATTTAGAGTAATGCTGAATGAAGCTGGCATTAAGTGGCGTGTATTGATGATTTCGGCCTGTTATTCTGGCGGGTTCATACCTGAGTTAGAAAATGAACACACCTTGCTTTTGACTGCTGCAGACAGCGAGAGTAAATCCTTCGGCTGTTCTGACGATGCGGATATGACTTACTTTGGGCGAGCGCTGTTCAAAGAGGTGTTGGCTAATAGCCCCGATATAGCTCTAGTTGATGCGTTTTCCGAAGCCGTTGAATTAATTACAACATGGGAAACAGAGCAAGACTTGGACCCGTCTAATCCATCTAAGTCTGCGCCACCGCTGATTGTCGAAAAACTTGTCGAATTACGTCAAATACACTAATCCGCTAGAGCCTGTAAAACGACAGCGAACATCGAGTGCAAAACAATGCATTTAAACTACTGTGTGAGCTCGAATAATAGGCTTGGCGCAGCAACCGTTTAGTCAAGTTGAGGAAAAAGTAAATGGCGGCAAAAAGTATGTTTTTTATCTGGTTACTTAGTTTTGGCTTAGGTGTTATGTCTGAAACGTTTTGGGACCTTCCGCTGATCTTTAGCATTATATTGCCGGCAATATTTTTAAGCTTATCGTTTTATGTATTTAGAAATTTTGTAATCGGTTACAGAATTTTCCATATCATTTGTATCACTAGTCTATGGCTGTATTTTGCGTTGGGCTTACTAATTCAGTTGCCGACTATCCTTTCAAAGTCCGGAATTGCCGAGCGACTTGCCTATCAATGGTTTCAATCGTTAAGTCTGACCTACTTATTTTTTCTGATGATGTTCGGAGTTGCTTACTTGCCTTACTATATTGTGAAGAGAGTCAAAGCTAGAAAGCCGTCGGGCATTGAGATGATGTAGTGTGCGGAGCTACGCTAATTTCCTACGTCATTTTTATGCTCAAGAACACTCAGCATGACAGAACACCTTTTATTTGTCTGAAGGATGTTTTGAAGAGGGCACTGTCATTAGATTGGTTCGTGCCAAAATGATGCTATGTTTGATTTTTCTAGAAAAAGTATCCCATTTAACCGCTGTTCTATTAGGAGTGTTTAATGAATCTTAATCAGGTAACGTTGCCGGTCAACGACATGGTGGCAGCGGTTGAGTTCTATTTAACACTTGGGTTTATTCAGATTGTCGATACACCGCACTATGCTCGATTCGCTTGTCCCGAGGGAGCATCAACGTTTTCATTGTCATTATCGCAAGAGCATCATCAACACGGTGCGGTGATATATTTTGAGCACGAAGCACTTGATGATTGGGTCGAGACTCTGTTGACCAAGAACATTGAGTTTGAGCAACTTCCTACGAACGAATCGTACTTGTGGCGTGAGGCCGTCCTGTATGACCCTTCTGGTAATAAAATTAAGTTGTATTGGGCGGGAGAAAATCGGCTAAATCCGCCTTGGCGTATTACTAGGAGAGCTAAGTGAGAGTGCTGAGATAGTCATTACTTTGTTGATTTCGGTGTACAAACGTTGTGTACATCCGATGAGTGTTGTTTAGGCGGCGGCGGTACATTTACCGATACTGACTTCGGCTTGCTTGAGCATGGTTTGCAGTTGCGATAATTGAGTTGCTGTAAGGGTGCTGCGGATTCGGTTGTTTTCCATCTGTGACTTGTCTCGAATCAAGTGCTGACAAGTGTGGTGTAACACGGTGTGATTGAGCTCTGAACGGGTTTTTACACCGGACACCAGCTGTGACAACATGCGACTCACAATGGGTTCGACGTATCGGCTGATCGAAAACACACTGGCTTCGTGGCGAATGTAATCGCGCATCTCGCCCATGCTTAATATTCTGCCATCGTAGAAATACTGTATGAGTCGGGTCCAAGCGTCGTGCCAGTGTTGCATTTGCGAGAAATAGTCAGCGCTATGCCTTTCCACCTCGCTTTGCGGTTTCGACAGTACTAATCTATCTAAAAGCTCGGCTGATTCTAGTGCCATAAATACGCCGGGCGACAACATTGGGTCAACAAAACCGAGCGCGTCACCAAGCAAAATCCACCCTTTACCGTGTGCTTGTTCGGTAATAAGTTGATAGTTGCTGTACGTCATGACCTCGCTAACTCGTTGCCGTCCTAAGCCTGCCTCGGCTAACAAGGGGTTATGCGAAATTGCATTTTCTAGTCGTTCTGCCGCATTACGGCCGTATAGTTTTGCGCTGTCTGCATTCATCACTACGCCGACGGAGGTAACGCCGTGCAAAGGAATTTGCCAAGACCAGCCGCATGCCAACGCACTTAACACCACTTGGCCGTCGAGGTGAGCATCGTCGGAAAAATTCTTGAAGTGGGCAAAGTGAGCTATGTCAGTTCGCGGACCGCGATTGGCAGAAAGGTTTAAGCGTCGACTAAATAAACGTGAGCGACCCGTGGCATCAATCAAAATGTCGGGCTGTGTGCTGAGATTCAAGCCGGCTGCTAATAAGCTGTCGTTGCTTAATCTAAGTTCGCGTTGCGGGTCATCGTCGACCAGCTCAACATTGGCTCGATGGGTAATAAAGCGCACTCCGAGCTGTTCGGCGCGCTGTCTAATAATTCGATCAAACTGAGGTCGCGGAATATTATAAGAATAGTCTGGGTAATCGCTACCATACGCTTTGAATTCGAAGTCGACCCGGTTGCCATTGCCGTGGCGTAGAGCAGCACCACGTTTAACGCGTGAAACGGCAGCCACCTGCTGTTCAATGCCGAGCCGCCGTAAAACCGGTATTGCCGCCGGTACCAATGACTCGCCGACCATCAATTCTGGCGTTTTATCGCTGTCGAACACCAAACAATCGATGTCTCTCTCGCGCAAAAAGCAAGCAAGGGCACAACCTGCAGGGCCGGCTCCGATTATAGCAACTTGCTTATACATGAGAGGTTTGGATGGTAATCATGGCGCTATTATAGGCAATCAAATGGGCCGGGCAAACCTAGCAAAATTGACTAGCCGGTTAGCCGTGCTGTTCATTTGAACTAATTCGGCTCAGCACATGCCGCCGTTTACGCTGATTACTTGGCGCGTCACATAGCCGGCTGAATCTGACATTAAATAGGCCACCGCAGCCGCAATATCTTCGACTTGGCCGAATCGGCCCATGGGTATCATCTTTTTAGCTTCGTCGGCATGAATATTTTCTGTCATGTCGGTTTCGATAACCCCGGGTGCGACACAGTTCACAGTGATTTTACGTTTGGCTAATTCAACGGCTAAAGCTTTGGTTGCACCAATAATGCCGGCTTTCGCAGCACTGTAGTTAACTTGGCCGCGATTACCGATTAGTCCAGACACCGACGACAAAGTCACGATGCGCCCGCCGCTACGAAGCCGAATCATTGGCATAATCAACGGCTGCAGTACGTTGTAAAAGCCGTCTAAGTTGGTATGTATTACAGAATCCCATTGTTCGTCTTGGAGCGCAGGGAATGCCGCGTCATGGGCAATGCCGGCGTTGCAGACAACACCATAGTAGGCGCCATTCTGTTCGACGTCGGACTCTAAAATTTCCCGCACTTGAGCACGATCGCCGATGTCGAACTGTAGTGCCTTAGCTGCTATACCATGCTCTTCAATGGTCTTTACAATCGCATCGGCCGCGGCTTGATTGCTGTGATAGTTTACTGTTATGTCGAAGCCTTGCCGCGCTAGCTCAATGGCGGTGGCGGCACCAATTCCACGACTAGCGCCGGTGACTAATACTCGTCGATTACTCATGTTTATGTGCTTGTGTCTACGTGCGCCAAAATAGCGTACTTTAGGTTGTTTGAGGGGTTGTCGGGGAGGTTTGAGTGCGAGCATATACCAGCGCACCAAACAGGTTAAAAAAGTTGCCAATCAATAAAGTAATACCGAAACTCGCTACCACTGGAATTGCACTTAAACCAAGTAGGCCAAAAGATAGCAAACTGGTTAGTGCCGATAGCAGGATCGCTTGTAAAGTAATGGCGACACGTTGCTTCAATTCATGTACGAAGATAGCATAATCCATACCGAAGCCGAGCACCAAAAACAGCGCCATAACGTGGAATAAATTGAGTGCAAAGCCGAATACCGCGCTCGCAATAAAGAGTGCCGAGGTCGCGCTAGCGGGAATCAACACCAGCCACAATGCCTTCACTTGTCGAAATCGCAATACCATAAGTGCCGCTACCAAGAGGTACGCCAACAACAACAATTCTAAGGCGGACTGGCGCTGTGTGCTGAGCGCCTGCTCGGTGCGAACCAAGGTATTAACGTATTCGATGCCATCGATATCGGTCAGCAGTGCGTCAAGCGCATTCGCATTAACCCCTTTCTGGATTAATACAAAGCTAACAATATTGTTGGGCTCAACAAACCAAAGCGGCGGCATCGCATCGCCGAGCAAGCCAATTAGCGTAGACGGTAGCAGTCGACGTTGTTTGGCCGCGAGGTACTCTTGCGTCAGCGCGGTGGCACCTTCGGCTTGGCCGAGTTGCATAAGCAATTGGTCAGCCGCACCACCGGTGGTATAGAGTTTTTCCTGCAATTGGTAGATCGCGTCTTGGCTGGCCTGACTTGGTATCCAGTTCATTAGGCTGGTGAATTGTTCAGCGTGTAGTGTTTTACTCTGGTTGATCTTGTTTAGAAATAGTGCGTGACGTTGGTACACTTCTTCGGTGTTTTGGCCGCGTAAAATAATGTACTGGCCGGGTTCGTAGTCACTTGCAACTTCCGCTACTCGTCGTTCGCTGTTGAGCATGTCGGTTGGGGCTTTGAAAAACACTCGAGGATCGTCGTCGAATGGCTGTAATAGCGCCGCGACCGATATGCCTGCAATAAGTGTGGCTAAGGCTAGGGTCGCCCAACAGCGCTTACTTATTTGTCTTAAAGCACTTGAGATCAACGCGAGCAACGCGGGAAATACGCGTTGCTCAACACTCAATGGTTTACGCAAGGCCCAATCACCTAAACACACCACACTGAGCCAGGCCATAAACAAACCAGCGCAGGAAAATACCGCGACTTTTTGCAGGGCTTGCAGGCTGGAGAAGCTCAGTGCCGCATAGCCAATAATCGACGTTAACAAGCTCAATGCTAATGCTCTTAGTAAGGCCTGTTTTTCGTTGCTTTGGTCGGTGTGGTTGCTTGGCGTGTTGGCGTGGCTCGCGCCGTGATAAAAGTAGTGCAGTGAATAGTCAATTACAATGCCGATTAGGCTCGCACCGAACACAATGGTCAGCACATGGACTTTACCGTATACGGTGTGCGTTAGAATGAACGCGAAGCCCACTCCCAGCGCAATCGATGCTATCGGTAACAGTAACGCCCGTAAGCTTCGGAACACGAGTAGTAGCAACAGAATGACGCCGATTGTAGAGCCGGTGCTGATCATGCTTATGTCTTGCTTAGAGCTGCTGGCGGCCTGAGCGGCGAAAAAGAATATGCCAGAGCGGTCAATCGACACGTTGTGTGACGTTTCAGTCAGTTCGATGAGTTCGTCAAGCTGTTGGCTCAATGCCTTTTGCGCATTCATATTGAGCGCGCCCTGAGTAATCGATAGCTGAATCGGCAGCGCTACCGAGTTGTCTTGTTCGTGGCTTGGGTTGCTAGGTGCGAGTTGTAGTAGCGTATCGGAATGAATACCCAGCGGGTCGAGTGTGAATGGCAATACGCGAACTTGGCCAGATAAACCAAGCATTGCCGCGTAGGCGCTGTTGGCTATTTCATCGGCGTTCATGTCTGTCAGTGAAGCTTGCTGATTAACCGTCAACAGGCTGAATCGATACGGCGTTAGCTGTTCGATCATTTGTTCAGATCGTTGTTCGGGCGAGGCATGCACGGTCAGATTGCTTACCTGACTCAATGCTTGACGTAAGTCGTCATCCGCTTGGTACGCGGCGTCTTCGGGGCCAGACACCAATAAGATAATGCGCTGTTGGATATTGTCTTGCAGTGCATCAATGGCGGCTCGAGTCTGCGAGCTGTGTTGACTCCCTGGCGAGATGTCTGCAAGATCGGTGTCGATCTGTATCGCGGTACCTAGGCGTAACGCCAACACGATACTGGCAATCACTAACACAATGAACAGAATTCGGGCGATGCGCATGAACATGCTGCTATTTATCCAATAGTTGGCAAATAGCGAGGCGTAGACTCTCGACCGACGCACAGGCCTCGACAGGCTCTTGATCGTTGTTAAACTGCGTATCCTGAGTCGATTCTATAATGGTGTGTTGCTGGTTGCGGTCTACAATTGTTAGTTG
>NZ_QNRT01000001.1:0-6335 GCF_003315245.1 Arenicella xantha | reverse complement strand
CTCTATTGCTGGTGAAGCAAACACAGTAGAAGATGGTGATGCCAATACTGTTGCCGGTGCCGAGAATCTTGTGCTTGATAGTAATGGCAATACTGTGTCGGGTAACAATAACGAGCTTGTTGATGGCAGTAACGACAACGTTACTGCTGGCGAAGGGAATGAGTTGGATGACAGTAACCAAAATATGGTTGTTGGTGATAGCAACTCACTGGTAACGTCTGACTCGAACACTGTATCTGGTCAAGGCAATAGCTTGGACGAAGCATTCGACAACCAAGTTACAGGCTTTGAAAATAGTGTCGTGCTTTCGGAGGGCAATACAGTAGCGGGGAGTTTCAATACTGTGGACACCGTGTTCGATAACACGATTGCGGGTACTAACAATAGCCTGCTTGAAGAGTCAGACAATAATACGGTTGCTGGTGATTCAAATGTGGTTCGAGAAGATTCAAACAACAATACCGTCGCGGGTGAATCTAATACCGTACGTGAAGGATCAGACGGCAGCACCATAAGCGGCTTTGATAACACCGTACGTAATGGCGACAACAGTACAATCTCGGGCAATAGCAATACTGTTCGTGATGCTGACGACAACACGGTATCGGGTAGCGATAACTTAGTACGCGACGCTAGCAGTAATACTGTGGCAGGTACTACTAACGTGGTCCGTGATTCAAATAGCAATACGGTCGCAGGTGACGGTAATACCGTGCGCGACAATAGTAATGCGAATACCGTAGGTGGCTTGAGTAATGTGGTTGCTGATAGCAGTGATGCAAACCAAGTAGCTGGTGCCGATAATACCGTTAATGACAGTAGTCGCAACAATGTGGCGGGAGATTCGAACACGCTTCGCAATGACGCCGAAGATAACCAAGTTGCGGGTAACGACAATGTTGTTAATGACAGTGATGACAATAGCGTAGTTGGTGAAGACAACTCGGTCCGCAATGGTAGTGACGGTAACGCGGTAGCTGGCGACGGCAATACCTTAAACAACGATGCCGATGATAACTTACTAGCTGGTGAGGCAAATACGGTAAATGATAGCAATCGTAACAGTGTGGTTGGTGAATCAAACATCTTGCGTAATGATGCTGAAGATAACCAAGTTGCAGGAAATCAGAATATTGTCAACGACAGCGATGACAATGTGGTGGCGGGTAGTGAAAACGAAGTTCGCAGTAATTCCGATGCTAATCAAATAGCTGGTTCCGGAAATGAGTTAACTGACGATAGCGATCGTAATACGGTTTCTGGTACCGAGAACGTGGCGTCGCTTGATTCCGATAATAACGTGTTGTCCGGCAGTGGTAATACGCTAAGTGGCGCGGATGACAATGCTGTTACTGGCCGAACCAATGACGTAGCTGACGGTTTTGGTAATAACGTAAGTGGTTTTGATAACACGCTAAATAGTGGTAGCGATGCGAATCTCGTAACCGGTGGTGCGAATACCCTAACCGGTGATTCGAATATTACCGGTGGTGATAGCAATGCCGTGACGGGTAGTCGTAACGCGTTGTCGGGCGGCTCGAATGCGGTTGTCGGTGACGATAATATTGGTGCTGGTAGCGATAACTCGGTGACAGGTGACTCAAATGCTGCAAGCGGCACGTCGAACTCTGTTAACGGGAGTGGAAACAATGTTTCTGGTACCGGTAACCAGGTGACCGGTGGTTGGAATATTGCTAGTGGTGGTACTAACGTGGTGAATTCAAGTAACTACAATATCGTGACTGGTGAAAGCAATGCGATTAGCGATAATTCAAATAATAACGCGGTTTCAGGTAGCAATAATACCGTCACTGACAATTCCAATAACAACAGTGTTTCAGGTCAGAACAACTTCGTTGACCCGTCGGAAAATAATGACATCTCCGGAGATGGTAATACGGTTATTGATTCAAACTCTAACGCGGTATCCGGAACCAACAATACCATTGATGGTAGTGGTGCCAACCAAATTGGTGGTGACGGCAATAATATTATTGATGGCTCAGATGGCAACGCCGTGTCAGGCGCTGGTAATACTTTGTCGGGTAGCTCTGATTTCAACATTGTTGCTGGTGGCAATAATGAGTTAGGCGGCAACTCTAATAACAACTTAGTGGGTGGTGAAGGGAACCAGCTTGGCGGCAATTCAAGCAATAACAGTGTGGTGGGCAGCGGTAACTCCCTCGACAATGTGCAAGGGAGTATCGTTGGCGGCTCTAACAATTCAGTTCGAGGTGCCGATAGTCTGGTGGTTGGTACTAACGCTAGTTCAAATGGCAATAATAATGTTGTGATTGGCTTGGGTGCTCAGGCCACGCAGTCGCAAACTATCGCGATTGGTAGTGATGCGAATGGTGACGGTCGCGGCGCCGCCGGTCTAGCGGCCAATACCGTAGCCATTGGTAACGACACGATTGCTCGGCAAGCCAATGCAACAGCGCTAGGTAATGGCGCGATTGCTAGCCGACGCTCAAGCACTGCCGTTGGTGACGGCTCTCACGCTACAGGTGGCACAGGAGCAACAGCTGTTGGTATGGAGGCGCTGGCTAATGGTCAGGCAGCGACAGCGGTCGGTGCACAGTCTAATGTTTCGGCTACTGCCGCATCCGCATTCGGTTCGAATGCCAATGCCTCAGCTTTATCAGCCACGGCTTTAGGTGAAAACGCTTTTGCCGGCGGGTCGGCTAGTGTCGCTTTAGGGTCTCGATCGTTCGCATCAAATGCGAGTGGCATCGCTATTGGTAGTGGCGCCACCGCGAATGCCCAAGGTGCGATTGCGATTGGCGCTGGCGCTCAGGCTAATTTCACCAACTCAGTGTCAATTGGTGCTGGCTCGACTGTTTCGAGTGATAATGAGGTTTCTGTAGGTGCTGCGTCGGCGGAACGTCGTATTACCAACGTATCTCGCGGTATTTTTGAAACAGACGCGGTGAACCTCGAGCAGTTAGATGAAGTTAGAACTGAGGCGCGTCGTGGGGTTGCTGGTGCGGTAGCCATGGGCACGTTAATTCAGCCCTCAATGCCTGGTAAAACAACGCTAAGCGCGGGTATTGGTCAATATAAAAACCAAACCGCTTTGGGTTTAGGTATTAATCATTGGTTAAAAATGAACAGTGATCAAGACGACGCACCTAGAGTGATGATTAATGCTGGCGCATCTATGTCAGAAGGTGGCGGCGAGGACAATGTGTATCGCGTTGGAGTTGGTCTCGAGTTCTAATTTAAACTTACATTCGTGAAGCAAAACGGCGTCTCCATGGCGCCGTTTTCTGCATTAAAATACGGCGAGTGTTTGTTTTGTCTTTTAACGGTCGATTAGCTACACTTGCACGCAGTCTCATCCAGAATTCACTGGCTAACCTATCTACTCTAAATCTATGAAGAAAGCTCTTATTACTGGGATAACAGGCCAAGACGGCTCGTACCTAGCCGAACTCCTGCTCGAAAAAGGGTATGAGGTTCATGGGCTTAAAAGGCGTGCATCTTCCTTTAATACCCAGAGACTTGATCATTTAAGTGATGGTCCGGATGAGTTAACGTCGAGACTTAAGATTCACTATGGGGATCTGTCGGATGCGTCGAACTTAATACGCTTAGTCAAAGAAATAGAGCCTGATGAGATTTATAACCTTGCTGCTCAAAGTCACGTAGCGGTTTCGTTTGAGGTGCCAGAGTATACGGCTGATGTGGACGCATTGGGAACATTGCGCTTGTTGGAAGCAATTCGAATTTTGGGGTTAGAGCATAAAACGCGCTTCTATCAAGCGGCTACCTCTGAGTTGTATGGTCTTGTGCAAGAAACCCCGCAGACAGAGCAAACTCCGTTTTATCCGCGTTCACCTTATGCCGTTGCTAAACTCTATGCATACTGGATGACGGTAAATTATCGTGAGTCATACGGAATATATGCCTGTAATGGAATATTGTTCAATCATGAGTCGCCGCGTCGCGGAGGGACTTTTGTTACTCGAAAGATAACCCGCACTTTAGCGCGTATTGCTCACGGTCTTGAGACTTGCTTGTGTCTTGGTAATATGGATGCGCTGCGGGACTGGGGGCATGCTAAAGACTATGTCCGAATGCAGTGGATGATGTTGCAG
The DNA here is from genome assembly GCF_003315245.1 of Arenicella xantha. NCBI lineage: Bacteria > Pseudomonadati > Pseudomonadota > Gammaproteobacteria > Arenicellales > Arenicellaceae > Arenicella > Arenicella xantha. Next base: position 2,235 of record NZ_QNRT01000001.1, on the reverse strand, counting down.
CAAGAGGTTGCGGATGACTTCGTGATAGCGACCGGCAAGCAAATTTCTGTTCGAGATTTTGTGGTGTTAGCGGCTCGAGCAATTGGTGTTGAGCTGGAGTTTACTGGCAAAGGTGTCAGTGAGACGGGTACCGTTGTGTCGGTGGATCAATCTAAAGCCCCAATGGTTAATGTAGGCGATGTTTTGATTCGGGTAGACCCAAAATATTTTCGTCCAGCGGAAGTCGAAACGTTACTAGGTGATCCATCTAAGGCTCGGTCAAAGCTTAATTGGAAGCCGCAAATTACGGTCGACGTAATGTGCGCTGAAATGGTTGCTAGTGATGTTGCAGAAGCAAAACGTGATGCATTGTTGCGGAAGCATGGTTTCGTTGCGGCGAATCCAGTCGAGTAGTGCCTTATAATGCGTAAACGTGTTTATGTTGCCGGCCATCAAGGCATGGTTGGTTCAGCGATCATCAGGCAATTGCGAGAGCAGGATGAGGTCGACATCGTGACCCGGAGTCGAGCTGAATTGGATTTAACCGATCAGCGATCAGTCAACGATTTTTTCGCGTCTAATGCTATTGATGAGGTGTATCACGCAGCGGCTAAAGTCGGCGGTATATTCGCTAATAATACGTATCCCGCAGAATTTATTTATCAGAATTTAATGGTTGAGTGTAATGTGGTGGATGCGGCGTATCGCACTGGTGTGAAAAAGCTGGTGCTGTTAGGGTCGTCCTGTATCTATCCAAAGTTGGCGCCACAGCCGATGCCGGAGTCCGCTTTGCTTACTAGCTATTTAGAACCCACAAATGAACCTTATGCAATTGCCAAGATTGCCGGCATAAAGTTGTGTGAATCGTATAACCGGCAATATGGGGTCGACTATCGTAGTGTGATGCCGACTAATTTGTATGGCCAAAATGACAACTTTCATCCAACCAATAGTCACGTTATACCAGCCATGATGCTTCGCTTTCATAATGCTAAATTGACTGATGATGAGCAGGTTGTGGTATGGGGAACTGGCTCCCCCATGCGTGAGTTTATGCATGTGGATGATATGGCGAATGCCACAATTTTTGTTATGGGGTTAGATCAAGATAGCTATGATTCAGTAACCGATCCGCGATTGACACATATTAATGTGGGGACCGGCATCGACTGCACCATTCGTGAACTCGCCGAGACCATGCGAGCCGTTGTTGGTTTTGAAGGGGAGTTAGTTTTCGATGCCGACAAGCCGGATGGGGCTCCAAGGAAATTACTCGATGTTTCGAAATTGCGTGAACTAGGCTGGAGTGCTTCTGTATCACTGGAGGCCGGTTTGCAGCAAACTTATGACTGGTTCGTAAATAATCAAACACACCTTCGAGTTGGGGCTGCATGATTCCAATCACATTGTCTGGCGGTGTCGTATCTCGGTTGCCGTTAATCTTGTGCCTGATAGGGTGCTTTCGTTATCGACGGAGTGCGTGATTAGGTTTTAAAAGAAATCGTCAAGCAGTTAGAGAGTGCTAATCGATCACAGACTCGGCATCATCGAAAGGTCTATCGGCCTTGGGGTTGGTATGATTCAATAGATGTGGGGGAGCGATTTCAGGTCAAACGAATACAGGTTAAGCCGAGGGCAAAACTGTCGGTACAGCTGCATCGTCATCGTGCTGAACACTGGGTGGTCGTGCAGGGTGTGGCAGAAGTGCTAAATGGCGATAAAACTATGACGCTACTAGAGAATGAGTCAACCTACATACCAATAGGTGCGAAGCATGCATTATCTAATCCGAGCGATACGGAATTGCTGGAGATTATCGAAGTGCAAACCGGTAGCTATTTAGGCGAAGACGATATTGTTCGATTTGAGGACGACTATGGTCGAGTCTAATGTTGCCTAGTGTAGTAAGAGGCTGCTTAGCGTGTACTCAAAAGTGACTTCATAATTAGCGCGCAACACCTTTGGCTCTAAATAGCTGGGCTCTTTCTAAAGAGACATGTCTGCCTGTTGGTAAATAACGACGTTTGGAGTGCTTTAGTTGTCTGGAATCCATTAGCTGAAAATAAATCCGAAAGTGTTTGACGTGCCAAATTAAACGCGTAGAATCCGCGTTCCTCAAGACGATTGAAGCTCTTTTTAGAGAGCTGAAAACGCCTCAAAACGCCTTTGGAAATTAATTTCAAAAAGGAGTTGACCGGCGGTCATTAATGAGTAGAATGCAGCTCCCTCGAGACAGGTAATTAAGCACGGAAGATG